>DASVVG010000034.1:0-32393 GCA_036386655.1 Caulobacteraceae bacterium | reverse complement strand
CACGCGCACCGCCGCGGGACGCGAGCTGTTCACCCGGCTGGCCCCGCGGCTGCTCGAAGCCGCGCGCCGCACCGGCACGCCCGACGAGGCGTTCAACCGGTTCGCCGACTTCTTCACCCGCCTGTCCGCCGGCGTGCAGGTGCAGTCGCTCTTTCTCGCCGAGCCGGACCTGTTCGAGCTGCTGGTGCAGGTGATGGCCTTCGCCCCGGACCTCGCCCGCACGCTTGCGCGGCGGCCGGCGGCGCTGGACGCCCTCTTCGATCCGTCCTTCTTCGCGCCGGTGCGTGAGCACTCGGGGGTCACCGAGCTGATCGAGTCTGCGCCCGTGGAGGCCGGTGGCTTCGAAGCCGCGATGGACGCCGTGCGCCGCATCCAGCGCGAGCAGTCGCTGCGCATCGGCGTGCAGGTGCTGACCGGCAAGGCGAACGCGCAGGAGGCGGGGGAGGCCTACTCGGACCTCGCCGACGCCTGTCTGCGCGGGCTCTCGGCGGCGGCGCTGCGGGAGACGGAGCGGACGGCCGGCCTTTTCCCTGGTTCCGTGGCGGTGGTGGCGCTCGGCAAGTGCGGCTCGCGCGAGATGACGGCCGGGTCCGACGTGGACCTGATGACCGTCTACCTGCCGGACGAGCCGAGTGCGGCCTCTGCGATCAAGGGATGGGCGGCGGAAACCTTCTACGGCCGCTTCACGCAGCGGCTGGTGACGGCGCTGTCCGCGCCGACGGCGGAGGGCTCGCTCTACCCCGTGGACCTACAGCTCAGGCCCTCCGGAGCCGCGGGTCCGGTGGCCGTTTCGCTGGCGGCGCTCCAGTCCTACTACGACCGCGAGGCGGAGACCTGGGAGTTGATGGCGCTGACCCGGGCCCGCGTCGTCTGGGCCAGCCGCCCCGAGGCGGCCCGGCGCACCCGTGGAGCCATCGAGCGCGCCCTGCGACGGCAGCGCGATCCGGCGAGCACCCGGCGTGACGTCCGCGCCATGCGCGAACTGATGACCCGGGAGCGGCCGCCCTCCGGCTTCTGGGACCTGAAGCTGGTCCCCGGCGGCCTGGTGGACGTCGAGTTCGCCGTGCAGCTGCTCCAACTCCTCCATGCCTCCCACGCCGGCCCGCTGCGCTCCGGCACGCTCGACGCCTTGGACGCCATGGTCGAGGCGGACCTCGCTCCCCGGACCGTCGCCGATCCCCTCCGCCGGGCCTGGGGCGCCCAGCAGGCCCTGTCCCAGCTGCTCCGGGTGGCGCTGGCGGACGATCCGGACCCCTCGGAGGAACCGGCGCCGTTCCGCGCCCGACTGGCGAAAGCGGGCGGTGTCGCCGGGTTCGCCGCGCTGGAGCCGCGCCTGGTGCGGCTGCGCGCCGCGGCCCGCAAGGCGTACGAGCGTCTGATCGCCGACGACGGAAAGGCGTCTGCGGCGCGTTCAACCACCCGAGGGGCGACGACGTCGCTGACATCGGAGTACGACGAATGATGAAGACCCTGACGGCAGGTGCCGCCCTGGCCGTGCTGCTGGCCGGCGCCGCTCAGGCCCAGCCGGCCCAGTCGGGCCGCCGCGGCGCCGACACGGACGGCGACCGCCGGGTCTCCTTCGTGGAGATGCAGGCCCGCCACGCCGAACGTTTCGCGCGGC
The DNA here is from genome assembly GCA_036386655.1 of Caulobacteraceae bacterium. Lineage (GTDB taxonomy): Bacteria > Pseudomonadota > Alphaproteobacteria > Caulobacterales > Caulobacteraceae > JAHWJX01. The sequence continues at coordinate 30,772 of DASVVG010000034.1, read as the reverse complement.
TCGACCTCAACCGGGACGGCGCGATCACCCAGCCGGAAGCCCGCGAGGCCCGCGTGGCCATCAAGGCCGAGCGCCAGGAGCGCCGCGCCGACCGCCGCGAGCGTCGCGCCGAGCGGAGTGAAAACCGCGGCGAGCGGCTCGGGCAGATGTTCGCCCGGCGCGACGCCGACCGGGACGGCTTCCTCACGCAGGCCGAACTCGGCCAGAAGGGCGCCGAGCGGCTGGCCCGCCGTGACGCGAACCGGGACGGCCGCCTGAGCCTCGCCGAGCTGCAGGCCCGGCCGCAGGGCGTCGCCCGCGGCGCGCGTGCGGCCGGCGCGAAGCGTCAGGGCGGCGGCCTGTTCGCTCGCCTCGATGCGAACCGGGACGGCGCGCTGACCCGGGCCGAGTTCGACGCGCAGCTGCGCGTTCGTTTCGAGCGGCTCGATTCTAATCGTGACGGGTTCATCACCCGTGACGAGCGGCGGGCGGCCCGGGCGGCACGCGGCTAAAGCGATCCAGGAGCGGTGCGGACGGAGTGCAGGGGAGGGAAGGACATGATCCAGACTTCGACCTCGTCGTCCGCGCCGGTCAGGGCGATCAGGCCGCCGTCCAGGCGCTGGTCGCCCGCAAGCTTCCCCGCCTCACCGCGCTCGCCGGGCGCATGCTCGGCGATCCCGTCGAGGCCGAAGACGTGGCGCAGGAGGCTTTCCTGCGTGCCTGGAAGCACGCCGGGACGTGGACGGCTGGTCCGGCGAGGTTCGACACATGGCTTCACCGCGTAGCCCTGAACCTCTGCTACGACCGGCTGCGCCGGCGGCGGGAGCGGCCGATGGCCGAGCCGCCGGAGCAGGTGGATACCGGTCCCGCTCCGGATCGGGGTCTGCATGCCGCGGACGTGTCGCGACGCGTGCAGGAGGCCCTGCAGGCGCTGCCGGAGCGCCAGCGCGAGGCGGTGGTGCTCTGCCACTTCCAGGAGCTCGGCAACATCGCCGCGGCGCAGATCATGGACGTCAGCGTGGAGGCGCTGGAGAGCCTCCTTTCCCGCGGACGGCGCGCCCTGCGCGCGGCGCTGTCGGACCTGGTGAGAGAGTAGCAGGATGAACAGGGACCGCTTCTTCGCCATCCTCGACGCCTACGGCGCCGAGCCGCGCCGCTGGCCGGCGGCCGAGCGCGCCGAGGCGCTGGCGTTCGCAGGCGCGGACGTGGAGGCCGGTGCGGCCCTCCGTTGGGCCGAAGAGCTGGACGACCTGCTCGACGAGAGCCGGCCCCTGGCGCCTTCGCCGGCGCTGCGTCGGCGGATCGTGGAGGCGGCGCCGCAGGCGCGCGTGCGGCGCTCACCGCTGCGGTGGTTCGCGCCGGGCGCCGGCCTGGCCGCCGCCGGCGTCGCCGGGCTGGTGTTCGGAGTCTCGCTGCTGGCCCCGCCTGAGGCCGCGCCGGACGCCCTGCTGGCGGACTTGGACACCTACGAGGTCCTGGGCGGGATCGAACCGGCGGAGGGCCAGCTTTGACCGGCCGCCGCCTGCAGACCGCGTTCTTCGTTTCCCTCGCGCTCAACCTCTTCCTGGTCGGGCTGATCGTGGGGGGGCTGCTGATCAGCCTGCGCGGCGACTCGGCGCGACCGAGGCCGCGCGGCGCCGGGCATTACTGGGCTGCGGCCCAGCAGTTCGACGCTGCGGACCGGGAGGCCTTCGAGGCGCTGCTGCGGCGCGAGTCGCAGGAGAACGCGCCGCGGGTGACGGAGATGCGGCGGTCGCGGCGTGAGGCGCAGCGGGCGATGAACGCCGACGCGTTCGACCCCGCCGCCGTCCGGGCGGCGCTCGCCCGCGCTCACCAGGCGGAGCTGGCGGTGCGCGCCGACGTGGACGCCGCGGTGCTCCAGTTCGCCGAACGGCTCGATCAGGATGAGCGCGCGGCCCTGGGCGAGGCCATGCGGCGGCCCAAGGGACGTCGCGGCGACCGCAGGCGCCCCGCCCGCTAGGCGGCCCGGGCCTCGTCCGCGGCGCGCTCCACGGGCAGGGTGAAGCTGACGGTCGTGCCGACGCCGGGCTCGCTCTGCATGTCGAGCCGGCCCTGGTGCAGTTCGACGAGAGACTTGGTCAGCGCCAGCCCCAGCCCGCTGCCCTGCTGCGTCTTCACCAGTTGGCTCTCCGCCTGCTCGAAGGGGCGCGCGAGGCGCGACATGTCTTCCGGCGAGATGCCGATGCCGTTGTCCGTCACGCTCACGCGCACGCGATCGCCGAGGTGCTCGGCGTTCACGGTGACCTTGCCGCCCCGGGCGGTGAACTTGAGCGCGTTCGACAGCAGGTTCAGCATCACCTGCTTCATCGCCCTGTAGTCCGCCTCCACCTCCGGCAGCGGAGGCAGCTCGGCCCGGAGTACGAGGCCGCCCTCTTCGGCCCGCGCCCGCATCAGCCGGACGGCGTCCTCCACGACCTCCTCGATGGAAAGCGGCTGCAGCTTCAGCGTGAACTTGCCCGCCTCGATCTTGGACATGTCGAGGATGTCGTTGATGAGGGCCAGCAGGTGCTGCCCGGAATCCAGGATGTCCTTGCAGTACTCCTTGTAGCGGCGGTCCCCGAGCGGGCCGAACATCTCCCCCAGCATGATCTCCGAGAAGCCGTTGATCGCATTCAACGGCGTGCGCAGCTCGTGGCTCATGTTGGCCAGGAACTCGGACTTGGCCTTGTTGGCCCCCTCGGCCTTCACCTTTTCCGCCTCGTACTTGCGGGCGAGCTCGGCCAGTTCGGTCTGGCTGAGCTCCAGCCGCTTCACGATCTGCTGCAGCGCCTCCTCGTTGCGGCGCCGACCCTCCTCCTGGAGCTTGATGATCGTGATGTCCGCCGCCGTCATCACCAGCCCACCCTCGGCGGTTCGCCGCTCCGAGATCTGGATCCAGCGGCCGTCCTTCAGCTCGGCCTCGCGCACGCCTGTGCCGTCGGACGAAGCGGTGGCGCGCGCGATGGCGGCCGAGGCCGCCTTCTGGATCGTGTCGTAGCGGACGCCGGGCTTCAGCAGGGCAGGATCGACACCGAAGAAGTCGCGGAACGTGCGGTTCCAGACCAGCAGCCGCCCCCGGGCGTCCCACAGCACGAAGGCGTCCGACACGCTCTCGATGGCGTCGCGCAGGCGGGTCTCGGCCGCCTGCGCCCGCGCCTGCGCCACCCGCTCGTCGGTGACGTCCAGCGCCACGCCGACGACCCGGCGGTACCCGGCCTCGTCGCCCTGGGCGGCGGCTACGGCCTGTCCACGCGCGTCGATCCAGGCGGAGCGGGCCACGGGCGAGCCGCTGGGACGGTCGGGCACGCGGAAGCTCACATCAAACGCCCCGTATTCGGCGGCCGAGGCGAGGGCCTGACGCAGGCGGTCGCGGTGCTCCGGAGCCACGCGCTGGATCACTTCGGCGCCCGAGGCCACGCCGCCCCCGCCCCAACCCAGCATCACCGCCGTCATGTCCGACAGGAACACCTCGTCGGCCTGCAGGTCCCACTCCCAGATCCCGCAGCGGGCGCCCTCGACGGCCATGCGGAAGCGGCGCTCGCTCTCCATCCAGGCGCGGCGGGCCTCCTCGGCCTTGCGGGTCTGCACCAGCAGCACGACGGTCAGTGCGGAGCCGATAGCTAGCGGCAGCAGCAGGGTGAGTACGCTGACGACGAGTTCCTGGCCGCCGCCCTGCAGCGAGCGGGTCACCACCACGGTGTGGATGGCGAGCACCAGCAGCGCGAGCAGGATGGCGATGCGGACGCTCAGCGGGAACGGCGCGTCGGGGGGCGCGGAGCCCTCCGACGCGGCGTCCACTACGCCGAGTTCGCTCGCGCGCCGACTTCGGCTCGCCAAACCGACCCCCTCATGAATCGCGCCCAGCTTCGGAGCCTACGGTGCGTCGGACTCCCACGCCACGGCCCAGCGGCTCAGGCGAGCGCTTTCGCCGCAAGCTCCTGAACGTTCTTCGACAGCGTCGGCGAGCCCACGAGGCGCTCGACTTCCGCCTTCGCCCGCTCTGCGAGTTCGGGCTTCAAGCGCCGCCACCCGGCGAGCGGCTCGACCAAGCGGGCGGCCGTCTTCGGGTTGAAGGCGTCCACGGCGAGGATTTCATCCACAAGAAATCGATAGCCGGATCCGTCCGGGGCGTGGAAGCGGGCGGGGTTGGCGGAGGCGAAAGTCGACACGAGCGCCCTCAGACGGTTCGGGTTCTTCGGCTCGAAGGCCGGGTGGGTGGTCAGCCCAACGACACGGCCGAGCACGTCCTCCTGCGGCCCGCGGGCCTGGAGCGCGAACCACTTGTCCACCACCAGCGGCTCGTGCCGCCAGCGTTCGTAGAAGGCCGCCAGCGCGCGCTCGTAGGGCTCGCCGCCGGCTCGGGAGAGGGCCTCGAGGCCTCCGAGCGCGTCGGTCATGTTCGTCGCCGCGACCAGATGGCCCTCGGCGCGGGTGACGGCGCCCGGACGCTCTGCGATGACGAGGAGGTGCAGCGCCGTGTTACGCAAGGCTCTGCGCCCGGCGGCCTCCGCGGCGGCGGAGAAGTCGCCGCCGCCGGCGAGGTCGTCGTGCAGCCGGCTGAGCGGCTCGGCCAAGGTTCGGCCGAGCGTCGCCCTCAGCGTCTCCCGGGCGGCGTGGATCGCCTGCGGATCGATCGGACGCATCAGCAGCGCCAGGTCCGCCTCGCTCGGCGGCGAAAGCAGCAGCGCCTTGAAGGCATGATCCGCCGACTGGTCGGCCAGGGCGCGGCCTACCGCCTCCGCCCAGCGTCGTTCCCCCGTCTCGCCCGGACGCCCTGCGGCCCGAGCGAGGATCAGGTCGGAAGCCAGGCTCTGGCCGGCTTCCCAGCGGTTGAACAGGTCCGGATCCGACGCCAGCAGAATGTAGCGGTGCTCCTGCGAGGCGGACGACGAGAGCGTCACCGGCGCGGAGAAGCCGCGGAGCGCCGACACCACCGGCTCCGCAGCCACGCCGTCCAGTCGAACCGTCGTCTCCGCGTCTTCGATCACGATCACCGTCTCGTCGGTCTCGCCCTCGGGTCCGGTGAACCGCAACGGCCGCCCCTCCTGATCGAGCAGGCCCACACGCACGGGCAAGGGGGCCGGGACCTTCTCTTCCTGCCCGGGCGTGGCCGCCGTCGATTGCTTCAGTCGCAGTTCGAGAGTGCGCGCGCCCGCGTCATAGCGGCTCTCCACCGCCAGCCGGGGCGTCCCCGCCTGCTCATACCAGCGCATGAAGCCGGAGAGGTCCCGCCCCGAGGCCTCCGCGAAGCAGGCCATGAACTCCTCGACGGTCGCGGCCGTGCCGTCGAGCCGTTCGAAGTAGAGGTCGCAGCCGCGCCGGAAGGTCTCGTCGCCCAGCAGGGTCTTGAGCATGCGGATCAGCTCGGCGCCCTTCTCGTAGACCGTCGCCGTGTAGAAGTTGTCGATCTTTACGTAGCTCGAGGGCCGAACCGGGTGGGCGAGGGGACCCGCGTCCTCCGGGAACTGGCGGGCCCTCAAGGCGCGAACGTCCTTGATGCGCTGAACGGCGCGATCGCGCTGGTCGGCGGAGAACTCCTGGTCGCGGAAGACCGTGAAGCCCTCCTTCAGGCACAGCTGGAACCAGTCGCGGCAGGTGATCCGGTTGCCCGTCCAGTTGTGGAAGTACTCGTGCGCGACGACGCTCTCGATGCGCTCGTAGTCGGAGTCTGTCGCGGTCTCAGGATCGGCGAGCAACAGGCTGGAATTGAAGATGTTCAGCCCCTTGTTCTCCATCGCCCCGAAGTTGAAGTCGCGCACGGCCACGATCATGAAGAGGTCGAGGTCGTACTCGCGCCCGAACGCCGCCTCGTCCCACCGCATGGCGCGCTTCAGGGCGTCGAGCGCGTAGGTAGCGCGGGCCGTCTGGCCGGGATCGACGTAGATTTCGAGCGCGACCTGCCGCCCGCTCGTCGTCGTGAAGGTGTCGGGCAGCACGTCGAGTTCACCGGCGACCAACGCGAACAGGTACGCCGGCTTGGGGAAGGGATCTCGCCACACGGCGTAGTGCCGCCCGCCCTCGAGCTCCCCGGTCTCGACCCGGTTTCCGTTGGCGAGCAGCCGCGGATACGCGGCCTTGTCGGCCTCCACGCGAATCGTGAAGCGCGCGAGCACGTCCGGCCGGTCGGGGAAGAAGGTGATCTTGCGGAAGCCCTCCGCTTCGCACTGCGTGCAGAAGCGGCCGCCGGACATATAGAGGCCCTCCAGCGCCGTGTTCGCCGCGGGATCGATCTCCACCTCCGTCTCGAGGATGAACGCGTCAGGCGCGCCGGGGACCGTCAGCCCCTCGTCGTTCTGCACGTACTCGGAGGCTGCCAGCTCGCGGCCGTCGACGGCGACCCGGCGCAGCTTCAGGTCCACGCCGTCCAGGCGCAGCGGCTCGGAATGATCGCCGTTGCGGCGCAGCGTCAGCTCGGCCCTCACGCGTGTGGCGGAGGGCTCCAGGCGGAAATCCAGCGCCACCTCGTCCACCAGGAAGGCGGGCGGACGGTAATCGACGAGACGGACGGGCTGTGGGGTGTCGGTGCGCATCCAGCGCTACTTGGCGCGCCGCGGCGGCCGACGCCAGCCCGTCCGTCTCTTTCGGCTACGCCCGTGCCGCGCCTTCCCCCGCAGGGGCGCGGGCGCGCCGGTTCAGTGCCACTTGATGCTGCCGAACCCCATGGTGAGCGCGTCGAGCCGCGGATAGGGGGGCTTGGAGTTCATCTTGCGCGCGTCCACCGCCTTCACGTCGCTGATCAGCGTCTCGTAGAAGTGCAGCTCCGCGTAGCTCGTGCTGCTGGTCCCTTTGGGATCCTTGTACGCGAACGTCATCTCGAAGGACTTCAGGTAATGGCTGGGATAGTAGCCGCTCGCCCTCGCGCAGATGACGCTCAGCGTGTGGGAGCTGAGCAGGCGCGTGTAGAAGGCGTTGCCCTTCGGCAGGACGCCGTCGAGCGAGACGCCCATCTCGCTGAGGTAGCGGTCGGGCGCGCTGGGCACCCCGTGGGAGAAGGCCAGCACCTTCACTTCGATCGGGTCGCCGTTGAAGTTGTAGAGGTAGCCCTTCACGTCATAGTCCTTCGTGATGAACTGTCCCATGGCCGTCTCCCCTGTCGCCCCCTGAATTGATGGGCACGGCGAGGCTGAGGCTCCGCTATCCGGCGGGACAGGGGCTGAACCCGATCTAAGCCGATGAACACCGACCGCGCGCGAATTTGAACTGGCCGGCATCGCTGTGTAGGTTTCCCGACGGGGGAATGCAGCGATGGCGACGGGTGTGCCCGGCCGGCTTCCGGGGCTGCAGGCGTGACCCGCCTGGAGTTCCCCCCCGCGCGCGCAGCCTCCGTCGATCCTGCGCACGTCCCGGACTTTCCCCTCGGAAGTCTGCTGGTCCGGCCCGCCGTGCTGGAGGTGGTCGCCGGAAACCGGCGGCAGACGCTCGAGCGCCGGGTCATGCAGGTGCTGGTGGCGCTCGCCCAGGCCGAGGGCGAGATCGTCAGCCGCGACGAGCTCATCCAACGGTGCTGGCAGGGGAGGGCGGTGGGCGAGGACGCCCTGCAGCGCTGCATCGGCCGCATCCGCCGCTTGGCGGAGGCCTCGGGCTCCCCCGCCTTCAGCGTCGAGAGCATACGCGGGGTGGGCTACCGGCTGAGGTCGGAGCCGAGCCGGGCGAGCGGCGCACCCTCGGACCGCTCGGACGAGGCGAGCGTCGCGCTCCCCTCTCGCCCTCGGCCATGGGGACTGGCTGCGGCGGGGCTCGCGATCCTGGCGGGGATCGCGCTGGCGCTAGTACTGTGGCGCGGCGGGGCCGACAGCGGCGCCGCCGGCGTGCCGCACCCGAAGAGCGTGGCCGTGCTGCCGTTCCGCGACCTCGCGCCCGACGCGGGCCGCGCGTGGTTCGCCGCCGGCTTGACCGAAGAGGTGATCAATTCCCTCACCAGCACGCCCGACCTGCGCGTCGCCTCGCGCCAGGTCGGAGCCCGGCTGGCGACTGGCGAGGCCGACCTTCAGGGCGCCGCGCGCGCGGCCGGCGTCGCCCACGTGCTGGAGGGGTCGGTCCGTCGCGGCGGCGACCGCGTGCGCGTGAGCGCTCGGCTAATCCGCGCGTCCGACGGCGCGGCGATCTGGTCGCAGAGCTACGACCGGAAGAACCTGGACGTGATCTCGATCCAGGAAGAGATCGCCTTCGACATCGCGCGCGCCCTCCGCAGCGTCCTGGAGCCCGCCCGGCTGCGCGCGATGGTCGAGACGGGCACCCGCTCCGTCGAGGCGTACGAGGCCTACCTGCGCGGCCTCGCCGCCGACCAGCGCCAGCTGAACGAGGGCGACATCGACCAGGCACGGGCGGCCGCGGACGCCTACGAGCTCGCCCGCACCCTCGATCCGACCTTCGCCGCCGCTCACTGGAAGTCGGCGCGCAGCTGGTTCGGCAACGCCACCCGCGTGGACTCCCAGGCACAGGCGCAGGTGGACGAGGCGGAACGCGCGCGGCGCTTCTTCGAGCGCATCGACGCAGCGATCGCCACCAGCCGCAACGAGACGGAGACCTATCGCTATCGGGCCTTCGCCGCGGCCATGCGCGTGCGTCCACGGGAGGCCCACCGGCTGATGGCCCGCTACCTGCGCGACCGGCCACGGGACATCGACGCCTGGGAAGACTTCGCCGACATCTCGGCCTGGGCCGGCGAGCGCGGGGCGCTCCGCGCCGCAGCAGAGCGGGTCCACGCGCTCTCGCTGGAGAGCGGCGAACCGCGCTCGCGCGCCATAACCCTGAGCGTGATGGGCCTCGACCTCGAAGCCGCGGCGGAGCGCGCCGACCGTCAGCTGGCGCTGAGTCCTGACCGCGCCCTGACGCAATACCAGGCGCACCGCGCCTTCCTCTGGAGCGGCCGGATACGGGACGCACGCGAGCTGCTGGAGCGCGTCCGGGCGTCGGACCTGCCGTCGGACGTCAAGGCCTTGGCCGAGCTCCGTCAGGCCTGCGCCGAGGGCCGCCGCGCCGACGCCGTCCGCTGGAACGCCGCGCTTGGGACCGCCGATGCGTCCAGCCGGTGGATCGGCTGGCAGACCATGGGTCGGCCTGCCGCGGCGAATGCGCTGCTCCGAACGTACGATCGGCCCGAACGGCTGCCGGTCCTGATGCAGTTCGCCATCGATCCGAGCTTCGACAGCTCGGCGTTTCCGGTGCTTTCGGCCCAGCTCGGCCGCAACGGGGTCAGCCTGCCGGCGCCCACGCCGCCCCCGGCCAGTTGCGCTCCGGCCTGAGGCCGGCGACCTCGCCTCAGGCTGCGGCTGCTGCGTCCGCCGACTGGAGGCCATCGGTCGCCTCGGCCACGTGACGCAGGATCGCGGCCGCCTGCTTCGCGAGTTGCCGGATCGCCGGCGGGGCCTCGTCAGGATCGTCGGCGACGAGGGCGGCGAGCTCCTTGGCGATGCTGACGAGCTGCGGGCACGACGCGATCAGGCGCGCCTGCCGCTCGATCTTGTAGGGGTCCCGGTCGTACTCCGCCCCCGGCGTGCGCCAGCCGCCCCAATCCTGCACGTCAGTCACAACCACCGGGAAGGTGCCGGGGTAGGGGTGGTGGCCGCAGTCCTCGTCGGTCTGCCACTTGTTGCGGGCCCGCAGGATACGCCAGGCGCCCGTCTCCACGTCCGCCAGCGGCTCGTCGCTCTTGTCCTCGGGACGCAGCTCGTGCGCCTGGAAGTCGCGGCCGAGACCCACGTCGTAGGTGATGCGCACGGGCTCGTCGAAGCCCTTGGCCCAGACCGGCACGATCTTGTCGATCACCGCCCAGGTGCCGACGGTCTCGACCCAGACCTTCTGGTTACGGTGGAAAGAAGCCTTCGCCATCGCGCGTCCCGCCCGCCGCAGCACACGCGGCCGGAGCGATCATGCCGGGGATGTGTTGACGCGAGGGAAACGAAAACGGCGCAGCGAGGCCGCTGCGCCGTCTCAACCAAGGTTTGTAAGGCTCAGAAAAGGCTCAGTTGTTGGGCGGAGCGGAGGAGATTTCCTCGAGCGTCGCGCCGGCTTCGCGGTCGTCGTCCCGGGCGAGGTCGCCCAAGGCCACGATCCCGACCAGCTCCTGGTTCTGATCCAGCACCGGCAGCCGGCGAACCTGGGCGGCGGACATCTTGTCGTGCGCCTGGTCCACGTCGTCGTCGGCCATCACGTACTCGAGGTTGCCGGTCATGACCTGGCTGATCGGGGTGCTGGCGTCGAGGCCCTGGGCGACGCCCCGCACGGCGATGTCACGGTCGGTGACCATGCCTTGGACGCGGCGGCCTTCGCCGATCGGCATCACGCCGACGTCGAGCTGCGCCATCTGCTGGGCCACGGTTTGGAGGGTGTCGTTCGGGCTGGCGAGCTGAACGTCGGCCGTCATCACTTCGCGGACCTTCATCGTGATCTCCCGGTGGTTGGAACCTGCGAGATCAACCCGGGGCGGCGGTCGAGGTTCCGCGACCTCAGGTGACCCCGAGCAGCAGCACGAACGCGAGTCCGACCGCTGCGGCGATCGCGACGACGATCCAGATCCATGGCAGGGGCGGGCGCACGGCGTTGGCCCGATTGGGGTCGCGCCCCGCGCCGCCCTCCACCGCAGGCGCGCGCCCCGCGACTTCCGCGGTGCTCCCGCCGGCCTCGGCGTCCGCGCCCATCGGAGCGGCGCCGAGGTCCATTCCGGCGACCTTGTCGTGGCTGAGTCCCGCGTCGATCGCCGCCTTGTCCTGCAGCGAGCGGGCCCCGGGGTGCGACGCCGGCTCGGCTTTCGCCCCGCGCTCGGCGGCCTTCCGCGCCTCCTCCTGCCGGTCGTAGTCCTCGTTGTAGGTCATGCTGCGTCTCCCGGCAGCCTGAACGCCTGCGGCGGGGTTCCCGCTCCCCGGCGACGGGCGCCGGTTGCCTGACCGGGGCTTCGCCGCCACTTGGGCGCCATGACCTCGCCCTGGCGCTTCTGCGTCGCCCCCATGATGGACTGGACGGATCGGCGCTGCCGGGCGCTCCACCGCACCCTGAGCAGGCGCGCGCGGCTGTACACCGAGATGGTGACGACGGGCGCCGTGCTGCACGGCGACCGGGAGCGGCTGCTCGGGTTCGATCCCTTGGAGCATCCGGTGGCCCTGCAGCTCGGGGGCTCCGAGCGCGCCGACCTCGCCGCCTCCGCCCGTCTCGGGGAGGACCTCGGCTACGCCGAGATCAACCTGAACGTCGGCTGCCCGTCGGACCGGGTCCAGTCCGGCCGCTTCGGCGCCTGTCTGATGCGCGAGCCGGAGCTGGTGGCCGACTGCATGGCGGCGATGCTCGACGCGGTCTCCATCCCGGTGACTCTGAAGTGCCGCATCGGGGTGGACGAGCAGGAGCCCGAGGAGAGCCTGTTCCGCCTGGTGGACGTCTCAGCCTCGGCCGGCGTGCGCGTGTTCGCCGTCCACGCCCGCAAGGCCTGGCTGCAGGGGCTGAGCCCGAAGGAGAACCGCGACCTGCCGCCGCTCGACTACGACCTGGTTTACCGGCTGAAGCGCGAGCGCCCGCACCTGACGGTGGTTCTCAACGGCGGGGTGGGCTCCCTCGACGAGGCCGAGGCGCACCTCGAGCAGGTGGACGGCGTCATGCTCGGCCGCGCCGCCTATCACGACCCGGAGCTGCTCGGGCGCATCGACCGCCGCTTCTTCGGGGAGGGTGACGACGTGGAGCCCGAGGAAGCGGTGCGGCGCTACCTGCCGTACGTCCGCGCCCGCGTGGCCGAGGGCGTGCATCTCGCGGCCATGACCCGGCACATGCTGGGCCTCTTCCACGGCCGCCCCGGCGCCCGGCAGTGGCGGCGCATCCTGACGGAGCAGGGCGTGAAGCCCGCCGCCGGCGTCGAGGTCATCGAACGCGCGCTCGCCGCGATCAGCCAAGCGTCATCGCAGCCGCGGCGCCTGAGCGCAGCGGTCGGTTAACCGTCCGGTCACCGGAATCGAAGGACCTCAGGGGCTCTCCCCACGAGGTTCAGCATGTCCCGTCTTCTTCTTCTCGGCGCCGCGTTCGCCGCCCTCTCCACCGCCCCCGCCTTCGCGCAGACCGGCGGTCGTGTCGCCGTCGGCGCCCAGATCGGCACCACCGGCCTCGGCGCCGAGGTGCAGGTCCAGGCCACGCCGATGGTCACGCTCCGCGCGGGCGGCGACATGTTCAAGTACGACGAAGAGGCGGAGACGGACGACTACAGCTACGACGCCGAACTCGACTTCAGCACGCTCAGCGCTTTCGTCGACCTCCACCCCTTCCAGAACCCGTTCTTCGTTTCGGGCGGGATCTACCTCGGCGAGCGGACGGTCAGCGTCGACGGCCGGGCGAACAGCAACGTCACGTACGGTGGTCAGACGTTCACGCCCGACCAGTTCGGCCGCCTCGTGGGCGACGCCGACTTCGGCGACTCCGCGCCTTTCCTTGGCATCGGCTGGAACAACACCTTCCGCACCGCCGGCCCGATCGGCTTCAAGATCGTGGCCGGCGCGACGTTCGGCTCGGATCCGACGGTCGACCTCCGTCGCGAGGGCGGCATGACGCTGCCGACGAACATCCAGGCCGCCGTGGACGCTGAAATCCAGGCGGAGGAGGACGACCTCGAGCGTGAGCTGGAGGACTTCAAGATCCTCCCGGTGCTCCAGGCCGGCGTGACCTACCGCTTCTAATAAAGCCCGAGGGTCGCCGGCTGGTCCGGCGGCCCTCGACCGGCTAAGCGCTCCCGGTGCCGAGCGCCGCCCCCTTGGAGATCGCCCTGCTGCTGGCGGCCGTGCTGGCCTCCGGCCTCTTCGCGGGCCTCGTGGCGGGGCTTTTCGGCGTGGGCGGCGGCACCGTGGTGGTCCCCGCCCTGTTCTACGTGTTCGCCGTCCTCGGCTTAGGCGGGGAGGGGAATCTGCACACCGCCGTCGGTTCGTCGCTGGCGGTCATCATCGCCACCTCGTTCCGGTCGCTCGCTGCCCATCGGGCGCATGGCGCGGTGGACGACCACATTCTCAAGAGCTGGACGCCCTGGGTGGCGCTCGGGGCGCTGCTCGGGGCGGCGCTTGCGGGCGTCGTCTCGGACGAGGCGCTGACCGGCGTCTACGCCGTCGGCGTGGTGATCGTCGCCTTCCAGATGGGTTTCGGACGCGAGGAATGGACGCTCCAGCCCGACCTCCCCGGTGGCTGGGCGCGGCGCGTGCTCGGGACCGTCATCGGCACGCTTTCGGCCATGATGGGCGTGGGCGGCGGCGGCTTCGGGGGCATGCTGATGACGCTCTGCGGGCGGCCGATCCACCAGGCGGTCGCCACGGCCTCGGGGTTCGGCCTCGCCATCGGCGTGCCGGCCGCGGTCGGCTTCGTGGTGATGGGCTGGAACGCCGAGGGACGGCCCCCGTGGTCGCTCGGGTACGTCAACGTGCCGTCCGCGCTAGTCATGGCGGTGGTCACGACCGCGGCGGCGCCCTACGGGGCGCGGCTCGCGCACCGGCTGCCGAAGCTCACCTTGCGGCGGCTGTTCGCGGTGTTCCTGGTGCTGACGGCGATATCGATCGTCGCGAAGCAGATGGGCTGAGGCTCAGGGCCTGAAGATCAGCGCGCTCTGCGTGGCTTCGAATTTCGACAGCCGCCCGAGATAGCTCATGCCGAGCAGGGACGACGACAGGCCGTCTTTCACCACCACGGCCTCGACCTGTTCTACGCGGGCCCCCGCCACCGACACGTAATCGAGCTTCACGGCGGCTGCGCGGGTCTCGCCCGAGGCGGTGCGCACAGGGATGTCGTAGGTGAGCTCGGCCACGTTCAGGCCGAGGCGGCCCGCGTCGGCGGAGGTCAGGGCCACGGTAGTGGCCCCGGTGTCCACGAGGAACCGGACGTGACGGCCGTTGGCGCTGGCCTCGGCCCAGAAGTGGCCGTCGGCCGCCTTGCGCACGGAGGCTATGGCGCCGGCGGCGTCATGGGCGGGCTCGGCGGCCGGGAGCGGGGCTTCCGCCGGCGCTGACCCGCGCAGGGGCGCGCTCACCGCGGCGGCGGCCTGCGGCGCGGGAGCCGGCGTCATCCACAGCAGCGCGCCGGTCGCCGCGAGGACGCCCGCACCCACCAGGGCCGCTTCCTTGAACATGGCGCACTCCGCCGCGGCCTTTCGGCCAGAAGCCCCAGTCTAGGACAGGAGGGTTTGCGGGGAGTGAATCAGCCGGGACCGAGCTTCTCCGGGGCGATTCGGCCGCGCCGGCCGGGCAACTCCCGCATCAGCTCGGACCGCTGCTCGGCGCTCAACGCGCTCCAAGAGGCGATCTCCCCCAGTGTGCGGAAGCACCCGAGGCAAAGGCCGCTGTCACCGTCTACGATGCAGACCTTCACGCAGGGTGTGGCCACTGGCGGCGGAGCGGGCATGCCCGAGCTCCTAGCTGAAAAGGTTACAACAAAGCAACTATCGGCTGGTAGGTAGGTGGTCTACGTTACGGGGAAGTAATAAAACAAGATGTCAGAACATTAACTTGCCCAGTCTGGTTGGCGGATACAGACTTTGCCTGCCTTTCCTGAAAGGGGGAAACCCACCATGAAGACCCTCCGCATCCTCGCCGTCGCCCTTCTCGCCGCCACCTCGTTCGCGCCCGCCGCCTTCGCAGGCGATCGGGCCAGCGACACCCAATATGTCGCCGCAGAGCGGTGCCTCGCCATCGCCAAGGTGGCCGGGGCCGACACGGCCGGCGTGGAAGCCTTCCTGAAGGCGCAGCGCGTCGGTCGTCAGGACTTCGTGGTGGATCGCGCGCGGGCGGCGCGTCGCGAAGCCCAGCGGGCCTACAGGCAGGCCGACGGCGCCGAGCGCGGGCAGATCGCCGGCGGCTGCGACCACTTCGCCACGCGCCTCGCGGCGAGCTCGACCTCGAACGCGCGCTGAGCGTCGCTTCCCTCTGAGCGACGCGCCCCCGGAGCTTCGGCTCCGGGGGCTTTTTTGCGCGCGCGCCGCCTCAGCCGGCGGCGAGCTTGCGCAGGAACTTCGCGGTCTGTTCGGGTCCGGACGTGTAGGCCTGCTGCCCGGCCGGGTCGCAGATGCGCTCCCAGGCGTCGCGGACCGCCTCCGCGGAAAGGCTCTCCCGGGGCAGCGCGACCCCCTCGGTTTCAAACACCCGCACCGCCGCGAAGGCTCCGGCCCCGGCGCCCAGGATGAAACCCGTCGGTGCGTCCTCCGCCGCCAGTCGGATCACGCCCGGGGTCACGTACTCCGGCCGGAGTTCGGCCAGCACCTCCGGCGGCATCAGGTCCTGCGTCATGCGCGTGGCGGCGATCGGCGCGACGGCGTTGATCCGGATGTCGTCCCGAGCGCCTTCCAGCTTGAGGGTGTTCATCAGCCCTGCGAGCGCCATCTTGGCGGCGCCGTAATTCGACTGGCCGAAGTTGCCGTACAGCCCGGAGGAAGACGTCGTCACGACGATACGCCCGTAACGCTGCTCCCGCATGATCGGCCAGACCGCCTTGGCGGGCCTGACGGTGCCCATCAGGTGCACGTTCACGACCGCCTCGAAGTCGGACAGCTCCATCTTCGCGAAGGTCTTGTCCCGCAGGATTCCCGCGTTCGCGATCAGCACGTCGATGCGGCCGAAGGCTCCCATCGTGCGGGCGACCAGGTTGGCCACGCCCGCGTCGTCGGTGACGCTGCCGCCGTCGGAGATCGCCCTGCCGCCGGCCGCCTCGATCTCGGCCACCACCGCGTCGGCCGCCGCCGACGAGCCGCCGGAGCCGTCCACCGCGCCTCCGAGGTCGTTGACGACCACCTTCGCCCCGCGCCGAGCCAACTCGAGTGCGTGGCTGCGCCCGAGTCCGCCGCCCGCACCGGTGACGATCGCCACCCGCCCGTCGAATCGAATCTCGCTCATGCGCCCTCCCAGAGGGAGCGCAGCTAGGCGGCTCCGGACGGACCGGTCAATTGCGCCGCCTAGGCCTGGTCGGCCGCCTTGGGCGCCGCAGGCGGGGCGCGTTTGACGCCCGCGCGCTGCCCCGGCTTCATAAACTTCACCAGCACGCGCTGGCCGATCAGCAGCGGCGCGCCGTCCGCCGTCACCACCACTTCGACCACGCGCTCGTCGGTCCGCTCGGAAGGATCGTCGGATTGCAGCTTGCGCGCGCCGAACATGGCCGCCCGCCGGAGCACGCGGCCTGTGTAGACCTTGGTGTCGTCGGCTTCGGGGACGATCTCCACCTCCTGGCCTTCGCTCACCATCGGCACCGCCGCCTCGGCGATCTCGGCGCGCACGATGCGGGCGTTGTTCGGTTCCAGCTCGAACATGTTCGACACGTTTAGCGTCGAAGCGCCGGAGCCCGGGTTCGCGTGGCGGCGCACGATGCGCCCGTCGGCCGGCGCACGCACCAGCGTGAGTTCGAGGTTGTGCTGCGCCTCCCGCAGGCGCGCGACGGCCGTCTGCACCACCGCCTGCTGGGCCCCGATCTGCGCTTGGGCCGCGCTGATCTTGTCGCGGGCCTCGTCCAGCTTCTGGCCGGCGACGATGTTCTTCTCGACGAGGCTCTGCAGGCGCTCGTACTCGCGCTCGGCGGTTCGCAGCGACACCGTGGCGGTGGCGATCTGCGCGCGCGCCTGCGCCACCTCGGCCTGCCCGCGGGCGACGGCCAGCTGCAGCTCGTCGTCCTCCTGGCGAGCGAGGATCTGGCCCTTGCGAACGGTATCGCCCTCCTGGACGTACACGGCTTCCACCACGCCGCCGCGGCGCGCCGCCACCTGGATGATGCCGCCCTCGACGTCCGCCTTGCCGCTTGCGATGGCGGCGTAGGGGCTCTCGACCTTCTGGCTCTTGGCGGCGGCCTCGGTCTTGGCCTTCTGGGCCTTGGCCTGGCTCATCATGTAGACGCCGGTGGAGCCCACCGCGAGGAGCACCAGGAGCGCCAGCCAGAAGCGGCGCTTCCGAAAGATACCGAGCATCTTCAGACTCCTGCGAGCGCGGGCTCGCGCGCGGCTTCATGCGCGCCGGCGAGCTGCGGGTGATAGAACGGGGTTTCGGTGGCGACGATGCGTTCGTCGCTCGCGATGCGGCCGTCGTCGATGTGGATCACGCGGTCGGCGAACGTCTCCAGCCGGTGGTCGTGGGTCACCACGATCACCGCCGCGCCACGCTCGGCGGCGGCCTTGCGCAGCAGGCGGATCACGATCTGCCCGTTCTCGCCGTCGAGCGCGGAGGTGGGCTCGTCCGCAAACATCAGGGTCGGCTGCTTGGCGAGCGCGCGGGCGATGGCGACCCGCTGCTTCTCGCCGCCCGACAGCTCGGAGGGCCGCTGGTGCATGCGCTTCCCGAGGCCGACCGACTGCAGCGTCTCCTCGGCACGTCGCCGCGCCTCGCCTCGCGGCACGCCCTGGTACTTCAGCACGATCTGCACCTGCTGGAGCGCCGTGAGCGCCGAGAACAGGTTGAACCCCTGGAAGATGAAGCCGCAGTGGTCGAGGCGGAACTTGTCGATGCGGCCGGGGCGAAGGTCCCACAGGTCTTGCCCCAGGGCCATGACGGTTCCCTCGTCGGGCTTCAGCAGCCCCGACAGGCCGGCGATCAGGGTCGACTTGCCCGAGCCCGACGGTCCCATGACCATGGTCACCTCGCCATGGCAGGCGTCGAAATCGACGTGCTTCAGCACCTCGAGCTTGGTCCGTCCCGTCTTGAACGCCTTGTAGAGGCGGGTCGCTTCGATGGCGCGCTTGGTCATCGCAGGAGATCCGCCGGCTGGCTCTTCTTCAGGATGCCGAGCGCCAGCAGGCCCGAGCCCATGGCGATGACGACGAGCAGCACGCTGACGCCGGTCACGGCGTCGGGCGTGAAGGCCATCGGCACGCCCGCCGCCCCCGCGAGCGCGCCCACGGCCGCGACCAGCACCGCCGTCATGGCCAAGCCCGCCAGACCCACCCAGAACGCCAGTTCGATCACGATGATGCGCAGCGACGGCATTGAGACGCCGAGCGCCCGCAGGCTGGCGAACTCCTTGATGCTGGCCAGGATAGCGCCGCGCAGCGTCTGGGAGGTGATGGCGGTGCCGATGATGATGCCCAGGAACACCGAGAAGCCCAGCATCACGCCGATGATCTGCTCCTTGAACATCGCGTCCGCGTTTGCCTTGGCCAGCTCGGGCCGCGTCCAGGCCCGTGCGGACGTTCCCAGCGACTTGTTCAGCTGATCGCGCACGATCTCCGCCCGCGCCGGGTCCGCGATCTTGATCATCAGCGGGCCGACCCGTTGCGCGCCTGAGGCCATGCCCAGCATCCGCAGCGTGTCCCGCGAGACCACCACGGTCGGGCTCATCATGTTCGGGTAGCCGGTGATGATGGCGCGCACCCGCACCGTCTTGCCGTTCAGCGAGACCTTGTCGCCCAGCCGGGCGCCGAGCCGTCCCTGCGCGCTGGAGTCTATGGCGACCGAGTAGGGCTCGATCAGCGCCCGCCGCCATTCCTCGGTGTAGTCGGTCGGCAGGGTGACCGATCCTGGATACGGGTCGATGGCCGAGATGTTGACGAACTCGCGCTTCCGCTTGCTGCCGTCCTTCGGGAAGTTTTGCCAGAGGGCGCCGTCGCCATCGAGGTCGCGCACCTGCACGACCTCGGGGTGCATGTACACCTGCGGCATCAACCGGCGCGGCACGCCCGAGCCGCCGCCCATCAGGTTCTCGGCCTTCGGGCCCAGCACCATGATATCGGCCGGAGATCGCTCGATCGTCGCCGTGAAGGCTTCTCCGATGCCGGCGAACATCCCGACCTGCGCCAGGATCAGCAGGCCCGAGAACGCGAGCGCGATCACCGCCGCGAGGTAGCGGCGCCACTCGTAGATCAGCGTCGACAGCGCCAGCGACACCGCGAATCCCCCGACTTATCGCCCGTCGATAAACGCGGACGCTCTCACGGCCAAGTTACCCCGTCGTAGGAGCCTGCGCCCACCGCGCCATTGGACGCAGCCGACGGGACCGCTAACAGTCTCGGTCGGAGTGACGATCAACTGTAGCAGACGAGGACTCATGTTCCGACGCCTACCCGCCGTCCTCGCGGCCGCCGCGCTTCTCGCCGTGCCCGCCGCCGCCGACGAGGGCATGTGGACGTTCGACAACTTCCCCATCCAGCAGGTGAACCGGGCCTACGGCACCAAGCTCGACCAGGCGTGGCTGGACCGGGTCCGGGGCGCCGCGGTGCGCATCCCCGGCTGCTCGGCCTCCGTGGTCTCACCCGAGGGGCTGCTGCTGACCAACTACCACTGCGTCGAGTCCTGCGCGGGCAACCTGTCGACGCCGCAGACCGACTACTTCGCCACCGGCTACCGCACGCGCGCACGCACGGACGAGAAGCAGTGCCCCGGGATGTGGGCGGAGGTCCTCCAGACGATCGAGGACGTGACGCCGCGGATGCAGCGCGCGCTGGCGGACAAGGCCGGCGCCGCCCGGGTTCAGGCGGTCGGGACGGAAGGCGCGGCCATCGAGAAGGAGCGCTGCGGCACGAACGCCCGGATGCGCTGCCAGGTGATCGGCTTCTACGGCGGCGGGCAGTACAAGCTCTACACCTTCAACCGCTATGACGACGTCCGGCTGGTCTTCGCGCCGGAGTTCAAGACCGGCTTCTTCGGCGGCGACCCGGACAACTTCAACTTCCCCCGGTTCAACCTCGACGCCTCGTTCCTGCGCGTCTACGCCGACGGCAAGCCGGTCTCCACGCCGGCTCACCTCAAGTGGAATCCTGCGCCGCCCAAGGCCGGCGAGCCCATCTTCGTGGTGGGCAACCCGGGGACGACGCAGCGCCAGCTGACCACCTCGCAGCTCGCCTTCCTGCGGGACGTCAGCCTGACGCCCGAGCAGCTCCAGCGCTCGGAACTGCGCGGCAAGCTGCTCCGCATCCAGCAGGAGCGCCCGGAGGGAGCGCGCCTCGTCTCGGACACGCTGATCGGCCTCGAGAACAGCTTCAAGGTCTACTACGGCCGCCAGCGGGCCCTCGCCGACCAGCGGTTCTTCGGGTCGAAGGTGCGCGAGGAGCAGGACCTGCGCGCCAAGGTGGCCGCCGACCCGGCCCTGAAAGCTTCAGTGGGCGATCCGTGGACCGAGGTCGAGCGCGCGCAGGCGACCTACGCACAGCTCTACCCCGCCTACTACTTCCTCGAGACCAACGCGGGCTCCGGCTCCAAGCTGTTCGGCTGGGCCCGCACGCTGGTGCGCGGTGCGCAGGAGCGGGCCAAGCCCGCCGGGGAGCGCCTGCCGGAATTCGCCGAGGGCAACCTCCCGCTGATCGCCCGCGGCCTGGGCGCGGAGACGAAGACCGAGCCTCAGCTGGAAGAGCTCTACCTCTCGCACTGGCTCTCGAAGACGCGCGAGTACCTGGGCCCGGACGATCCCGCCACGCGCCTGTTGCTCGGTCGTGACTCCCCGGAGGCGAAGGCGCGCGCGCTGGTGTCCGGCAGCAAGCTGGCCGACCCCGCCGTGCGGCAGCGGCTGTGGGAAGGCGGGCTGGCCGCCGTGCAGGCGTCCGACGACCCGCTGATCCGGCTGGCGCTCGCCATGGACCCCGCCGCGCGCGAGATCCGCACCGCCGTCAACCAGCAGGTCACCGGGCCGGTGAGCGCGGCGCGCGAGCGCATCAGCCGGGCGCGCTTCGCCGCCTACGGCCAGAACGTCTATCCCGACGCCACCTTCTCGCCGCGCGTGACCTACGGACAGGTGACGGGCTGGACCGAGCGTGGCCGGCCAGTGCCGCCCTTCACGACGTTCCGCGGCCTGTTCGAACGCGTGACGGGGCAGCCGCCCTACGACCTTCCGCAGAGCTGGTTCGCCGCCCGGCCGCGGTTGAACATGGACACGGTCTTCAACTTCTCCGGCTCAACCGACATCATCGGCGGCGCCTCCGGGTCGCCGACGCTGAACGCGCGCGGGGAGGTGATCGGGGCCGTGTTCGACGGCAACATCCACTCGCTCGGCGGCGCGTTCGGCTACGACCCCGAGCTGAACCGGTCGGTCCACGTCGCTTCGTCGGCGATCCAGGAGGCCCTGCTCAAGGTCTACGAGCAGCCGCACATCGTGCAGGAACTGAACCGTCACACGGTGATCAGCTTCGAAGGCGACACGCCGGCGCCGCCGCGCAACCGGCGTCCGGGGCGCCGCCAGTGACGGCCGCGCGGCTCATCGCGGCGGGCCTCGCCGCGGTCGTGGCCGCCGCGCCCGCGGCGGCAGGAGAGGGGATGTGGACGTTCGACGCCTTCCCGGTGGCGCGCGTGAACAACGAGCTCGGCACGCGCATCGACCAGGCCTGGCTGGACCGCGTTCGTGCAGGCACCGCGAAGCTGGGCGGCTGCTCCGCGTCGCTGGTCTCGGCCGAGGGGCTGGTGCTGACCAACAACCACTGCGTCGACACCTGCAAGCAGCAGCTGTCGACGGCGCAGCAGAACTACGTCGAGAACGGCTTCCTCACCGACAGCCGCGCCGAGGAGAAGCGCTGCCCCGGCCTGACGGTGGAGTTCGTCACGGAGATCACCGACGTGACGGCGCGCGTGCAGGGCGCCGGCCGCGGCAAGACCGGCCAGGACTTCGTCCGCGCGCGCGACGCGGAGATTGCGGCCATCGAGGCGGCTGCCTGCGGGAACGACGCCAACCAGCGCTGCCAGGTGGTTGATCTCTATAGGGGAGGGCAGTTCAAGCTCTACCGCTACAAGAAGCACAACGACGTGCGCCTGGTGTTCGCGCCCGAGGATGCGGCTGCCAACTTCGGGGGCGACCCGGACAACTTCAGCTTCCCGCGCTTCGCGCTCGATGCGGCGTTCGTCCGGATCTACGAGAACGACCGCCCGGCCGCGACGCCGCAGCACCTCAAGTGGAACGGCTCGCGCCCGGTGGCCGGGACGCCCACCTTCGTCGCCGGCACCCCGGGCTCCACCCAGCGCCTGCTGACCCTCGAGCAACTCGAGACGCTTGAGGACGTCGCGTTCCCGATCCAGCAACTCACCCGCGCGGAGCTGCGCGGCCGGCTGGCGGCGTTCCGGCGCATCAGCGACGAGAACCGGCTGGTCGGCGGCGACGCCCTGTATTCGGTCGAAAACAGCTTCAAGCGCGGACGCGGGCAGTCGCGGGCGCTGAGCGACGACCCGTTCATGACCCGCAAGCGGCAGGAAGAGGCCGACCTCCGCGCCAAGGTTCGCGGCGACGCGAAGCTCCGGCGCGAGCTCGGCGACCCTTGGGCCGACATCGCCGCGGTGCAGGACGACTACGCCGAACTCTACCCCGCCTATCACTTCCTGGAGTCCTGGGCGGGCGGCGCGAGCGGAGGGAGCGGCCAGAACGCGTCGGAGCTGTTCATCCAGGCCAGGCACATCGTGCGCGCGGCGCAGGAGCGCGCGAAGCCGAACGCGGAGCGCCTCTCCGAGTACACCGAATCCCGCCTGCCGGCGGTGCAGCGCCGGGTCACGGAGGAGCGGCCGATCTACCCCGCGCTGGACGAGTTGCAGATCGGCTTCTGGCTGGAGAAGACCCGCGAGTACCTGACGCCGGACGATCCCCGCGTGCGCCGGCTGCTCGGCAAGGAGTCCCCCGAGCAGGTCGCCCAGCGGCTGGTGCGCGGCACCCGCGTGGGCGACGTCGCCTTCCGGCGGCAGCTGTGGGAGGGCGGCCTCGCCGCCGTTCAGGCGTCCGACGACCCGCTGATCCGCTTCGCGCTGGCGATGCAGCCGGACTCCCGCGCGGTCCGCTCCGCCTGGGAGACCCGCGTCGAGGCGCTGACTGCAGCGGCTTCCGAGCGCATCGCCAAGGCGCGCTTCGCCGCCTACGGAGACCGCGTCTATCCCGACGCGACCGGCACGCTCCGCCTCTCGTACGGCCGGATCGAGGGGTGGACCCACGAAGGCCGCACCATCCGGCCCTTCACCACCTTCGCAGGGCTCTACGACCGCGCCACCGGCGCCGAGCCCTTCGAGCTGGCGCCGCGCTGGGTCGAGGCGCGCGCGCGGGTCGACCCGAACACCGTGTTCGATATGGCGGTGAGCACCGACACCATCGGCGGCAGCTCCGGCTCTCCCGCGATCAACGCGGCCGGCGAGGTGATCGGGGCGAACTTCGACTCGACCTTCCTGACCCAGCGCAACGCCTTCGGCTACGACCCGGCGGTGAACCGCAGCGTGATCGTCACCGCCAACGCGATCACCGAGGCGCTTCGCAACGTGTACGGACGGCGGGCGCTGGTGGCGGAGCTGACGGGGCGCTAGTCAGGAAGGGCGCGGCGTTCGCGGCCGCGCGCCGAGGGCGGCCGCCGGATGTTCAGCCTGTTCAACGCCCAGAGCCTGGTCGGCCTGGCCGCCATCCTCGCGCTCGTCTGGGCGCTCTCGGAGGACCGGCGCCGGTTCCCGTGGCGCCTGGCGGCCGGCGCGCTCGCCCTTCAGGCCGTGCTCGTCCTGCTCCTGTTCGGCCTGCCGCAGAGCGAGGCGGTGCTGGGGGCCATGACCGCCGGCGTGGGCGGCCTTGCGGCCGCCACGCGCGAGGGCACCCGCTTCGTTTTCGGCTACCTCGGCGGCGGCCCGCAGCCGTACGCAGTGGCCGACCAGAACGCCCTGTTCGTGTTCGCCTTCGAGGTGCTGCCGCTGATCCTGGTGATCTCGGCGCTCTCGGCCCTGCTCTGGCACCTCAAGGTGCTGAAATGGATCATCCGGGGCTTCGGCGTGATCTTCCAGCGCACCATGGGCCTGGGCGGCGCGTCGGCCCTGGCGGTCGCCGCCAACATCTTCCTCGGCACCATCGAGGCGCCGATCATCATCCGCGGCTACCTGGAGCGCCTCACTCGCTCGGAGCTGTTCCTGCTGATGACGGTCGGGCTGGCCACCGTCGCCGGCTCCACCATGGTCGCCTACGCCGCCCTGCTGGCGCCGACCCTGCCGGACGCCGCCGGGCACGTCCTCACCGCCTCGATCATCTCCGCCCCCGCGGGCGTGCTGCTGTCGCGCATCATGGTGCCCGAGCCCGCTGGGCAGTTGGGGGCCCCCGCCGACTACGCCAGCACCCTGAAGTACGACAGCTGGATCGACGCCATCACCCGCGGGGTCACGGACGGCCTGCAGGTGGTGCTCAGCATCTCCGCGATCCTGATCGTGGCCGTGGCGCTGGTGGCGTTGGCCAACCTCATCCTGGGCGGGTTCGCCGACGTCGGCGGCGCCCCGCTCACGCTCGAGCGCATTCTGGGCGTGCTGTTCACGCCGCTCGCGTGGGCTATCGGGGTGCCGGCGCGCGAGGCGCCCGCCGCCGGGGAGCTGCTCGGCGTGAAGATGGTCCTGACGGAGTTCGTCGCCTACATCCGCCTCGCTGAGATGCCGGTGACGGCGATCTCCGAGCGCACCCGCACGATCATGACGTACGCCCTCTGCGGCTTCGCGAACGTCGCCTCCGTGGGCATCGTGGTGGCCGGAATGACCGTCATGGTCCCGTCCCGCCGCCAGGAGGTGCTTTCGATGGTGTGGAAGTCGCTGGTGGGGGGCTTTCTCGCGACCTGCGTCAGCGCCGCTGTGGTGGGGACCATGCCGGCGGCCCTGTTCCGCTGAGCCGGCGCTCGGGCTCTTAGCGGCGGCTTAACCGCGTTCGGCGAGGCTGGCGGCCGGTCCCGGAACCCGCCGCCGCATGTCGTCCCGCCTCGCCCCAAGCCTTGCACGGAGCCTGATGCTCTCCGCCGCGCTCGCCTCGGCGGGCGCGCCCGTGGCCGCGGCGGACCCCAAGGCGGCCGCCCCGAAGCCTCAGCCGCCCGCGGCGAAGGCCCCGAAGCCGTCCAACCGCATCTTCAAGTCCAACCCGCAGGCGAATCCGCTCCCAAAGGGCCCCGTCGACGTCCGGGTGAGCCGCAGCGACAAGTTCACCCGGGTCGAGTTCCACTGGCGCGCCGCCGTGGCCTACCGCGTGAACCGCAACGGCCGCGACCTGCTGATCGTCTTCGGCCGCGGCGCCGATCCCGACCTGTCGCTCCTGCGCGTCAGCCCCCCTCCTTGGGTGGAGACCGCCGAGAGCCGCCGCGTCGCCGGGGGCACCGAGGTGCTCCTGCGATTGGCCGAAGGCGCCGACGCCAAGGTCGGCCGCGCGGACGGCGCGGTCTACGTTAACGTGACGCCCCCGCCCGAACCCGCCGAAGTCGATCCCGCCGAGGCCAAGGACGCCGAGGTCGCCGCCGTGCCCGCCTCGGGCGTGGTGCGGGTCGAGGCCGCGGTCGCCGGCCCCGACCTGAACCTGCGCTTCCCCTTCGCCGCCCCCGTCGGCGCCGCCGTCTTCAGGCGGGGCGAAGCCATCTGGGTGGTGTTCGACGCCGATGCGGCGCTCGACGTCTCGAAGCTGAAGAACCACCCGCAGGTGACTTCGGCCGGCACCGTCCGCGGCCATGGCTTCACCGCGCTGCGCCTGGTCGCTCCGCCTCAGGTGCAGGCCTCCGCGGCCGCCGAGGGCGGCGCCTGGACCGTCACCCTCGGTCCGAAGCGCCGGCCCATGACTCCCGTCTCGGTGGGCGTGGATCGCGACACCGGCCCCGCGGCCCTCTCCGCTGCGGTCGCGGGCTCCACCGCCGTGCACTGGATCGGCGATCCGGTGGTCGGCGACCGCCTGGCGGTCGTCACCGCCCTCGCGCCTTCCAAGGGTCTCGCGGCCCGCCGCGCCTTCGTCGAGACGGTGCTGCTGGCCTCCGCCCACGGGCTGGCGGTCCAGCCGCTCGCCGACGACCTGACCGTTGATGCGGACGGCGAC
The DNA here is from genome assembly GCA_036386655.1 of Caulobacteraceae bacterium. Classification (GTDB taxonomy): domain Bacteria; phylum Pseudomonadota; class Alphaproteobacteria; order Caulobacterales; family Caulobacteraceae; genus JAHWJX01. The sequence continues at coordinate 5,116 of DASVVG010000034.1, read as the reverse complement.
CTCGTCCGGGTGTTTCGCCCCAAGGGTCTCGCGCTCTCGGGCGGCGCCCTTCCGGCCCGCCGCATCGCCGCCGCCGTCGACCTGCCCCGCCCCGCCGCCATGCCCGCCGTGGTGGACGCCGCCTGGGGGCGGCTGAACGACCAGGCCTTCCTCGCCCGCTACGACGCCCTCAACAAGGCCGCGTCCGCCGAGGCCGGCCAGCAGGCGGGCGGCATGGCCGCGCGCATGGGCCTCGCGCGCTTCCTGATCGGCAGCGACCTCGTCCACGAGGGCCTGGGCGTCCTCGAGATGCTGCAGGGCCGGGACCAGGCGCTCCTCTCGGACGCCGAGTTCCGCGGCCTCCGCGGCGCCGCTCGCGCCATGGTCGGCCGCGAGAAGGAAGCCGAGAACGACTTCGCCGCGCCCGTCCTCGCCGAAGATCCCTCCAGCGCGCTCTGGCGCGGCTACATCGCCTGGACGCAGGGCGACCACGTCCGCGCCCGCGAGCAGTTCGCGCAGGGAGCCCCGGCGCTCCAGCTGTTCCCGGTCCCGCTGCGGGCCCGCTTCGCGCAGGCGCAGGCCGAGGCGGCCATGGCCGCAGGCGATTTCGCGGGCGCCCAGGCGGTCCTGAAGATGGCCCGCGGCTGGAAGCCGCCGCCCCGGGAGTCGCTCGGCCTCAGCCTCGCCCAGGCCAAGGTGTCGGAGGCCGCGGGCAACCGCGCCGGCGCCCTGAAGGTGTACGAGCTCGTCGCCAAGGCGCCCTTCGGCCAGCTCGCCGCCGAGGGCGAGCTGCGCGCGACGCGGCTCAAGCTCGCGTCGGGCAAGCTGCCGCCGGTCGAGGCGGTGAAGGTGTTCGAGGGCCTCCGCTGGCGCTGGCGCGGCGACACCGTGGAACTCGAGACCCTGCGCTCGCTCGGCGGCATCTACGTCGACGGCGGCCGCTACCGCGAGGCGCTGGACGTGCTGCGCTCCGCCGGGGCCAACATGCCCGCCAGCCCCGTGGCGGTGTCGATCCAGAACGAGCTCGCCCGCATCTTCCGGCTGCTCTTCCTGGACGGCGGCGCCGACGGCCTGCAGCCGGTGCAGGCGCTGGCCCTGTTCTACGACTTCCGCGAGTTGACCCCGGTCGGCGCCGACGGCGACATGATGATCCGACGGCTCGCCCAGCGGCTCGTCGCAGTGGACCTGCTCGGGGAAGCGGCCGAGCTGCTCAAGCACCAGGCCGAGAACCGCCTCGAGGGGGTCCCGCGCGCCCAGGTCGCCACGGACCTCGCGCTGATCTACCTCATGGACGGCCGGCCCGAGGACGCTCTGGGCGCCATCGCCGCCTCCCGCACGACCGTGCTCCCGACCAGCCTCAACCTGGAGCGCCGCGTCATCGAGGCGCGCGCGCTGGTGCAACTCGGCCGCGTCGACCACGCCATGGAGATCATCGGCGCCGACTCGTCGCCCGACGCCGTGGCGGTGAAGGCGGAGATCTACTGGAAGCAGGGCGAGTGGGCGCTCGCCGCCTCGGCCCTCGAACGCTCCCTCGGCCGCCCCGGCATGGCGCTCAGCGCCGGCGAGGAGGCGCGCCTGCTCAAGGCCGCCACCGCCTACAGCCTCGCTGGGGACGAGCGGGCGCTGTCCCGCCTGCGGGGCCGCTATACGCCGTTGCTGAACACCGCCCGTCAGCCCGACGCCCTCCGTGTCGCGCTCTCCGGGATGGACGAGACCTACAGCGCCGCCGACCTCACCCGCGCGGTCAGCGAGACCGACGCCTTCTCCGGCTGGGTGGGTGAAATGAAGCGCCGCTTCCGCGCCAAGTCGACGACTCCGCCCGCGCAGCAGGCGAAGGCCGCGACCGCGGCGGCCGGGTAGCTACCCGGGCTGGAAGCTCTCGACGAGGCTTCCCGCCACCAGCCTCCAGCCGTCGACCAGCACGAAGAAGATCAGCTTGAACGGCAAACTCACCACCACCGGTGGGAGCATCATCATGCCCATGCTCATCAGCACGCTGGCCACCACCAGGTCGATCACCAGAAACGGCACGAACAGCAGGAAACCGATCTCGAACGCCCGCTTCAGCTCGCTGATCATGAAGGCCGGCGTCACCACGTGCAGCGGCAGCTCCGCGCGGGTCCGCGGCCGCTCGATCTTCGACAGCCGGACGAACAGCGCCAGGTCGTCGTTGTCCACCTGCGTCAGCATGAAGGTCTTCACCGGGCTCGAGGCCTCGGTGAACGCCTGCGGCAGCTCCATCTGCTGGTCCAGCAGCGGGCGGATGCCGTTGTTGTAGGACTGCGTCCAGGTCGGGGCCATGACGATCGCCGACAGGAACAGCGCCAGGCTCACGATCACCGCGTTCGGCGGGCTCTGCTGGAGCCCCAGCGCCGTTCGCAGCAACGACAGCACCACCACGATGCGCACGAACGACGTGGTCATGATCACGATCGACGGCGCCAGCGACAGCACCGTCAGCAGCCCGACGAGCTGCACGACCCGCTCGGTCAGTCCCTGGCCCGTCCCGAGGTCGATGTTCACCGCCGGTCCCGCCGCCTGGGCGATGGCGACGCCGGGGAGGGCGAGCAGCCCCGCGGCCAGCACCGCGCGAAGGATGAGCTTCGTGCGCATCCCGCTCACTCCGGCTTCACGGGCGCGATCTCGCCCAGCATGCGCCCTTCGCCCAGCAGCAGCAGCCGCTCCTGGCCGTCGCAGCGCACGAGCACCAGGCGCCGCGCCGGATCGAGCATCAGCGTCTCGACCACGGCCAGGCGGCGTTGCGCCTTGGTGGTCTGCTGCATGCGGAAGAGGGCGCTGGGCCCGTAGCGGCGCGCCAGCACGGCGGCCACGCCGATCAGCCCCAGCGTCAGGGCCAGCGCGAACACCGCGCGGAGGAAATCGGGAGCGTCCATGAACTGAGCGGGCCTCGCGCCGCGCTTCTCGCGGCCTCGAGGTTCAGGGATCGGCCGACATGGTAAACGCGGTGTTAACCACGTTGGCCCCGCCCGGCATTTTTTGCCGCCCGCGGTGACGCCTCGTTAACGCTCGCCAGCGACCCTCAGCGTGAAGCTTCTGGTGAGCGCCGTGGCCGTCGACGACATCCCGCTGTTCGGACTGCTGAAGGGTCGCCTCGGCTACCTGACCCAGCGCCAGCGCCTGATCTCGCAGAACGTCGCGAACGCCGACACGCCCGGCTACGCGGGGCGGGACCTCAAGGCTTTCACCTTCCAGGAGGCGATGAAGGCGCAGGCCACGCCCGGGGGCGTCGCGCCGCTGCGCACCAGCGCCATGCACCTGGAGGGAACGGCGAAGTCCGGGTCCGTCTGGACGTCGCGCATGAGCCCGGATTCGGAGACCACGCTCGACGGCAACTCGGTCGTGCTCGAGGAGCAGATGCTCAAGATGGCCGAGTCCCGCGCCAACTACGACGCGGCGGTCGGCTTCTACCAGAAGTCGCTCGGCCTCATCCGCATGGCCGCTCGGCGGCCGCAGTAGGGGAGGGCTGAACCATGCCGATCAACAGGGCCCCGCCGCCGCCGAACGCCGCCATGGCGGTCGCCGCGTCCGCGCTCAAGGCGCAGCAGTCGCGCATGCGCGTGATCGCGGAGAACATCGCCAACGCCAGCTCTACGGCGCAGACCGCCGGAGGCGACCCCTACCGCCGCCAGGTCCCGGTGTTCCGCCCCGACGGCAAGGTCGCCCAAGGCGCCGACGGCGTGAAGATCGCCCGCGTCGCTCCGGACATGAAGGACTTCCGCGTCGTCTACGACCCGGGCCACCCGGCGGCGGACGACAAGGGTTACGTCAAGCTGCCCAACGTCGACACCCTGGTCGAGGCGCTGGACATGAAGGAGGCGCAACGCGCCTACGAAGCCAACCTCAACGTCATCGAGACGGCGCGCTCCATGGAGAGCCGCACCCTCGACATCCTGCGCAAGTGAGGACTGACCGCCGATGATCACCCCGCTCGCCGCGATGAAGGCCTACACGGCCGCCCAGAACACCGCTTCCGTCGGCGGAGGCGGCGCCGCCACGGGCGCCGGAGGCCTGAACTTCGCCGACCTGGTGAAGAACGCGGTCCAGAACACCACCGAAAGCACCAAGGCGGCCGAAGCTCAGATGGCCGCCCAGGTTCAGGGAAAGGCCGAGCTGATCGACGTGGTGACCTCGGTCGCCGCTGCGGAAGCCAGCCTCGAGACGGTCATGGCCGTCCGCGACCAGGTGATCGCCGCCTACCAGGAAATCATGCGGATGCCGATCTGAGCCCGCAGGCTCAGGAAGCGGGCTGCGCCGCCGCGGGCTGGGCGGTCGCGCCGCCGGGGCGGTAGCCCGACTCCACCATCAGGTACCCGACCACGTCGCGCCGGTCGTTCGGGTCCTTGATGCCGGGGAACACCATCTTCGTGCCCGGCAGGAAGCCGCGGGGATCGGTCAGCCACTGGTCGAGCTTCGGGCCGTCCCAGACGAAGTTCGCGTCCTGCGCCGGCTTCGAATAGTTGAAGCCCGGCTTCGATCCGACCTCGCGCCCGAACACCCCGTGCAGGTTGGGTCCGACCAGGTTCGGCCCGCCCTCCGGCAGCGTGTGGCACGACCGGCACTGCGCGAACCGCCGGCGCCCGTTCTCCAGGTCCGCCGTGTTGTAGGGAGCCGGCAGCGACGCCAGCACCGCCAGCTGCTCGTCAGGGCTCATCTGTTCCGGGACCGGCCGCGAGGGCGTGTTGTCCGCGGAGCCCTGTTGCTCGTCGCTCCCGCCGCAGGCTGCGAGCGCCAAGGCCGTGAACGCGATCGCCGCTGCGCGCATGCGGGTTCCTCGGGTGCTGCTGTTCATGGGCAACGCATGGCCCGCCGCCTCGGCGCCGTCAAACGCCGGCGAACGTGTAGGCCGTCTTCGTCTGGGTGTAGAACTCGACCGCCGCGAACCCCTGCTCCCGCGGTCCGTAACTCGACTTGCGGATGCCGCCGAAAGGCACGTGGTAATCGACGCCGGCGGTCGGCAGGTTGACCATCACCATCCCGGCGCGCGCCGCCCGCTGGAAGTGGCGCGCGTGCTTCAGGGACGTGGTGACGATGCCCGCCGACAGCCCGAACTCGCCGTCGTTCGCCACCGCCAGCGCTTCCTCGTAGTCGCGCACGCGCACGGTCGAGGCGACGGGGC
>DASVVG010000033.1:0-6952 GCA_036386655.1 Caulobacteraceae bacterium | reverse complement strand
GGCGAAATCCAGGTTGATGAGGCCGGGCATCACCATCAGGTCGGTGATGCCGCGCACGCCCTGCTGGAGCACCTCGTCGGCCATCTTGAACGCGTCCTTGAAGGTCGTGTTCGGGTTGGCGACGAGGAACAGGTTCTGGTTGGGGATGACGATCAGCGTATCGACATGCTTCTGCAGCTCCAGGATGCCGGCCTCGGCGATCCGCATGCGGCGCTGGCCCTCGAACTGGAACGGCTTGGTGACCACGCCGACAGTGAGGATGCCGCGCTCGCGGGCGGTCTTGGCGATGATCGGCGCGGCCCCGGTGCCGGTGCCGCCGCCCATGCCGGCGGTGATGAAGACCATGTGGGCGCCTTCGAGGTGCTCCAGCACCTCGGGGATGGATTCCTCGGCCGCCGACATGCCGACCTCCGGGTGGGCGCCCGCGCCCAGACCCTGGGTGATCGCCACGCCAAGCTGGATGCGCTTGTCGGTCTTGGAGAACTGCAGCTGCTGGGCGTCGGTGTTGGCGACGACGAACTCGCAACCCTCCAGCCCCGTCTCGATCATGTTGTTGACGGCGTTGCCGCCGGCGCCGCCGACGCCGAAAACGACGATCCGGGGCTTCAACTCGGTGGTGCGGGGGGCGGAGAGCGAGAGTGCCATGAACCTTCAGTCCCTCGGGCGTTTCGGCCTCGGTCAGGCCGCCTGCTGAGCTTCCAGGCGGGCTGTTGCGGTTAGCGACCAGTTAACGGCCCCGACTCTTAAGCAGGGGTTAACCGGGCCCGCCGCGACCACGCGCCTGACGTCCATGGATGAGGTGCTTCGCGAGTCCCGCCTAGGGGGGTTTTCAGGCGTGGCGCACAGGCCTGTGGGCGAACTGTCGCAGCCGCCGTGGCCCGGTGCTACCCTCCCCGCCTGAGCCGGAGCCGAACCGCATGAACCGCAGAACCATCGCCGCCGTCGCCGCGCTTCTCACCCTCGTCGCCGGGGGTGCCTACGCCGCCGACGCAGCGGGAATGATGGACTGCTGCAAAGCCTGCCCGTGCTGCAAGGACAAGGCCCCGGCCCCGAAGGACTCGACGCCCGCTCCGGCGCCTCCCCCGCACCAGCACTGACGCTGTACGAACCCGCCTAGAGGTTGTCCCGCAGCCACGCCGCCGCGCGAGCGACCGCGTTGGCGTTCGGGTCCACTGGGCGGGGAGCCCGCACGCCGGACAGCTTCTTCGCCGACACCGCCTCGCGCGGCCCGAAGGCGGCCCGCTGCAGCACGCCGGACGCCGCGCAGAACGCAGGCCCCGACGCCGCATCCGCCAGGTGCGGCGCGCACTTCGGCCGCCCCAGCCGCACCGGCCGGTCGAACACCCGCACCGCCACCTCGCGCACGCCGGCCAGCTGGCTGGCCCCGCCGGTCAGCACGATGCCCGAGCCCCGGTCGATCGACACGCCCGACGCCTTCAGCCGCTCACGCACCAGCTCGAGCGTCTCCTCGACGCGCGGCGCGATGATCCCCTTGAGCAGCGAGCGCGGCGCGACCACCGGACCGGCGCCGCGGTCGTCGCCTCGCGGCGGCGCCTCGATCATCTCGCGGTCCTCGTTGGCCGAGGCGATGGCCGAGCCGTGCAGCGTCTTGATCCGCTCCGCGCCGGCGATCGAAGTCGACCAGCCGCGCGCGATGTCCGAGGTCACGTGCCCGCCGCCCACCGGCAGGCTGTCCACATGGATCAGCGAGCCGTTGTGGAACGCTGCCACCGACGTCGAGCCGCCGCCCATGTCGATGCAGAGGGCGCCGAGGTCCATCTCGTCCTCTTCCAGCGCCGCCAGCGCCGAGGCGAAGGGCGCGGCGATCGCGCCCTGGAACTCCAGGTGCGCCAGTTCCAGGCAGTGGCCCAGGGTGTTGAACGCGCTCTCGTGCATGCTGACCACCAGCAGCTCGAGCCCGAGCATCTGGCCGTACATGGCGCGGGGGTCGCGGATGCCCTTCTGCCCGTCGACCGACCAGGCGATCGGCAGGAGGTGGATCGGCCGCCGGCCGGGAATCTTCACCTGCGTCACGCAGGCGGTGATGGCGCGGGTCAGGTCGTCGTCGCTGATCGGCCGCGAGCCCAGCGGCACCTGCGCGCCTACGCGGCAGCTCGACAGCTGCCCGCCCGCCGTCGCCACGGTCACCGCCGAGACGCTGCAGCCCGCCATCGCCTCGGCGCGCTCGACCGCCTGCGCCACCGCCTGCGCGGCCTCTTCCATGCTGACGATCGAGCCGCCGCGGATGCCCTTCGACTGCACGTAGCCCACGCCCGCCACGTTCACGGTGCGGTCGGCGCGGCGCACGCCTTCGGGCTTCAGGATGAAGCAGGAGACCTTCGACGCGCCCAGGTCGATCGCGGCCACCAGAGGGGTGTGGGACCGGCTCAGCACCTTCACCCCGCCCCGCGATCTGCTGTCCCGGGCATGCCGCCGGTCTTCGAGCTTCGACATGGACGCGTCCTTCTGGGGTTACGTACGCGCCGCGCCGAATTCGTCGGCGTGCGCAACTGCTTGAGTCCCTCGCGGACGAACCGCGATCATTTCCGGGTCGCGCAGGTCGATGCGCTCGAACCCGAGCTCCAGCACCCGCGCCCGCTGGTCGAGCTGGTCGAGCTGGATCAGCGCCGACGCCTCGTCGAGGGCGGGCAGCTGGATCAGCGCCCCGTCCTTCAGCCGCAGATCCCATCTCCGCCGGTCGACCCGCACCAACGCTTCCGTCCTCGCCAGCAGCCGCGGCCGTGCCGTCAGCAGCGGCAGCACGCGGTCCGCGGCTTCAGGGGCCCCTGCCCCCACGATCAGCGGAAGCCGCGTGAACTCGGCCGGATCGGCCCCGCGGATCACCTTGCCCTCGGTGTCAACCACGCCCACCCGGCCCTGGTGCTGCCACACCGCCTGCGGCGTGCGCTCCTTCACCGCGATCACGATGGTGTCGGGCAGCAGCCGCACGACCGTCGCCTCGCGCACCCACCACTCCGCCTCGACCCGCTGCCGGGTGCGCCCCAGGTCTACGCCGAGGATCGAGTCCCCGACCTCCACGCCGGCAGCCTCGCGGATCGCCCGCTCGCCGGCGATCGAGGCGCCCTGCACGTGCACCGCCTTCACGCCGAAGCCGAGGCCCGCGACGCCGCCGTTGATCCCCTGGCTGATATCCGCGCCGATCCGCTCGGCCGCGTCGCCGCCGAACAGCGCCACGCCCAGGCCGCCCAGCACCACCACCGCGGCAGCGGTCAGCGCGGCCGCGGGACCCAGTCCCAGACCACGGGCGGCTTCGAGCTTGGCGGGCGCGTAAGGAGCCGTTTCACGAACAGGGGCGCGCCTGCCCCCGACGGGGGCTCTGGCGTTTCGTCCGGCTCGCTGATTGGTCTGCTTCGCGCCCCGCGCTACCGCGGGCAAGAGGCGTCCTCCACGATCCACCGGACAAGGTCATCGAACCCGATCCCGACGTGCGCGGCCTGCTCGGGGGCGAGCGAGGTCGGCGTCATGCCGGGCTGAGTGTTGACCTCCAGAAGAACGAGGACGTCCTTAATATCGTCATAACGGAAGTCGCTTCGCGTAAGGCCGCGGCAACCAAGCGCCGCGTGCGCCCGCTCCGCCTGACGCAGCGCCGACTCGTACGCGTGCTTCGGCATCTCGGCCGGCACGATGTGGTACGACCCGCCTTCCGAGTACTTCGCTTCGTAGTCGTAGAACTCTGTATTCGAAACGATTTCGGTCACCGCCAGAGCGCGGTCGCCCATCACCGCCACGGCGAGTTCCTTCCCCGCCACGTACGGCTCGACCATCACCTCCTCGCCGAAGGTCCAACCCGGCGCGACCACCTCCTGCGGCGGCCGGTTCGCCCCTTCGAATACGCGGAACACGCCGACCGACGAGCCCTCCGCGTTCGGCTTCACCACGTAGGGCGGCTCCATGACGTGGCGGCGCGCCACCTCATGCCGGTCGAACAGCCCGCCGCCGGGCACGTCCACGCCGCCGGCCGCGTTCATCACCGCCTTGGCCTTGGCCTTGTCCATCGCCAGCGCGGAGGCGAGCACGCCTGAGTGCGTGTACGGGATCGCCAGGGTCTCCAGGATGCCCTGTACACACCCGTCCTCGCCCCACGTCCCGTGCAAGATGTTGAACACGACGTCCGGTTTGGTACGCGCCAGCACCTCGGCCACGTCGCGCCCCGCGTCGATCCGGGTGACCTTCGCGCCCAGCCGCTCCAGCGCGTCGCCGCACTCCTTGCCCGACGTGAGCGACACCTCGCGCTCGGAGGACGGTCCGCCCAGCAGGATGGCGACGTGGCGGTCGGAAAGCGGTCCGGTCATACTGTAGCCTCCGCGGCAGGACTTCGCCCTACCCGCTTGATTTCCCACTCGAGTTCGACGCCGAACTTCTCGCGCACGTCAGCCCGGACGGTGTCGCCCAGACCCTCCAGGTCCGCCGCGGTGGCCTCGCCGGTGTTGATCAGGAAGTTCGCGTGCAGTTCTGAGAACTTCGCCCCCCCGAACAGCTTCCCGCGCCAGCCGGCGCCGTCCACCAGCTTCCAGGCGCTGTTACCCTCGGGGTTCTTGAACGTCGACCCGCCGGTCTTCTCGCGGATCGGCTGGGTGCTCTCGCGGCGGCTGGTGATCTCCTCCATCCGCGCGGTCACCGCTTCCGGATCGTCCACCCGCCCCTGGAACAGGGCGCCCACGAAGATCAGCTCGCCCGTCGCCGCGGCGGCCGAGCGGCGGTACGTGAACCCCATCTCCGGGTTGGTCAGCACGACCCGCTCGCCTCTTCGATCGAGCGCGTAGGCCTCGGCCAGAACGTCTTCGGTTTCCGTGCCGTAGCAGCCCGCGTTCATCATGCAGGCGCCGCCGATCGTGCCCGGCACGCCGCGGTAGAACTCCAGCCCGCCGACGCCGGCGTCCGCCGCCTTCTTCGCCAGCGTCGCGTCGAGCACGGCCGCGCCCGACCGAATCCGTCCCTGGCCCTGCGGCTCCACGCCGCCGAAGCCGCGCCCGAGGCGGATCACCACGCCCTCCACGCCGCCGTCGCGCACGAGCAGGTTCGACCCCACCCCGATCGGCAGCACCGGAACGCCGGGATCGAGCGCCTTCAGGAAGCCGGCGAGGTCGTCCTCGTCCTCCGGCAGGAACAGCACGTCCGCCGGTCCCCCGACGCGGAACCAGGTGTACGGCGCGAGCTCCGCGTCCTGCAGCACCTTGCCGCGCGCGGACGGGAGGCTGTCGCGCCAGCTCACGCCGCCGCCGCTCCGAGCTCTTCCAGTTGGTCCGGCAGCGCGTAGGCCCAGCCTGTGATGTCGCCGGCGCCGAGGAACACGACGAGGTCGCCCTCCCCCGCCCGGTCCCGCACGAGGCCCGGCAGCTGCGCCAGGTCCTCGAGCGGAACCGCGTCGCGGTGGCCCCACCGGCGCAGGCCTTCCACCAGGCCGTCGCGGCTGATCCCCTCGATCGGCTCCTCGCCCGCGGCGTAGACGTCCGCCACCAGCACCGTGTCGGCGTCGTTGAAGCAGGCGCAGAACTGCTCGAAGTGGTCCCGCAGGCGCGTGTACCGGTGCGGCTGCACCACCGCCACGACGCGGTTGCGGGTCACCTGCCGCGCCGCCTTGAGCACCGCGGCGATCTCCACCGGATGGTGCCCATAGTCGTCGATCACCCGGATGCCGTTGACCACGCCCGTCGTGGTGAACCGCCGCTTCACGCCGACGAAGCCCGACAGGCCCTCGCGGATCGCCTCGACCGAGACGCCCAGCTCCCGCGCCACGGCGATCGCCGCCAGCGCGTTCGACACGTTGTGCCAGCCCGGCATGGTCAGCCGCAGCCGCTCGATCATCACCGTGGAGCCGTCGCGCGGCTGGATGCAGACGTCGAATTCGGCCCCGAGCTGGTCCATCTCGACGCGGACCGCCCGCACCTCGGCCTGCGGGTTGATGCCGTAGGTGACGAGGCGCCGGTTCTCCACCGTCGCCGCCATGGCCTGCACCTCGGGGTGGTCCAGGCACACCGCCGCGAAGCCGTAGAACGGGATGTTCTCGACGAAATCCCGGAACGCCTTCTTGATCGCGTCGAAGTCGCCGTAGTGGTCGAGATGCTCCGCGTCGATGTTGGTCACCACCGCCACGGTGGACTTCAGCCGCAGGAACGAGCCGTCGCTCTCGTCCGCCTCGACCACGATCCAGTCGCCCTCGCCGACCTTGGCGTTGGTGCCGTAGGCGTTGATGATCCCGCCGTTCACCACCGTCGGGTCCAGGCCGCCGGCGTCGAGCAGGGTCGCGATCATCGACGTGGTCGTCGTCTTGCCGTGCGTGCCCGCCACGCCCACCGAGAACTGCAGCCGCATCAGCTCGGCCAGCATCTCCGCGCGCCGAACCACCGGCACGCCGCGCTCCCGCGCCGCCTGCATCTCCGGATTGTCCGGCTTCACCGCCGTCGAGAACACCACGGCCGAGACGCCGTCCCGGACGTGCGCCGGGTCGTGCCCGATGAACACCTCCGCCCCGAGCTGCCGCAGCCGCTCGACGTTGGCCGAGGCCTTGGCGTCGGAGCCCTGCACCTTGTAGCCGATGCGCAGCATGATCTCGGCGATGGCGCTCATGCCGATGCCGCCGATGCCGATGAAGTGCACGGGCCCCAGGTCGAACGGTACGGGTCTCAGCCTCATGGCGGTCTCTTAAGCCCGCCGGGCGGTGGCTTCCACCAGATCGGCGAGCCGCTCGGCCGCGTCGGGCTGGGCCACCGACTTCGCCGCCTCCGAACGCCGCACCAGCCCCTCCGGGTCGGCCAGCATCTTCTCGATCACCCCCGACAATACGTCAGGCGTGAGGTCCTGCTCCCGGATAACCTCGGCCGCCCCGACGTCGGAGAGCAGCTTGGCGTTGTAGGTCTGGTGGTCGTCGGCCGCGATCTTGAGCGGGATCAGCACCGACGGCTTACCCGCGACCGCCAGCTCGTACACCGTC
>DASVVG010000032.1:0-1612 GCA_036386655.1 Caulobacteraceae bacterium | reverse complement strand
CGGGTTGTGGACTGGGACGTGCGGTACGCCGCCGCTGACGGGCTCCGGCGCTACCGCGTCTCGATGCTGAGGGACGAGCTCAGAGGCTGTACGCGAAATAATCTGGTCTCTTGTGCCGGCCTCGACACATAAGGCGCGCATCCGCCCAGCCTCACCCTATCGGGCCGATGTCTTACGCCAGCATCTTGAGCCCCGGTGACTTGCCGCGCACATCTGGATCGCAATGATCTCACGACGGCTCGTCGCCAAAACCCAGGCGCAGTAAGGGATTTATTCGCGTACAGACTCTGACCCTCAACAAGACACTGTTGCTGCTGCTTAGTGGTTCGTCCGGCATGTGTTGGAATATGATGGCGGCTTCCCCTGGTCGGGAGATGTGCCATGCGTGGCCCGCCTGTTTGCCTGCGCGAGCTGACCGCTGAGGAGGCTTCGGCGGTGGAGAGCCTGGCCCGCTCGCGGACGGCAGCGGCGCGTCGGGTCGAGCGCGCCCGCATCGTCTGGCGTGCCAGCCAGGGTGAGACGCCGCCCACCGTTGCCGAGACGCTTGGGCTGAGTGCCGAGACCGTGCGTCGCCGCATCCGCCGGTTCAACGCCGAAGGGCTTGCGGCCTTTGAGGACCACCCCCGCTCGGGGCGCCCGGCGACCTACTCGGCCGGCGAGGTCGCGGCGGTGATCGCCGCCGCGCTGACCAGCCCGCGCCGCTTGGGTCTGCCCTTCGCGTCGTGGACCTTGGACCGGCTCGCCGCCTACCTGCTGGAGCACAAGGGCATCGCCATGCGGCGCAGCCGGATCGACGAGATCCTGCTCCGGGAGGGTCTGCGCTGGCGGCGGCAGGAGACCTGGTTCGGCGAGCGGGTCGACCCCGAGTTCGCGGAAAAAAGGGGCGCATCGAGACGCTCTACACCGCACCGCCCGATGGCAGCGTAGTTGTCTGCCTGGACGAGATGGGCCCCGTCAGCGCCAAGAGCTACCCGGGCCGAGACTTGGTTCGGCCACAACCGCCACCCGCGGGCCGGGCCCGGCAGGAGATCGACTACGGCCGGCGCGGCAAGGGCTACATCTTCGGCGCCTTCTGTCCCGCGACGGGCGCCGCTTTCACGCGGCCCTACCCGGGCCGCGGCACCGCCCACTGGGTGGCCTTCCTGGAGGAGGTCGAGGGCTGGCTGCCGCAAGAGGTCGAGCGCGTTTACGCCATTGCCGACAACCTGAGCAGCCATCGCGCCCCCGACGTGCTGCTGTTCATGCTGGCGCACCCGCGCTGGGAGATGGTGTTCCAGCCCAAATACGCCGCCTACCTCAACCTCATCGAGCCGTGGTGGAAGGTGCTGCGTTCGCTCGCCCTAGCCGGGCGCCGCTTCGAGACCTGGGACGAGGTCTGGGAGGCGGTCGACCAGGCCACGGCGTACTGGAACGCGCACCGGCACCCCTTCGTCTGGGGGCGACGGCGCCGTCACCGGCCGCGCCGTCAGCCCGGCATCGCGCTCCTGCCCAAGGCCGCGTGACTTGCCGGATGAACCACTTAGTGTCCGTCTCGGAACGGGCCGGGAACGTGCGGTTGGGGGTTGGATGGCCGGGGCTGCTGTGGTCTTGGGCAGGTTGTCGAAGCCTTGCC
>DASVVG010000031.1:0-12570 GCA_036386655.1 Caulobacteraceae bacterium | reverse complement strand
AGCGCCCGGCCCGTGGAGATCCCTCATGATCCGTTCCGCCGCCCTGGCGCTCGTCCTGCTCGGCCTCGCGGCCTGCGGGCAGGACCAGGAGAACGCCAGCGACCGCCGTGGCGGGCCTCCGGCGCCCGCGGCCGTGCCCGGCGCGCCCACCGCGGGCCCGGCGCCCGCGAACGCGAAGGGCGGCGCCACGCTGCAGGCGGTGAAAAACCGCGGCCGCCTGCTGTGCGGCGTGCACACCGGCCTCGCGGGCTTCGCCTATCCGGACAATCGCGGTGTCTGGCGCGGCTTCGAAGTGGACTTCTGCCGCACGCTCGCCGCGTCGATCTTCGGCGACCGCGACGCGGTCCGGTTCGTCCCGCTCAGCGCCCAGAACCGCTTCACCGCGCTGCAGTCGGGCGAGGTCGACATCCTGATCCGGGTGAGTTCGCAGAGCTTCAGCCGCGACGCCAACCTCGGCCTAGATTTCGTTGGCGTGAACTACTACGACGGCCAGGGCTTCCTGGTGCGCCGCGGCCTCGAGGTGCGCACCGCGCCGGAACTGAGCGGCGCACGCATCTGCGTCATCACCGGCTCGACCACCGAACTCAATCTTTCGGACTTCTTCCGCTCGCGGGGCCTCAACTACGAGTCCGTCGTGGTGGACTCGGTCGACCAGAGCCGCGCCAACTATCAGCGCGAGGCCTGCGACGCCGTCACCGACGACATCTCCGCGCTCGCCTCCAGCCGCTCGGTTCTCGACAACCCGCAGGCGCACGTGATCCTGCCCGACGTCATCTCCAAGGAGCCGCTCGGGCCGTGGGTGCGGCAGGGCGACGACAACTGGGCCGACGTCGCCCGCTGGAACCTCTACGCCGTGCTGCTGGCCGAGGAACTCGGCGTCACTTCCCGCAACGCGGAAGACCTCCGCAAGACATCGCGCAATCCCGAGGTCCGGCGCCTGCTCGGCGTCGAAGGAAGCTTCGGTCCGATGCTCGGCCTTCGCGAAGACTGGGCCTTCCAGGCCGTCCGGCAGGTCGGGAACTACGGCGAGATCTTCGAGGCCAACCTGGGCGCCCGCTCCCCCCTCAAGCTCCAGCGGGGGCTGAACGCGCAGTGGAGCGCCCAGCCGTCCGGCCTCATGTACGCCATGCCGCTCCGCTGAGCCTGATGCCGCGGAGCAGGAGCCGGTCGGTCGCCGGCGGCTGGCCGGCGCTCGCCGCCCAGGCGCTTCTGCTGGGCCTCGTCATGCTGGCCGTGCTGTGGCTGACCCGGAACGCCGCCACCAACCTGCAGGCGCGCGGCATCCCGATGGGGTTCGGCTTCCTGGGCCTGCCGGCGGGGTTCGACATCCCGCAGCGGCTGGTGCCGTACCAGCCGAGCGACACGCACTTTCGGGTGTTCCTCGTGGGCGCCGCCAACACGCTGCTGGTGGCCGGCCTGGGGATCGTCTTCGCCACGATCGTGGGGCTGGTCGCCGGCGTCCTGCGCCTGTCGCGCAACTTTCTCGGCCGGGCGCTGGCGACCGTCTACGTCGAGGGCGCCCGGAACACGCCGCTGCCGGTGCAGCTCCTGCTCTGGTACAGCCTGATGCTCGCCGCGCCTCCGCCGCGCGACGCCATCCAGCTTCTGCCCGGCTTCTTCCTCACTAACCGGGGCCTCTACTTCCCGACCGACACGATCCCGCGCCTGGAGGGCTTCGGTTTCACAGGGGGGGCGAGCCTGTCGCTGCCGCTGGCGGCGCTGCTGCTCGGCCTGATCGTGTACACCGGCGGCTTCATCGCCGAGGTGGTCCGCGGCGGCCTCCAGGCGGTGCCGAAGGGGCAGACCGAGGCGGCGCGCGCGTTGGGCCTGAAGGAAGGACACGTCCTGCGCCACGTGGTGCTGCCGCAGGCGCTCCGGGTGATGGTCCCGCCGCTCGCCAGCCAGTACCTGAACCTGACCAAGAACTCGTCGCTGGCCGTGCTGATCGGCTACCCGGACCTAGTTGCGGTGTTCGGTGGGACCAGCCTGAACCAGACCGGCCAGGCGATCGAGATCATCGCCATGCTGATGGCCTTTTACCTGGCCGTCAGCCTCTCCATCAGCGCCTTCATGAACTGGTGGAACAGCCGCACGGCCGTGTGGGAGCGCCGCACGTGAACCGCCCGCGCGCCGCCCGCTCCCCGATCGCATGGGTCAGGGCCAACCTCTTCGCCACGCCCGCGGACGCCGTGATCACGCTGGCCCTCCTGCTGCTGCTGCTCTGGATCGTGCCGCCGATCGCCCGCTGGGCGGTGATCGACGCCACCTGGACCGGCGAGACCAAGGCGGCGTGCGACCGCGGGGGCGCCTGCTGGGCGGTCGTGACCGCGCGCTGGCGGCAAATGCTCGCCGGCTTCTACCCGTCGAACCAGCTCTGGCGGGTGGGGCTCGCCATGCTGCTGCTCGCAGCTGCGGTGCTCCCGCTCGCCGTGTCGCGCTGGACCCGCTTCATCCTGATCGCGGGGCCGCTGGGCGTCGCCGCTGCGTTCGCCGTCTTGGCGGGGGTCGGGCCGCTGGCGAACGTCGGCACGGAGTACTGGGGCGGCTTCTTCCTGAACGTCCTCATCGGCGTCGCGGGCATGATGTTCTCGCTTCCCATCGGCGTGCTGCTGGCGCTCGGCCGCCGCTCAAGGCTGCCGGTGATCAAGGGCCTCTGCGTCGCCTTCATCGAGTTCGTCCGCGGCGTGCCGCTGATCACGCTGCTGTTCATGGCCAGCGTGATGCTGCCGCTGTTCGCGCCCGCCGGCGCCAGCTTCGACCTGCTCGCCCGCGCGCTGGTGGTGGTCACCCTGTTCTCGTCCGCCTACCTCGCCGAGGCGGTCCGGGGCGGCCTGCAGGCGGTGCCGGAGAGCCAGCGCGACGCCGCGCGCGCCCTGGGCCTCGGCCCGCTGCGTACGACCGTGCTGATCGTGCTGCCGCAGGCCCTGCGCATCTCGATCCCGGCGATCGTCAACAGCTTCATCGGGCTGTTCAAGGACACCACGCTGCTGTTCGTCATCGCGCTGCTCGACGTGATGGGCGTGATGCGCCAGGCGCTCGCCGACTACGCTTGGCAGGGGGTGGACGCGGAGGGCTACGCCTTCGTGGGCCTAGTCTTCTTCCTCGCCTGCTTCGGTCTCAGCCGCTGGTCCGCCGCGCTGGAACGCCGTAGAGACCGCCGCCCCGAGCTCGAGCGCCCGCTCACGGAGCCCGCATGAACCGTCAAGTCGACGAAGTCACCGCCGCCCTCGAGATCACCGGCCTGCACAAGTGGTTCGGCCAGGCGCACGTGCTCCGGGGCCTCGACCTCGCCGTGCAGCCGGGCGAGAAGGTCTGCGTGCTCGGGCCCTCCGGATCGGGCAAGTCCACGCTGATCCGCTGCGTCAACGGCCTGGAGCCGTACGACGACGGCCGCGTGCTCATCCAGGGCGCGGACCTCGCCGGCCAGCGCCGCGACGCCGAGACGGCTAGGCGCAAGACCGGCATGGTCTTCCAGTCCTTCAACCTGTTTCCGCACCTCAGCGTGCTCGAGAACTGCACCCTCGCGCCCATCCACGTGCGCAAGCTCAAGAAGGCCGACGCCGACGCCCGCGCCCGCACGCTGCTGGAGCGCGTCCGTATCGCCGAGCACGCCTCCAAGTTTCCGGCCCAGCTCTCCGGCGGGCAGCAGCAGCGGGCGGCCATCGCCCGTGCGTTGGCGATGGAGCCGGACATCATGCTCTTCGACGAGCCCACCTCCGCGCTCGACCCGGAGATGGTGGGGGAGGTGCTGGAGGTCATGGCCGACCTCGCTCGCCAGGGCATGACCATGCTGGTGGTCACCCACGAGATGGGCTTCGCTCGTCAGGTAGCAGATCGCGTGGTGTTCATGGACGAAGGCGAGATCATCGAGCAGGGCGCGCCGGCGGAGTTCTTCACCGCCCCGAAGCACGAGCGAACCCGCGCCTTCCTCAGCCGGATCCTCTAGGCGGCGCTGCTCTCCACCGGCGTGTCCTCCCGCCCGCCCCATTCGGCCCACGAGCCGTCGTAGAGCGCCGCGTCGGTCTTGCCCAAGCGGGCGAGGGCCAGCAGCAGGATGGCCGCGGTGATCCCGGAGCCGCAGGTCGTCGTGACCGGCCGCCCCACGTCCACCCCTGCGGCACGGAACACCTCGGCCAGCTCCTCTCGCGAGCGCATGGTGCCGTCCTCGCGCAGCACGCCCGCGAACGGAGCGTTCAGCGCGCCCGGCATGTGCCCCATGCGTAGTCCCGGCCGGGGTTCCGGCGCCTCACCGCGGAAGCGCGGCGCCGGTCGCGCGTCCACCACCTGCTCGCCGTCGGCCAGGGCGGCGCGCACCTCCTCCAGCCCCCGCACCAGCTCCCCGTGCCGCCGCGCATGGAAGCGCGCCTGGGCCGGGGCGGCGGGACCGCTCTCCAGCGGTCGGTGCTCCGCCCGCCACTTAGGGAAGCCGCCGTCGAGCACCCGCACCTCCTGATGCCCCATGGCCCGGAACATCCACCAGGCCCGCGGTGCAGAGAACACGCCGGCGCCGTCGTAAAGGACGATGGAATTCCGGTCCGATATGCCCATCGCGCCGACCGCCGCCGCGAACGCCTCGGCGTCCGGCAGCATGTGGGGGAGGCCGGTGGAGGCGTCCGAAACCGCGTCGATGTCGAAGAACACCGCGCCCGGGATGTGCGCCTGCGCGAACTCCACGCGCGCGTCGCGTCCCTGCGCCGGCAGCCACCAGCTGGCGTCCACCGCGCTCAGCCGCGCGTCGCCGAGCTGCGCGTGCAGCTGCTCCGTCGTGATCAGCGGGTCGGAGGAGGGGAACATCGGCGCACCTCGCGCTTGCGTTCACGCGGCCCTCGGGCCACGTCTGCGCCCGGTTCTAGCAGATCGCGAGTCCCTCCGTGACCCAGCCGAACGCCGTCGTCGAGATCACGCCGCCCAAGGGGCGCGCCGTGCGCGTCGGCAACGCGCTGAAGCTCGCCGTCATCGCCGGCCCGTGCCAGCTCGAGAGCCGCCAGCACGCGCTGGAGACCGCCCACGCGCTGCGCGAGATCGCCGAGGGTCTCGACATCGGGCTGATCTACAAGACCTCCTTCGACAAGGCGAACCGCACGAGCGCCTCCACGGCGCGGGGGATCGGCCTCGAGGAGGCCCTGCCGATCTTCGCCGAGATCCGCGAGAGCGTGGGCCTGCCCACGCTCACCGACGTGCACGAGGCGGAGCAGTGCGCCCGCGCCGCCCAAGCCGTCGACGTGCTTCAGATCCCCGCCTTCCTGTCGCGCCAGACCGATCTGCTCGTCGCCGCCGCGCAGACCGGCAAGGTCGTCAATGTGAAGAAGGGCCAGTTCCTCGCCCCCTGGGACATGAAGAACGTGATCGCCAAGGTCACCGGCGCCGGCAATCCGAACGCGATGGCGACGGAGCGCGGCGTCTCCTTCGGGTACAACACGCTGGTCTCCGACATGCGCGCGCTGCCGGTGTTGGCCCAGATCGGCTGCCCGGTCGTGTTCGACGCCACCCACTCGGTGCAGCAGCCCGGCGGGCAGGGGACCACCTCCGGCGGCCAGCGCGAGTACGTGCCGGTGCTGGCCCGTGCCGCTGTGGCCGTCGGCGTCGCGGCCGTCTTCATGGAGACCCACCCCGATCCGGAGCGCGCCCCCTCCGACGGTCCGAACATGGTGCCGATGAGCGAGTTCGAAGGGCTGATGGCCGAGCTCCTCGCCTTCGACCAGCTCGCCAAGAGCCGCGCGAAGGCCGCCTGAGCGTGAGCCGCTTCGTCCTCGTCACCGGCGGGGCCGGGTTCATCGGCTCCAACGTCGCCGCGGCGCTGGTGGAGCAGGGCCGCTACGACGTCGCGGTCTGCGACCGCCTTCGGGGAGCCGACAGCGGCAAGTGGCGCAACATCGCCAAGCACCCCATCGCCGACTTCGTCGCGCCAGACGCCATGTTCGAGTGGCTCGAGCAGCACGAGGACGACCTCGAGGCGGTCGTCCACATGGCCGCCGTCTCCTCCACGATGGAGACAGACGCCGATCACATCCTGCACTCGAACTTCACGCTGTCGCGCGACCTGTGGACCTGGTGCGCCAACCGCGACGTGCGCCTGATCTACGCGTCGTCGGCGGCCACCTACGGCGACGGCTCCGGCGGCTTCTCCGACGCGGACGACGAGGCCTCGCTCAAGGCGCTCCGGCCGCTCAACGCCTACGGCTGGTCCAAGGCTCTGTTCGACCTCTACGCCCGCCGCTCCGCCGACGGCGCCCTCGCGCCCCCGCAGTGGGCGGGCCTGAAGTTCTTCAACATCTACGGCCCGAACGAAGAGCACAAAGGGCGGATGAAGTCGGTCGCGGCCCAGATCTGGCCCGACGTGCGCGCCGGCGAGACGGTGACGCTGTTCAAGTCGCACCGGCCGGACGTTCGGGACGGCGGCCAACTCCGCGACTTCGTCTACGTGCGCGACTGCGTGGGCGTGATCCTGTGGCTGCTCGACGCGCCGGAGGTGAGCGGCGTGTACAACCTCGGCACCGGCGAGGCGCGCTCGTTCGCGGACCTCGCCTGCGCCGTGTTCGACGCGGCGGGCCGCGAGCCGAAGATCGAGTACGCCGACATGCCGCCCGGGATCCGGGACAAGTACCAGTACTTCACGCAGGCAGACATCAGCCGCCTGCGCTCCGCCGGCTACGCAGCCCCCTTCACCTCGCTGGAGGAGGGGATCGGCGACTACGTGGGCCGCTTCCTGTCCCGCCCGGACCCGTACCGCTGAGGTCATGAGGGTCCGGCGCGGCGTCCTTTTCTGGCTCGCGCTCGGCGGCGTCGGACTGTTGCTGGCGCTGGGCCTCGCCGCCGCCGTCTACAGCGAAGACATCATGCGGACCGCTCTCGATCCCCGCGAGCCGTACCAGACCTACGAGCCCCCCGCGGCGCCCGACTACGGCTCCCCCGCCGCCTGGGCGCGGCTGCCGGGCCCGCCCGCCCCGGGCGACCCGCCGGTGGACGTCTTCTTCATCCACCCGACCACCTACGACGGCGGCGGCAACTGGAACGCGCCGATCGACAAGGAGCGGGCCAACCGCGTGCTCACGGAGGTGATGCTGCCGAACTACGCGGGGCCCTACCAGCGGATCGCCCGGGTCTTCGCGCCGCGGTATCGGCAGGCCAGCCTCTACACCTTCCTCACGCTGCGGGAGGACGCGCGCGACGCGCGCCGCTTCGCCTATGGCGACGTGCGCGCCGCCTTCCAGCGCTACGTCGCCCAGCACAACCGCGGCCGCCCTTTCCTCATGGTGGGCGTGGAACAGGGCGGTTCGCTGGCCGACCGGCTGATCGACGAGGAGATCGCACCCGATCCGGTGCTGCGCGCGCGGTTCGCCGGCGCGCATCTGATCGGCGTGGTGACGCCGGCGGAGGACCACGGCCCGCAGGCGCCGCTGCCGGCCTGCGTGCGCCGCGATCAGGCCGGCTGCGTCGTCGCCTGGACCGCCGTCTACGAAGGCGAGGACGACCGGGCGCGCCGCTACCTCGAACGGGCGCTCGTGTGGTCGAACGGGCGGCTGGAGAACCTCGGCGAGCGGCGGGCCCTGTGCGTGAATCCCCTGCTCGGGGCGGTGGGGGAGCAGGTCGCCCCCGCGTCGGCGCACCACGGCGCGGCGAACGCCACCCGCCTCGAGTGGGGGCTGCGGCCCGCGTTCCTGAAACGCGAGGTGGCCGCGCGGTGCGAGGGCGGCGTGCTTCGCATCACGCGCCCGGACTCGCCGTCGCTTCGCCGCAGCGGCGGCTGGGCGGAGCGCCTGCGGGCACCACCCTTCAACCTGTTCTACGCCGACCTGGAAGCCGACGCCGAGGCGCGGATCGCGGCGCGCCTCAACCTGCGCCCGGACCGCTCTCCACCCGCCAGTCGAACAGCGCCGACAGCACCTCCAGCGCCTTCCCCCGCCGGCTCTTCAGTTCCGGATCGCGGCTGAGGATCAGCCGCGCATCGTCCGCCGCCGTGGCGATCAGGTCGCGATGGTGCACCGGGTCGGCCAGCCGGTAGGCGGGGAAGCCGCTCTGCTTCAGTCCCAGCACGTCGCCGCCGCCGCGCAGCTCGAGGTCCTTCTCCGCGATCACGAAGCCGTCGTCGGTGCGCCTCAGCACGTCGAGCCGCTGCTGCGCCGTCTCCGAGAGCGGCGGATCGTAGAGCAGCAGGCAGGCGCTCTGCTTGGCCCCGCGGCCCACGCGACCGCGCAGCTGGTGCAGCTGCGCCAGCCCGAACCGCTCCGCCTGTTCCACCACCATGATCGACGCCGCGGGGACGTTGACGCCCACCTCCACCACGGTCGTCGCCACCAGCAGCCCGAGCTTCCCCTCCGCGAACGCGCTCATCACCGCGTCCTTGTCCGCCGCCTTCATCTGGCCGTGCACCAGTCCCACCGTGTGTCCGAGCACCGCCGTCAGCCCGGCCGCCCGCGCCTCCGCGTTAGCGAGGTCCGACACCTCGCTCTCCGCCACGAGCGGGCAGATCCAGAACGCCTGGGCGCCTTCGGCCAGCGCGCCGCGCAACCGCTCCACCACCTGGTCGATGCGAGTGGTCGGCACCGCCGCCGTGTGCACTGGTGTCCGCCCCGGCGGCTTTTCCTCAAGCCGCGAAACGTCGAGGTCGCCGAACACCGTCAGCTCCAGTGTACGGGGTATCGGGGTCGCCGACATCGCCAGCAGGTGCACCGCCTCGCCCTTGTCGAGCAGCCGGTTGCGCTCGCTCACGCCGAACCGGTGCTGCTCGTCGATCACCGCCAGCGCCAGGTCCGCGTAGACGACGTCGTCCTGGAACAGCGCGTGCGTGCCCACGACCACCTTCACGTGCCCCGCCGCGATCGCCCGCACCTTGTCCGCCCGCGGCACGCCCTTGTCGCGCCCGGTCAGCAGCACGACCTCGATCTGCTCCTTCGCGAACACCGGCTGCAGCGTGTCGAAGTGCTGTCGCGCCAGGATCTCCGTCGGCGCCATCAGCACCGCCTGCCGCCCGGCCGCCACCGCGTCGGCCATCGCCAGCATGGCCACCGCCGTCTTGCCGGAGCCCACGTCGCCCTGGAGCAGCCGCGTCATCCGCTCGCCGGCCTTCAGGTCGCCGCCGATCTCCGCCAGCGCCCGCATCTGCGCACCGGTGAGCTTGTAGGGGAGGGCCGCCTCGATCCGGCCGGACAGCTCCGAGGCCGGGACCGGCTTCGCCGCTTCGCTGCGCCGCGCCGCCTTCCGCCGCGCCATCGCCAGCTGGTGCGCCAGCAGCTCGTCGTACGCCAGCCGCCGCTTCGCCGCCGAGCCGGGCGCCAGGTCCGCCTCGCCCTGGGGGTGGTGCACCGCCTCGAGCGCCTCCCGCCACCCGGTCCACCCGTTCTTCGCCTTCCAGGCGCCGTCCTGCCACTCCGGCAAGTCCGGCGTCGCGGCCACGGCCTCGAGCACCAGCCGCCGCAGCGTCCGCGCGGGCAGCCCCGCCGTGGTCGGGTAGACGGTCTCGACCGCCGGCACCTCGTCGCGCTTCTCCGGCGCCACGAGGTAGTCGGGGTGCGGCATCTGCAGCTCGGCGCCGTAGCGCTCCACCTTGCCGCTCACCACGCGCACGGCGCCCTTCGGGTGCGCCCGCTCCAGGTGCGGCCCATGCCCCTTGAACCAGACCAGCGTCAGGAACCCCGTCCCGTCGAACGTCCGGATCCGCCACGGCTGCGAGCGCCCGCGCGGCGGCGTGTGCTGGTCCAACGTCACCACGAAGGTGCCGACCTGCCCGTCCACCGCCTCGAGCGCGGTTGCCACCGGCCGCTCCACGATGCCGCTGGGCGTCGTGAACACGAGGTCGCGAACCAGGGGCCCCGCAGCACGTTCCACGAGCGGCTCGAGCTTCGGCCCCACGCCCTTCAGGCTGGAGACCGGCGCGAACAGCGGAAACAGAATCTCGGGCCGCATGGTCTTCCAGCATAGAAGCCGACGAGGAAGCGCCTATATCACCCGCTCGCGGGAGGGGTGATGGACGACCAGCGGCTGGGGAAGCTGAGATTTCGGGCGTGGCGGCGGGGCTTCCGCGAGGCCGACCTGATCCTGGGCCCCTTTGCCGACACGCACCTAGGCCGCCTCACGCCGCCCCAACTGGACGAGTTGGAAACCC
The DNA here is from genome assembly GCA_036386655.1 of Caulobacteraceae bacterium. GTDB lineage: Bacteria > Pseudomonadota > Alphaproteobacteria > Caulobacterales > Caulobacteraceae > JAHWJX01. The sequence goes on along the minus strand of DASVVG010000031.1, from coordinate 2,468 downwards.
TGCTCGACCAGCCCGACCACGACCTCTACGGCTGGATCATCGGCCAGACGCCCGCGCCCGCGCCGTTCGACGGCGAGGTGCTCGCCCTGATCCGGTCCTTCCGCTTCGACGCCCGCAACGCCCGCCCGGACATGGGCGCCTGAGCATCCGCCAAGTGACCGCATGGACCCGCTGAAACGCATCGCGAAGGAGGACGGCCGGCTCTACGTGGCCGGTGCGCCCGAGGGCTTCGATGCCCTCGTCATGGCCGACGCCGCGCGTGCCCGTGGGGGCGTCTCCTGTTTCGTCGCCAGCGACCATGCCCGCGCCACGGCCTTCATGGACGCGCTCGCCTTCTTCGCGCCCGACCTGGAGGTGCTGCACTTCCCGAGCTGGGACTGCCTCCCCTACGACCGCATGGGCCCGTCGGCCGCCGTCGCCGCCCAGCGGATGGCGGCGCTCAGCCAACTGGCACACCGGCTCAAGAAGGACCCGGCGCTGCTGGTGGTGACCTCGACCGGCGCGCTGATGCAGCGCCTGCCGCCGATGGACGTGGTCAAGAGCGCCGGCTTCTCGGCGAAGCCGAACGAGGACGTCGAGGTCTCGGTCCTCGAGCGCTACTTCGCGCGCAACGGCTACAGCCGCGCGTCCACCGTGTCCGAGAAGGGCGAGTACGCCATCCGCGGCGGGGTCATCGACGTGTTCCCGCCGGGGGCCGAGGAGCCCGTGCGCCTCGACCTCTTCGGGGACACGCTGGAGACCATCCGCACCTTCGACCCGCTCACCCAGCGCTCGACCGGGAACAAGGACCGGGTCGACCTGCTCCCGGTCAGCGAGATCCTGCTCGACCAGGCGACGGTCGCGCGCTTCCGCAAGGGCTTCATCAAGCGCTTCGGCGCCGTCACCGACGACCCGCTCTACGTCACCGTCAGCGAGTCCGCGCGCCGTCAGGGCATGGAGCACTGGCTGCCGCTCTTCTACGAACGCTTGGACACCCTCTTCGACTACCTCGGTGACGACGCCCTGATCGCCTTCGACCATCAGGCGAAGGAGGCGCGCGAGGAGCGCCTCGGCACGGTCAAGGACTACTACGACAACCGCCACGCCGCGCTGCTCGACCGCACGGGCAGCTACCGCCCTCTGCCGCGCGAGGAGCTGTACCTTACGGCGGAGGAGTGGGATGCGCTGGCCGAGCTGCGCGCCACGCGCCGCTTCACGCCGTTCCAGCGTGAGGGCGCCGACGTCGTCGACATGGAGGGCAGGGGAGGGCGCACCTTCGCGCCGGAGCGCGCGCAGGACAGCATCAACCTGTTCGAGTCCGTCGTCGCCCACGCTGACAACCTGATGAAGGCGGGCAAGCGGGTGATGTTCGCGTCCTGGACCGGGGGCTCCTCCGACCGCCTCGGCACTATGCTGACGGACCACGGCCTGAAGAAGATCCGCGCCGGCAAGGACTGGCGCGATATCCACGGCCTCGACCCGAAGACGCCCCTCCGCATCGTGCTCCCGCTCGAGCACGGCTTCGAGACGCCGACGCTCGCGGTGATCTCCGAGACCGACATCCTCGGCGACCGTCTCGCCCGCCCCCGCCGGAAGAAGCGCGCCGCCAACTTCATCGCCGAAGCCGCCTCGCTGTCCCCAGGCGACCTCGTCGTGCACATCGACCACGGCATCGGCCGCTACGAGGGCCTGAAGACCATCGACGTGCAGGACGCCCCGCACGACACGCTGGAGATCCAGTACGGCGGCGACAGCAAGCTCTACCTGCCGGTCGAGAACATCGACCTGCTCACCCGCTACGGCGCGGATTCCGAGGGCGTGCAGCTCGACCGTCTCGGCGGCGCCGCGTGGCAGAACCGCAAGGCGCGCGCGAAGCAGCGCCTGCGCGAGATGGCCGCCGGGCTGATCAAGATCGCCGCCCAGCGCGCGCTCCGCACCACCGACGCGGTCGAGCCGCCTCACGGCGCCTTCGACGAGTTCTGCGCCCGCTTCCCCTACGAGGAGACGGACGACCAGCTCAACGCAGTCTCCGACGTGCTGGAGGATCTCGACTCCGGCAAGCCGATGGACCGGCTGATCTGCGGCGACGTCGGCTTCGGCAAGACCGAGGTGGCGCTGCGCGCCGCCTTCGTCGTCGCCATGAGCGGCAAGCAGGTGGCGGTCGTCTGTCCGACCACGCTGCTGGCCCGCCAGCACTTCCAGACCTTCAGCGAACGCTTCAAGGGCTGGCCGGTGAAGGTGCGCCACCTGTCGCGCATGGTCACCGCCAGGGACGCTTCGGAGACGCGCAAGGCGCTGGCCTCGGGCGAGGTGGAGGTCGTGGTCGGCACCCATGCGCTGCTGTCCGAGCAGGTGAAGTTCAGGGACCTCGGCCTCGTCGTGGTCGACGAGGAGCATCGCTTCGGCGTCAAGCACAAGGAGCGCCTGAAGCAGCTCCGCGCCGACGTGCACATGCTGACGCTGACCGCTACGCCGATCCCGCGCACGCT
>DASVVG010000030.1:0-13271 GCA_036386655.1 Caulobacteraceae bacterium | reverse complement strand
AGTGACCGTTTCGAAGACGAGCTCCGGCAGCCCCCCGAGGATCTCCAGCTCGGAGACCACGCCCAGCGCGACGAAGGCGGCCACCGCGGCCGTGCCCCAGCGCAGCGGGTACTTCACGCCGAGCATGAAGGCGCTGCCGATCAGGTAGCAGGTGACGGCGATGGTGAACGGCGTGGCCCACTGCCAGGGCTGGGTGTTCCAGTCCACCGGCGTGGGATCGCCGGTCCCGCCGGGTCCGACGAGCATCCGGGTCTCGTGCTCCACGATCTCCCCGCCGGTCGACAGGGTAACGCCGAGGATCCAGAGCTGCACCGCCGCGACGGCGAGAAGCAGCCAGAGCCCGCCGGCGAGCACCTTGGTGAGCGCGTGCATGCGGCGCTCGACGGGGAGGGTCCACAGGTGGCCGCCCCCGAACACCCGCTCCCCCTTCCAAACGGCGAACGGGGCGAGCGCCCCGAGCGCGATCATCGCGACCGACGGCACCGGCATCGCGTGCAGCGGCCCCCCGCTGTCGACGGCGTCGGCGAGCACGACCGCACTGAGCAGGCAGAGGCCGAGCACGAGCAGGAGGGCTTCGCGGCGCACGGCGAGGCCGACGACGCGGACCTGCTCGGGGAACACCGTCGCGAAGCCGGGCAGGGGACGAGGTGCGAGATCGGTCACGTGGTTTCCTTCCAGCGCAGCAGGGCGACCACGGCTTCGTCCAGCCCGAGCGGTGCGGCGTCGCGCACCACCCCGCCGGAACCGCCGATGCGCTCGGCGACGGCGCGTTCCTCGCCCCAGACGATCCAGCGCTGGTCGCGCCCGACGCCCGTGCGCCGCAGCACGACCCCGGGCACCTCTGCCGGTCCGACCCATCCGTCCGGCCCCTCGGCGCGGTAAGCCCGCAGCATCCGGTGCATCTCCTCGCGCGAGGTCTGGACCACCAGCCGGCCCGCGCGCAGCACGCCGACGTGGTCGGCCACGCGGTCCACCTCGTTCACCAGGTGGGTCGAGATCAGGACGGTGCAGCCGGTGTCGGCCAGGTGCTCCGCCAGCAGGCTCAGCACCTCGTCCCGCGCCACCGGGTCGAGCCCGTCCGTGGGCTCGTCGAGCAGCAGCAGCCGCGGCCGGTGGGCCAGGGCCAGCAGCAGCTGCACCCGCCGCGTCTGGCCCTTCGAAAGGTGCCCGAGCGCCCGCTCCGGCCGGATTTCGAGGACGCGCGACAGGCGCGCGGCGTACTCGTGGTCCCAGGTCGGGAAGTACAGAGCCTGGTGCTCGATCAGCCGGCCGACCTTCATCCAGCGGTAGCCCGCCTCCGTACCCTCCGGCACGTAGCCGATCTGCGCGCGCACCCGCGCTCCCGCGCGCCGGGGCTCCAGCCCCAGCACCTCGGCCCGGCCCTCGTCCGGTCGCTCCATGTTCATCAGTGTGCGCAGCAGGGTGCTCTTGCCCGCCCCGTTGGCGCCCGCGAGCACGTACACCGCGCCTTCGGGGACCTGCAGGTCCACGCCGCCCAGCGCGGTCTCGCGCTTGTAGCGCTTGACGAGGCCGTGCGTGGCGACGGCGAACGCCCCCTCGGCCAGGCGCGTCGGCACCGTGGCGGTTCGGGGCGGATCGATCACTGCGACTGTCATTCGGTGCCGCCGTTGCGGTTGTGGGGGAGGGCCGCGGTCACGCGGATCGCCTCGACCAGCTCCTCGGCGCCGAGGCCGTGGCGGTGGGCGTCGAGCAGGGCGCGCGCGGCTACGTCGCGGGCGAGCGCGCCGCGCTCCTGCGCCGGCGAAGCCTGCTCGGCGACGAAAGTGCCCTGGCCACGGCGGACGTAGACGACGCCCTCGCGCTCCAGCTCCCGATAGGCCTGCGCCACCGTGTTCGGGTTCAGCCGAAGGTCGGCCGCGAGCTGGCGCACGGAAGGCAGCGGGTCCTCCGAGCGCAGCGTCCCCACCACGAGCGCGCGTCGCACCTCGTCCATGATCTGGACGTAGATCGGCCGCGGGTCGGTCGTGTTGATCGAGACGTGCAAATTGTCGCCTGGCGCCCTTGTGTATTAGGCAACTAGTACACTATAAGCCCTGAAGGATCAGTCAACCCCGATTCCGTTTCAAGGCGGCAGACGCGTCGCGTCTTACCGATTTGTAAGTACCACTAGGATGGGCGTCGCCGTAGCACTCGCTCCGGCGATCTCCCGACTCCGGCGGTACGCCCACGCGTCGCTCGAGCTCCCCTCGATCGGCTTTTTTGAAGGCCTGTATCCATGTTTCGACTCCTCCTGCTCGCGACCGCCGCGTCGACGGCGATGGCTCCCGCCGCCCTGGCGCAGACCGCTCCGGCATCTCCGCCACCGACGGCGGCGCCGCGGCCGCAGCCGGCGCCCGCCGTCGAGCCGGGCACCGTGCAGGGGGTGACCGTCACCGGCCAGCGCGAGGGCATGCGCAGCGAAATCGACCGCCGCAGCTACAGCGTCGCCAACGACCTTCGAGCGTCCTCCGGCTCGGTCGCGGAGGTGCTGCGCAACGTACCGTCCGTCGAGGTCGACGTGCAGGGCAACGTCAGCCTGCGCGGCGACCCCAACGTCCAGATCATGATCGACGGCCGGCCGTCCGGCATGTTCAACGGCGCGGGCCGCGCCGACGCGCTGCAGTCGCTGCCCGCCGACCAGATCGACCGCATCGAGGTGATGACCAACCCGTCGGCGGCCTTCCGGCCCGACGGCGCGGCCGGGATCATCAACCTGGTCACCAAGAAGAACCGCCGACCCGGGAAGTACGCGACATTGCGCGGGAACGTCGGCACGGGCGGCCGCGCGAACGGAGGCGTCACCGGCGCCTACACCACCGAGAAGGTCACGCTCTCGGGAGACCTCACCGTACGCCAGGATCGCCAGCAGGCGAGCATCACCAACGAGCGCGAGCGGCTCGTCGGCGGGCAGCTGGTCGAGAGCCGCCAGAGCGGCGAGATCGACAATCGCGCGCGGGGCGTCATCGGCCGCGTCGGGATCGACTACGACCCCAACCCGCAGAACCGCCTCAGCGCCGAGGTTCGCCACTTCGATCTCCAGATCGACTCGGACAACCCGCAGTTTTTCGAACTGGAGAACGCCGCGGGCGCCGTCGCCAACGCCTTCGAGCGGCGCGGCGGCTGGGACCTCGACCGCCAGCAGAGCTCGGTCGGAGCCACCTGGCGGCGGAAGTTCACGGGCGAGCAGCACGAGCTGGTCACCGACTTCCTGTTCGACCGCACCGACGCCTATCGCGAAACCGACGCCGACCTCTTCATCACCGTCCCGGCGCCGGAGACCCGCTACGAAGACGTCATCAGCGACATCCGCCAGGACATGACGCGGCTGAAGGTCGACTACAACCGGCCGGTGGGCGACAGCGCGCGCCTGAAGACCGGCTACGAGTTCGAGTTCCAGGACAACTCGTACGACAGCGTCGGCCGCCGCGGGACGGACCCCGACGCCTCGCCCCTCGACCCCAACCTGACCAACCTGTTCCTGCACGAGCAGACCGTGCACGGCGTCTACGTCACCTACGACCGGCCGTTCGGCGCCAAGCTCCGGGCGCAGGGCGGCCTCCGCGCCGAGCAGGTGGACGTGCACACCAACCAGGTCACCAGCGGCCAGGTCGACGAGCAGGACTACTTCAAGATCTATCCGTCGCTCCACCTCGCCTACGAGGTGTCCGAGCGGCAGAAGCTCAGCGCCAGCTACAGCCTGCGCACCCAGCGGCCGAACGAGGACTTCCTCAACCCGTACGTGATCTACATCGACCCGCTGAACCGGCGCGCCGGCAACCCGCTCCTGCGGCCGCAGGAGACCCACTCCTTCGAGCTCGGCTGGCAGTACCGACACCAGCAGACCTACTACCTCGCCACCCTCTATTTCCGGGACAGCAGCGACGGGATCACCGAGGTGACCGAGGACCTCGGCGGGGGCGTGTTCCTGACGACCTTCGAGAACCTCGGCGAGCGCCGCGCCGGCGGACTCGAGCTCGTCGCCAACGGCCCGATCGGCAAGAAGCTGACGTACCAGGTGAGCGGCAACGCCTTCTGGCAGGAGATCGAGGCTTCGAACCTCGGCTTCACCGAGCCGCGCTCCGGCACCTCGCTCAGCCTGCGCGGGAACCTGACCTGGACCCCCACGCCCAAGGACGTGTTCCAGGTGAACGCGGTCCTCAACGGCCGCCAGCTGCTGCCGCAGGGCTACGTGGAGCCGTTCGGGCTGCTGAACCTCGGCTACCGGCACAAGGTGAGCGAGGCGCTGTCGCTCGTCGTGACGGCTCAGGACGTGCTGGACACGATCCGGCGCGAGGTGGTCATCGACACCCCGACGCTGAAGGACCGCACGGTGTTCGACGGCAACGCCCGGGCGGTGTTCGTCGGCTTCACCTACAACTTCGCCAAGGGACCGCCGCGCAAGCAGCAACAGCCCGGCTTCGACTTCGGCGGCGCCTCCGTCCCGTCCACCTGACCCCGGAGACGCGAAGCGCGCTGCAGCATTCGTGTTGCAGCGCGCTCGATCGTCAGGTCGGCGGCGCGCCGCCGCCGCCGCCCTGCTCGAACTCGAAGGTGGGCTCGGGCCGCCGGCGCGCCGTGCCGTCGCCGAAGCTGTACGTGAAGCCCACGAAGGCCGCCGGCGCCAGGAAGTTCTGCTCGAACCGCTCGCGCAGCACGGGCGTGTCGATCCGCGTCCGCTGGGTGAAGGTGTCGAGGATGTTCTGCGCGCTGAACACCAGCGACAGCTTCTCGTCGACCTTCCGGCGATAGCCGAAGTTCAGCATGCCGGCCGGCTCGCGAACGCCCTGCGCCTGCAGCTGCTCGCCGACGACGAAGCCGCTGAGCTGGAGGAAGTCCTTGGCCGTCGGGTTGTAGCTGAGGCTCAGGCGGCCGTTCACGCTGGTGCCCGAACGACCCTCGGTGATCCCGCCGAAGCCGGTGGGCTCGATCTCGACCTGCGCGATCGTGGCGCTGGCGTTGTAGGTCAGCTTCGGCGTGATGCGGCCGTTGGCCACCAGCTCCAGCCCGACCCGCCGGCTTTCGGCCAGGTTGGCGCGCGTTGTTTCGAACACGCCGCCCGGCCGTGCGAAGACGATGTCCGTGATCCCGCCGCTGGCCTGCCGGTAGAACAGGGTCGCGAGGTAGAACGTGCTCTGCCGCCGGTACTGGAACGCCGCCTCGAACGAGTCCGTGACCTCCGGCTCCAGGTCCGGGTTTCCCGTCCGGTAGTTCTGCTCGTCGATGAAGATCGGGAAGGGGTTCAGGTCGAACGGCTGCGGCCGCTGCACCCGGCGGCTGTAGCCCGCCCGGATGCGCCGCGTATCGTCCAGGTCGTAGCCGAGGTTCAGCGTCGGATAGACCCGGAAGTAGTCGTTCTCTTCGCGCGGACGGAACGGCAGCCCGAACGGCGGCAGCGTGGTCGACGCGGCGGTGGTGTAGGCCTGCTCGACCCGCAGGCCGTACTGCACGGTGAGCTTGTCCCCGTGCGGCCGCTCGTAGGTGCCGTACACCGCGTGCACGTCCTGATCGAAGGCGAAGGCGTTCGAGAAGATCGGATCCAGGGCGATCGTCGAGGGGCTGGCGCCCCGCCGCCGCTGGAAGTCGAAGTGAACCTCGCTGAGCGCGCCTTCATAGCCGACCCGCAGCTTCTGCTCGCCCGCGAGGGGGCGGGCGTACTCGACCTTCAGCCGGTTCTCGTCCCGATCGATGGTGTTGCGGTTGCGCTCGAACGCGTCCGGTCCGGGCGGGACCAGCGAGGTCTCCTGGATGCTCGCGTCGTTGAAGTTGTCGAACATGTCCGCGGTGGCGTCGACGGTCAGCTCGTGCTCGTTCCCCGTCTGGCCCCCGCTGAACCTGTGTCGCCACGACAGCCGCACGCTCTTGTTCTCGTTGCCGAACTCGTTCTCGAAGTCGCGGCGGGTCGCCCGCGTGACGACGCCGGCGGCGTTGCGCGCCTCCAGGCTCGTGAAGCCGTCCGGCTTGAGGCCGAAGCTGAACAGCGACGCCTCCAGGCTGAAGCGGTCCTGCGGGTTCGGGTCGTAGTCGACCCCGAGGCGCGCGTTGGCGAAGCCGCCGCCTTCCTGGTTCGACAGGGTCTCGGTCAGGCTGCTGTCCAGGACGGCGCCCGTCGCCGGATCGAGGCGTTGGCGGAGGCGTTCGCTGGTGAACTCGCCGCCCTGCTTGCGGAAGCCGGCGTCGGCGGAGACGGTCAGCTTCGGCGTCGAGTAGGACCCGCTCGCCCCCACGTTGGCCCGGCCCTCAGTGCCGACGCTGGCGCGCACCGTGCCCGTCTTCCCCGCGCGACGCGTCTTCTTGGTCACCAGGTTGATGACGCCGGCGGTGCCTTCGGGGCTCATCGCGGCGGACGGATTGGTGATCACCTCCACGCGCTCGAGGTCCTGGGCGCCCATCTGCTGCAGGGCGTCGGCGCGGCCCTCGCCGCGCAACAGCGCCGACGGCCGTCCGTCGATCATGATCGTCACGTTCGAGTCGCCGCGCAGGCTGACGTTCCCCTGCGGGTCCACTTCGACGCCGGGCACATTGCGCAGCGCGTCGGCCACGGAGCCGGTGGCCGTCTGCAGGTCGTTCGCCACGCTGTAGCTCAGCCGGTCGACGGAACTGCGCACCGGGGCGGTGGTGCCGGTGACGGTCACGCCCTGGACGTCGGTCGGCCTCTCTCCGGTGCGCTGCGCCGGCGCTGGAGCCGGAGCGGGCGTCTGCGGGCGCGGCGCCGGGGGCGGCGTTTGGGCGTGAGCGGTCGTACCCGCGGCGACGAGCGCCGCCGCGGCGCAGGGCCAGAATTTCGTGGACAAGGCAGCTCTCCCGGCCGGACAACGTGTCCTGCTTGCGGGAGGAAAGGCGAATTCGACCCTCGCCTCAAATGTCTTTTTGGCAATGTGGAGGGGCGCGCCGCCGCTACCGCAGCCAGTCGGCCAGCGGCTCCCGCTCCAGCATCTCGTCGTAGCTGGGCCGCGGCCGGACCACCGCCCAGCGCTCGCCGTCGACCAGCACCTCCGGCACGAGCGGGCGCGCGTTGTACTCGCTCGACATCGTCGCGCCGTAGGCGCCGGCGCTCATGAACGCGACGAGGTCGCCCGCCTCGAGCGGCGGCAACGAACGGTCGCGCCCGAACATGTCGCTGGTTTCGCAGACCGGCCCGACCACGTCGTAGGTCACCGGCGCGCCGCCCCGCGGCCGCACGGGCCGGAGGTCGTGCCAGGCCTCGTAGAGCGTCGGCCGCAGCAGGTCGTTCATGCCCGCGTCGAGCACCAGGAAGCACGGACCCGCGCCGCGCCGGTTCACGTGCACGACGCGGCTCAGCAGCACGCCGGCGTTGCCCGCGATGGCGCGCCCCGGCTCGACCGCCAGCTCCACGTCGAAGCCGGCGAACACCTCCTCCGCCACCCGTCCGAGCGCCGCCGGCTCCGGCGGGTCGGGCGTGTTGAAGTAGGGGACCGCGAGGCCCCCGCCGAGGTCGAGCCGGCGCACCGGCAACCCCTGCGAGCGGAACGCCTCCGCCATCTGCCGCAGGCGCGTCCAGGCGCTGGCGAACGGGGCCAGGTCGCTGATCTGGCTGCCGATGTGCAGCGCCAGCCCGACCGGGTCCACCGCGCCGCCTTCCAGGGCGGCCCGGTACAGCCGTGCGGTCTCGTCCACGGCCACGCCGAACTTGTTGTGCGCCGCGCCCGTCGAGATCTTGGCGTGGCCGCCGGCCTGCACGTCGGGGTTCACCCGGAACACCACCAGGGGCCTGGTCCCCGCCTGACGGGCGGCGGCGCTCAGGCGGGCCAGCTCCGGCTCGCTCTCCACGTTGACCTGCAGCCCCGGCAGCGCGCAGGCGAAGGCCAGCTCCGCGTCCGTCTTGCCCATGCCCGAGAAGATGATCCGCTCCGGCGGCACGCCGGCGGCCAGCGCGCGGCGGATCTCGCCCTCGGAGACGGTGTCGGCCCCCGCGCCCAGCCGCGCCAGCGTCCGCAGCACCGACAGGTTGCCGTTCGCCTTGACCGCATACGCGACCAGCGCCCGCCGCCCCGAAAACGCCTCGGCGTACACGCGGTAATGCCGCGTCAGGGTCGCCGTGGAATAGACGTAGACGGGGGTCCCGACCGCCTCCGCCAGGGCGGCGAGGGAGACGCCCTCGCACCAGAGTTCGCCCCCGTGGTCCTCAAAATGGTTCACGAACGTTCTGTAGCGAGGTGAGAAGAAGGACCGGCGCCGCCCGGCGACGCAGGTTATAGTCGGTTCTCAGGCGAAAGCCTGGGCGTTTTCGAGGGAGAAGCCGCCGGAAATGGCCAAGTCGGCGCTCGCGATCCGCGGTCCGCGCAGTCTGCTCCGGCAGATCCGCGAGGCCATGGCCGGCGGCGGCCCCGCCCAGGGGCGCCTCGACGCCGTGGTCCGGATCATCGCCGCCTCGATGGTCGCCGACGTCTGCTCGATCTACCTGCGCCGGGCGAACAACGATCTCGAGCTGTTCGCCACCGAAGGCCTGAACCCGTCGGCCGTGCACAAGACCCGCCTGCGCCCCGGCGAGGGCCTGGCCGGCCTGATCATGCGCACCGGCGAGCCGCTGAACGTCTCCGACGCTCCCTCGCACCCGGCGTTCTCGTACCGGCCGGAGACGGGGGAGGACCCCTACCACGCCATGCTGGGCGTCCCGATCCTGCGCGGCGGCCGCTCGATCGGCGTGCTGGTGGTGCAGAACCGCGCCGCCCGCTCCTACGACGAGGACGAGGTCGAGGACCTGCAGACGATCGCCATGGTGCTGGCCGAGATGGTCGCCGGCGGCGAGCTGGTGGGACAGTCCGACCTCAGCGAGCTGGAGATCGCGCCCAAGCGCTCCGAGCGCATCAAGGGGCTGAAGTTCTCCGAGGGCCTCGCCTTCGGCCGCGCCGTCCTGCACGAGACGCCGGTCGCGCCCGAGCGCCTGCTCTCCGACGATCCGCTGCTGGAGGAGATGCGGCTGCGCCGCGCGCACGCGTCGCTTCGCAAGCAGCTCGACGACATGCTGGAGGGCCACCACGGCCTCTCGGGCCTGCCCTTCGAGGTGCTCGAGACCTACCGCATGTTCGCGCACGACCGCGGCTGGAACCGCAGCCTGGAGGAGGCGGTCCGCTCCGGCCTCACCGCCGAGGCCGCCGTCGAGCGCGTCCGCTCCGAGCACCGCGCCCGCTTCGCTGCGGCGCGCGACGCCTACCTGCGCGAGCGCCTGCACGACTTCGAGGATTTGGCCGACCGCCTGCTGCGCCACCTGTCCGGCGAGCGCCCTGGCGTGCGCTCCCTGCCCGAGGACGCCATCCTGATCGCGCGGAACCTCGGTCCCGCCGACCTGCTCGAGTACGACCGCGCCAACCTGAAGGGCCTGCTGCTGGAGGAGGGCGGGGCGCAGAGCCACGCCTCGCTGGTGGCCCGCGCGCTGGAGATCCCCTGCGTCGGGCGCGTGCCCGGCCTGCGCGACCACGTCTCGGAGGGCGACCCCGTCATCGTGGACGGTGAGGCGGGCCAGGCGTACCTGCGGCCGCGCCCGGACATCATCGACGCCTACAAGTCGCGCATCGACATCCGCAGCCACCGGCGCGCGGAGTTCGCCAAGCTGCGCGAGACCCCCGCCGTCACCGCCGACGGAGCCCAGATCACGCTGCTGATGAACGCCGGCCTCGCGGTCGACCTCGGCGCGTTGGACGAGAGTGGCGCGGAGGGCATCGGCCTCTTCCGCACCGAGTTCCAGTTCATGGTCGCCGAGGAGCTCCCGCGCCTCGGGGCGCAGGCCAAGCTCTACGGCAAGGTGCTGGAGGCCGCCGGCGAGCGCCCCGTCACCTTCCGCACCCTCGACCTCGGCGGCGACAAGGTGCTGCCGTACATGGAGGCCGAGCGCGAGGACAATCCGGCGCTGGGCTGGCGCGCCATCCGCATGGGCCTCGACCGTCCCGCGCTGCTGCGCCTGCAGCTGCGCGCGCTGATCTGGGCGGTGAAGGACCGCGAGCTCAGGATCATGTTCCCGCTGGTGGCCAGCTGCGACGAGTTCCGCGCCGCCCGCCGCTATGTCGACCAGGAGATCGCCTGGGCCGCCCGCCGCGGCCGGCCGACGCCCAGCGTGCTGCGCGTGGGCGCCATGGTCGAGGCGCCGTCGTTGATCTGGCACCTCGACGCGCTGCTGCCGATGGTCGACTTCCTGTCGATCGGCACCAACGACCTGATGCAGTACCTGTTCGCCGCCGACCGCGGGAACCCGCGCACCGCCGACCGCTACGACCTGCTGTCGCCGCCGGCGCTGCGGGCTCTGAAGGCGGTGCAGGAGGCCGCCGCGGAGAGCGGCACCCCCGTCTCCGTCTGCGGCGAGCACGCCGGGCGGCCGCTGGAAGCCTTCGCCCTGGTCGCCCTCGGCTTCGATCGCCTGTCGCTGCCGCCGGCCGGCGTCGGCCCCGTCAAACGCATGATCCTGTCCATGGACCGGGAGGCCGCGTCGCGCGGCGTCGCCAACCTGCTGCGAAGCTCGGCAGGAACAGTGCGCGACGAAATTGAGACACTGGTCAGGAAACTAAACGTCGCCGTCTGATCTTATCGGCCGTTGAAACGTTCATGCGTTATTCAGGCGTTAAGCTGTTTAGACTGAATTTCACCAGTCCGCGCGCGGGAACGGGCCCGAAGCGCGGCAGAAGAGGCGCTCGGATGCCTAAGGACACAGGCTCCGTCACGAACAACACGGTCATGCTGGCCGAACACCGCGCGGCTCGCGCTGCGGAGGAACCCGTGACGGTAGGCGCCCAGCTGCGCGCCGCGCGCGAAGCGCAAGGCCTGACCCTCCAGCAGGTGGCCGAGCTCACCCGCGTCCGCCGCGCCTACCTCGCCGCCATCGAGGACATGCGGGGCGACCTGCTGCCCTCGCGGCCCTTCGCCGTCGGTTACGCCAAATCCTACGCCAAGGCTCTGGGCCTCGACGGCGAGATGGTGGCGGAGCGCTTCCGCAGCGAACTCCCCGACCCCGACGCCCAATCCCTGCGCGCGCCGATCGGCGTGCAGCATGAGAAGGGCGGGGTCCGTTATCCGCTGCTGATCGGAGCCGGGGCCGTGCTGGCCGTGGCCGTGCTGCTCTGGAACGTCGCCCAGCGCGCCGTCACCTTCCAGGACGCCGTCGCGCCCGAAGTGCCGGAGGCGCCGCAGGCCTGGCTCGCCGCCTCGGCACCGACCGCCCCCGTTCCCATCGGGACCCCGACGCCGGCCCCCTCAGAACAAACGACGCCCGCGCCCTACGTCACGCCCGGCCTCGACGCCTTCGCCGCGGGCGAGATCATCCCGCTGCAGATCCCCGGCGCCATGCCGGTGAACACCGTGACCCTGCCGCCCGCGCCGCCGCCCGCCACAGCCAACGGCGTGAGGCCGGTCGCCCACGGCGCCGGCGCTCCGGCCCAGACGGTCTCCCTCGTCGCCCGCAGCGGCGTGGCGGTCATCGTTAAGGACCCGCGCGGCCAGATCATCTTCGCCCGGCACCTGTCGCCCGGCGACTCGTGGCGGAGCCCGCCCGCGCCCGGCTACACCGTCGAGGTCTCGAAGCCGGAGGCCGTGGACGTCTACGCCTTCGGCCGCTTCAAGGGACAGCTGGCGGGCGCCGTCGTCTCGCTCCAGCAGCTCGCCCGCTGAGCCGCTGGCGGCCCGGCCGCCGCGCGCCTAAATTCGCACCGTGAGCGCCGCCCATTCCGACCTCGCGCACGTGCGCCCCTGGCGCATGATCCAGCGCCGCAAGTCGCGCCAGATCCGCGTCGGCCACGTGCTGGTCGGCGGCGGCGCGCCGATCACCGTGCAGTCGATGACCAACACGCCCACCTCGGACGCGGGCGCCACCATCGACCAGATCCGCGCCCTCGAAGAGGCCGGCGCCGACATCGTCCGCGTCTCCTGCCCCGACGAGGAAAGCACCGCCGCCTTCCGGACCATCGCGCGCGCCGCGAAGGTCCCGCTGGTGGCCGACATCCACTTCCACTACCGGCGGGGGATCGAGGCGGCCCAGGCGGGCGCCGCCTGCCTGCGCATCAACCCCGGCAACATCGGGAACTCGCAGCGCGTGCGCGACGTGGTGCAGGCCGCGAAGGACCACGGCTGCTCCATGCGCATCGGCGTGAACGCCGGCAGCCTCGAGCGCGACCTGCTGGAGAAGTACGGCGAGCCTTGCCCGGAGGCGATGGTCGAGAGCGCGCTCAACCACGCCCGCATCCTGCAGGACCACGACTTCCACGAGTTCAAGATCAGCGTGAAGGCGTCGGACGCCTTCCTCACCGTCGCCGCCTACCAGCTGCTCGCCGACGCCATCGACTGCCCGCTGCATCTCGGCGTGACGGAAGCCGGGCCGCTGCGCGCCGGAACGATCAAGTCGTCCATCGGCCTCGGGAACCTGCTCTGGAGCGGCATCGGCGACACCATACGTGTCTCGCTCGCCGCCGACCCGGTAGAGGAGATCAAGGTCGGCTTCGACATCCTCAAGTCGCTCGGCCTGCGCCACCGTGGCGTGAACATCATCGCGTGTCCCTCCTGCGCACGTCAGGGCTTCAACGTCATCGAGACCGTCGCGACCCTCGAGGAGCGGCTCGCCCACGTCTCCACCCCGATGTCGCTCAGCATCATCGGCTGCGTCGTCAACGGGCCGGGCGAGGCGCTGTACACCGACATCGGCTTCACGGGCGGCGGCAAGGGCGCGGGCTTGGTCTACGTCACGGGCAAGCCCGACCATAAGCTCGGCAACGACGGCATGGTCGAACACATCGTCCGCCTGGTCGAAGACCGTGCGGCGCAGCTCGAAGCCGAGCGCGCCGCCGCCAGCCTCACGCCCCCCGTCATCGCCGCCGAGTGAGATGACGACGCGCCTCGCCGAGTGCCGCTGCGGTCAGCTCAAGGCGCGGTGCGAAGGCGTGCCGGTCCGCATCTCCGTCTGCCACTGCCTCGCCTGCCAGCGCCGCAGCGGCAGCGCCTTCGCCGCCCAGGCGCGCTTCCCCACCGACAAGGTGACCGTCACCGGCGCCTCCAGGAGCTGGACGCGCATCGCCGACAGCGGCGCGACCGCTACCTACCGCTTCTGCCCGGAGTGCGGCTCCACGGTCGCCTACGAGCTCGACAAGTTCCCCGGGGTGGTCGCGGTGCCGCTCGGCGCCTTCGCCGACCCGACCTTCCCGCCGCCGCGCTTCTCCGTCTGGGAGCGGCGCAAGCACCCGTGGGTCGCGATCACGGCGGAGGTCGAGCACGATGACTGAAAAGAGGTTCGTATGCTGAAGCCGCTTCTGGCCGCCTGCGCCGCCGCGCTGCTGACG
>DASVVG010000029.1:0-1736 GCA_036386655.1 Caulobacteraceae bacterium | reverse complement strand
TGCCGCTGTCGGTGACTAGCGTGCCGCTACCTGAACAATACACTAGCGGAGGCGGTGAGATGAGCACCTCTAGAGAGGCTGAGTTGCTTGCCGCGGCACTTTGCGGAGATATCGCACGGCTGCAGACGCTTCTGCCTGTCGCTGGCGAACCTGAGAGCTATGCCGGAATCTGGGTGACGCGGTGATCAGGCGGCGTTCTGCGCTGGCGTGTTGATGACCTCGACGCCGTCCTTGAATGTGACGCCCTGGATGACCTTGGGCAACTGGTTCTCTCCTTTCAGCTTGCGCCAGGTCTTGGCGGCGGCCATCACGAGCTTGAACACCATGAGCCGTGCAGTGTCCTGCGACAGCGCGCCCTTGGTCCGCACCGTCCGGTGCCGGACGGTGGCAAACACGCTCTCGATCGGGTTGGACGTGCGCAGGTGATCCCAGTGCTCGGCAGGAAAGTCGTAGAAGGTCAGCAGCGCGTTGCGGTCCTTGAGCAGGCAGGTGACCGCCTTCGCATATTTGGCCCCGTACTTTCCGGCAAAGGTCTCGATCGCCGCCGCGGCGGTGGTGCGGTCGGGCGCCATCCAGACCTCGCGCAGGTCGGCCTTGGCCGCCGGCTGGACCGACTTCGGCAGCTTGTCCAAGACGTTGGCCGTCTTGTGCACGGTGCAGCGCTGATGCCGGGTCGTGGGCCAGACCTCCTCCAGCGCCTTCCAGAAGCCAAGCGCCCCGTCGCCGGTGGCCAACTCGGGCGCGATGACCAGGCCGCGCGCCTTGAGGTCGACCAGCAGTTCCCGCCAGCTCTGCGCACTCTCGCGCAGGCCGACCTGGAAGCCGAGCAGTTCCTTTCGGCCCTCCGGCGTCGCTCCGATCAGCACCAGCATGCATTCAGCCTGCGGCTCCATCCGCGCCTGCAGATAGATGCCGTCCGCCCAGATGTAGACGTACCGCCGGGCTGACAGGTCGCGTTGTTGCCAGCGCCCGTGGTCCGCCTCCCATTCGCCTCGCAGCCGGGCGATCACCGACGGCGACAGGTTCGGGGCGTCCTTGCCCAGCAGCGCCCCGAGCGCCTCCTGGAAGTCACCCATCGAGACTCCGCGCAGGTAGAGCACCGGCAGCAGCGCATCCAGGCTCGGCGTCCGCCGTGCCCAGCGCGGCAGGATCGCCGAGGTGAAGCGGACGCGCTCGCTGCTTGGGCCAGCCCCGCGGTCACGCAGCTTCACCCGTTGCACCGCGACCGGGCCAATTCCGGTCTGCATCAGGCGCTCTGGTCCCAGACCATGCCGCACCAGGCGCTCACGCCCGTCCGGCAGCCGCAGCTTCCGCATCGTCGCCAGGAATGCCTCGGCTTCCGCCTCGACCGCCTGGGCCAGCAGCTGGCGGGCGCCGCTCCTTAGGATGGCCGTCAGCGGATCGTCGATCGTCTCCGGCTGATGCAGGGGGACAACGGTGGTATCGCTCGTCATGGCGTATCGCTCCTTCGGGAGGTTCCGGCAGGCTTTGTCACCCGCCTCGATACGCCGCCTTTCTCAGGCCGCCATCACCCAGTTTCGGCCATAGCTCGCGCGGGCGCGGGGTGGAGATCGCTGAGCGCAGCGTCACCAACCTGCTTGACCGTTACGACGAGTTGCTCGCCGCCAACCTGACCGACACGCGCCGGCTGCGGCGGGTGCTGAAAGGGCAGCGCGGGGTCATCCTGGCCCTCGACGGCCTGCAGCCGGATGTCGGGCACGAGGTGCTCTGGGTGG
>DASVVG010000028.1:0-11100 GCA_036386655.1 Caulobacteraceae bacterium | reverse complement strand
CGCGGCCGACGAGTCCACCCTCGTTCACATGGCCCAGATCGCCTCGCTGGCCGTCGAGAACGGCCGGTTGCTGGAGCAGGTCCGCGCCGCGCGCGACCAGCTGGACGCCGCCAAGTCGGAAGCCGACCGGATCCTCGGGACCATCGCGGACGCATTCTACTCGCTCGATCGCGAATGGCGCTTCGTCTACTGCAATCCGGCAGCGGAGCAGATGTTCGGGCGCTCACACGAGGAGCTCGTGGGGAATGTGCTCTGGGACTGCTTCCCTGAGATCTCCGGAAGCGAGTTGTGGCTCAGGCTGGAGGAAGCCGCCGCCGCGCGCGAGCCGTCCGAGTTCGTGGTCTTTCACCCGGAGCGCAACGCCTGGTACAGCGACCGCGTCTTCCCGACGCCGAACGGGATTTCCGTCACCATCCGGGACGTGACCGAGCAGGTGATGCGCGAGCGCGAGCTCGGCCGCCTGGACGCCGCGGCGCGCGCCGCGACCGACCGCATCCGTCGCCTCACCGAGATTTCCACGGACCTGATCTGCACCGTCGATCCGGACGGAGCCTTCGTGGACATGAGCCCGGGGTGCGAGGCCGTGCTCGGCTACCGTCCGGACGAGCTGGTCGGCCGCCCCGTCGCCGACTTTATCGTGACTGAGGAGGTCGAGGCCTCGGGGAGCAAGCTGCAGGCCCTGGTGGAGGGCGAGCCGAGCGGCCAGTACCTGCGCCGGCACCGGCACAAGGACGGCTCCATTGTCCATCTGCAGTGGGCGGGACGCTTCTCGCCGGAGGACGGTCTGCTCTACCTGATCGGCCGCGACGTCAGCGAACGCATCGAGCTCGAGGAGCGGCTGCAGCATAGCCAGCGACTGGAGGCGATGGGCCAGCTCACCGGCGGCATCGCGCACGATTTCAACAACCTGCTGACCGTCATCCTCGGCAACGCGGAGATTTTGGAGGAGGGCCTGCAGGGGCAACCCCTGGGCGAACTCGCGGCGCTGACGCGCAGCGCCGCCGAGCGCGGCGCGGACCTGACGTCGCGGCTCCTGTCGTTCGCGCGACGACAGACGCTGCGGACCGAAGCTGTGGAGATCGACGACCTGCTTGCGAGTATGCGCACGCTTCTGGAGCGGACCCTGGGCGAGCACGTGGAGATCGAATTCAGGCCCGGCGCGGCCGCGGGCCCGGTCGCCGCCGACTCGGTGCAGCTGGAGGCCGCTGTGCTCAACCTCGCGATCAACGCCCGGGAGGCCATGGGCCACGGCGGCCGGCTGGTCATCGAGACAGCCGTCGTCGCGCCAGGGGACTGCCCGGCGGCCAAGGCCGCCGGCGCCGACGCGTACGTGATGCTGGCGGTCAGGGACAGCGGCGCGGGAATGCCGCCCGAGGTGGCCGCGCGCGCTTTCGAGCCCTTCTTCACGACCAAGCAGGCAGGCAAGGGCTCGGGACTCGGCCTCAGCATGGTCTACGGGTTCGCGAAGCAGTCCGGCGGCAGCGCTGAGATCGAGTCCGAACCGGGCGCCGGGACCACCGTTCGGTTGTTCCTGCCGCTCTGGCGCGGCGAGCAGGCCGAGCAGGCGGAGCCCACGCCCGTGCACGTCGCGGCCGGATCATCGTCTTCGCGCGTCCTGCTCGTCGAGGACGACGAGTTGGTGCGAGCCTATGCGCGGATGGTTCTGGAGGAGCTCGGCTTCGAGACGGTGGAAGCGCGCACAGGGGCGGAAGCCGTGGCCGCCCTGGTTTCCGGGCAGCCGTTCGACCTGGTGTTCTCCGACGTGGTCATGCCGGGCGGCATGAGCGGCCGGGATCTCGCCATGGAAGCCGGGCGATTGAGACCGGACCTCCCGGTGCTGCTGACCTCCGGCTATGAGCAGGAGTTCGGACGCAGCAGCGAGGGCCCCCCGCTGCTGCGCAAGCCCTACAGGCCGAGTCAGCTTGCGGAGGCCGTCCGGTCGGTCATGTGCCGCGCGGCGGCCTGAGGCCGCCGCGCGTGCATGCCGCCGTCGGCTACGCGTCTTCCTTGATCCGCTTCTTGCGGAAGCTGGGGTTCAGCGTCTGCTTGCGCAGGCGGATGTTCTTCGGCGTCACTTCCACCAGCTCGTCGTCCTCGATGTAGGCGATGGCCTGCTCGAGGGTGAGGCGCTTCGGCGGCGTCAGACGCACCGCCTCGTCCTTGCCGGAGGCGCGGACGTTGGTGAGCTGCTTGGCCTTCATCGGGTTCACGTCGAGGTCGTCGGACCGCGAGTTCTCGCCGATGATCATGCCCTGGTAGACCTTCTCGCCGGCCCCGATGAACATGAAGCCGCGCTCCTCCAGGTTCCACAGCGCGTAGGCCGCCGTCTCGCCGTCGGAGTTGGAGACCAGCACGCCCTTCCGCTGCTGGTCGATCGGGCCCTTGTAAGGCTCGTAGTGGCTGAACACGCGGTTGAGCACGCCCGAGCCGCGGGTGTCGGTCAGGAACTCGCCCTGGTAGCCGATCAGCGAGCGCGATGGGGCCGACAGCGTGATGCGGGTCTTGCCCGCGCCGGAGGGCCCCATGTCCTTCAGCTCGGCCTTACGGGCGGAGAGCTTCTCGATGACGATGCCGGTGAATTCGTCGTCGACGTCGATGACCACGTCCTCGATCGGCTCGAGCCGCTCGCCGTTCTCGCCCGTCTGGTAGACCACGCGCGGGCGGCTGATCGACACCTCGAAGCCCTCGCGGCGCATGTTCTCGATCAGCACGCCGAGCTGCAACTCGCCGCGACCGGCGACCTCGTAAGCGTCGGAGCCCTGGGTCTCGCTGACCCGGATCGCGACGTTGGACTCGGCTTCCTTCAGCAGGCGGTCGCGGATGACGCGCGACTGCACCTTGTCGCCCTCGCGGCCCGCCAGCGGGCTGTCGTTGACCGACACGGTCATGCTGATGGTCGGCGGGTCGATGGGCTGCGCCGGCAGGGCTTCGTTCAGCTCCATGGCGCAGAGCGTGTCGGCGACGGTCGCCTTGGACAGGCCGGCGATGGCGACGATGTCGCCCGCCTCCACCGCCTCGTCGACGGGCTGGCGCTTGAGGCCGCGGAAGGCGAGCACCTTGGTGATACGGCCGCGCTCGATCTCCTTGCCGTCGCGGGAGAGGGCGTGGATCGGCTGGCCCGCGATCGCGCGGCCGCTCTCAATGCGGCCCGTGAGGAGGCGACCCAAAAACGGATCGCTTTCAATGAGTACCGAGAGCATCTGGAACGGCTCGTCCTTGCGCTCGGCCACCTTCGGCGAGGGCACATGGCGGACGACCAGGTCGAACAGCGGCGCCAGGGTGTCGCTCGGCTGGTTCATGTCGAGCGTCGCCCAGCCGTTCTTGCCGGAGGCGTAGACGTGCGGGAAGTCGAGCTGCTCGTCCGTGGCGCCGATGGCGGCGAACAGGTCGAAGGTGTCGTTGTGCACCCGGTCCGGATCGGCGTGCGGCCGGTCGACCTTGTTCAGCACCAGGATGGGCCGCAGCCCCAGCTTCAATGCCTTGCTGAGCACGAACTTGGTCTGCGGCATGACGCCTTCCTCGGCGTCGACCAGCAGCAGACAGCCGTCGACCATGCCCAGGATCCGCTCCACCTCGCCGCCGAAGTCGGCGTGGCCCGGCGTGTCGATGATGTTGATCCGCGTGTCGCCGGCCTCCCCGTGCCACAGCACGCTGGTGCACTTGGCCAGGATGGTGATGCCGCGCTCGCGCTCCTGGTCGTTGGAGTCCATCGCCCGCTCGGCGTGCGCCTCGTTGGCGCGGAAAGCCCCGGACTGGGCCAGCAACTGATCCACCAGCGTGGTCTTGCCGTGGTCGACGTGGGCGATGATGGCGATGTTTCTCAGGTTCATTCAGGCGACCGGACGTGCGGAAAGGCGCGGGAAAGGCCGCGCGGGCAGGGCGAAGAGGTGGGGAGCGGGGGCCTAATACGCCACCGGAGCGGTTCGCGCCAGCCGGGCCGAGGAATATCATCCGCTGATGAATTTGTTGCGACGCAGCGGGTTTCGGGGTTGTCTCCTGCTGCGCTGCACCCTAGTTTGGTGCTGCGGCGTTTCGACGCCGCCGCCTTTTCTGGCGTTTTCCTCCCTACAGACTTCAGCCGCGCCTTCGGGCGCGGCTTTTTTCTGCGCTCAGCGCAGTGTCGCGGACCAGTCGTAGCGGCCGAGCGCGCCGAACAATCGGTTCAGGTCGACCTTCAGCTGCTCGGCGCCCGGTAGAGGCTCGAGCCGCTTCTCGTCGAGGTACAGAGCCCGATTGATCTCGATCTGCAGGGCGTGGAGCCCCTCCGCCGGACGGCCGTATCGCGCGGTCGACCATCCTCCGGCGTAGGGCGCGTTGCGCGTGACGACGTAGCCCCGGGCCTCGAGCTCCCGCTCCACCAGCCGCGTGACCGCGCCCGCGCACGCCGCTCCGTAGCGGTCGCCCAGGACGAAATCCGGCGCGCGGCGGGCCGGACCCGCCGCGCCGGACGGCATCGAATGCCAGTCGATCAGGAGCGCCGCGCCGAAGCGGCTGCGCGCTTCGTCCAGCAGCTCGGAGACGGCGGCGTGCCAGGGCGCGTGCACGTCCTCGACCCGCCGCCGCGCCTCTTCGAACGTGAGCTTGCGGCTGTAGATCTCCTGCCCCTCTGCGACGATGCGGGCGATGGAGCCCAGGCCCGCGGCGGCGCGTGCGGTCCGCGATTGGGCGAAGGCGGGCAGCTCGTCCTCGAACATCGCCTGGTCGAGCTCGTAGGGCTCGCGATTCACGTCGATGTAGGCGCGCGCGTACGTGGCCTTGATCAGCACCCCGCCGGAGCTAGGCGCCCCCGCGATCAGCTCGTCCACCAGCGCGTCCTCCGAGCGCCGGATCGCCGCTGCGTCGAGCGCGGAGGCCTCCAGCAGCTCGGCGGGATAGATCCGCCCGGAGTGCGGAGAGGCGTGGACCAGGGGCGTCGCCGACTCGCCGGGGCGGACAACCTCGAAGGGCGGGAGGGGACGCATCGCGGCCTATATCCGCCAGCCGCAGGGGCGGGGCAACGCGGCGGGTGCGGCGCCGCGGCTGTCGCGCCACGGTTTATGATCGGTTTACAGTCGGCCCTTACCCTGCGGCATTCCCGAGCCACGCCCCCGCACGAGCCCATGACCACTCGCATCCTCCTCGCCGAAGACGACGACTCTCTGCGCGGCTTCCTGGCGCGCGCGCTGGAGAAGGCGGGCTACGCCGTGCGCGTCTGCGCCGACGGCGAAGAGGCGGTCGAAGCGCTGAGCGACGGCCCCTACGACCTGCTGCTGACCGACATCGTGATGCCCGGCGTGGACGGCATCGAGGTGGCGCGGCTGGCCGCGGCGCGCACGCCGGACCTGCGCATCATGTTCATCACCGGTTTCGCGGCCGTGGCGCTCGCCGCCGGGTCGCGCGCGCCGGAAGGCGCCAAGGTGCTGTCGAAGCCCGTGCACCTGCGCGAGATCGTCTCCGAAGTGGAGCGGATGATCGCCGCCTGAGCCCGGCTTGCGCCCCCGCGGGGGCAGGGGCTATATCGCGCCTCCCGAGACCGGACGCGTAGCTCAGCGGGAGAGCACTACGTTGACATCGTAGGGGTCGCTGGTTCGATCCCAGCCGCGTCCACCATGCTTCTCAGAACCGTCGGGGCGAGACCGCCACGGGCTCGCTGCCGCGGCGCGGCGGTATTCGCCTTGCCAGAAGCGCGGCAGGAGCAGAGGCTCGTCGGCCATTCCCCTTCGGGTCGCGGCCGGCGAACCCCAACAGGGTCAACGCGGCCTTGAAGGGCACGCCACAGGCGGCGCCGTCCAGTCGGTGGCCACTCGCATCGTGTTCAGCGGCAGACCCTTCAGCACGTCGGTCACGCGGAAGGTGCTAACCGCGGGGCCGTGCCCGGTGGACTGCGCCTGTTCCGCCTGCGTCTGAAGACGACGTCGGTCGCGGCAAACTGCTCCGTGGCCGAGTGAGAGGGGCGCAGCTGCAGCGAGCGCGGTGCCCCCGCCAAGGAAGGCGCCGGCCGCGGCCGTTATGCCGATAAGCCTGAGGTGCATGGGTTCGAGCGATTCCGCGCCGATCCTGCGCCGGGTCGGGGCGGGGAAAAGGTCGGGCGCGGCGGCGGCCCGAGCCTCAGCGGGCCCGGCGGACGAGTACGTACCGCACCCGCCCGTCGCTCCCCCGCGCGACGTAGGTCCGCGCGTCGCGCTGCGCGAACAGGAGGACGTCCGCCGCATCCTCGCCGTCCAGGACGAGACCGTCGCCCTCGGCTCGCCAGAGCGCGAGGTTCAGCCCCAGCCGCGCGAGACAGGCGGGCGAGGCCTCCACCGCGCGACCCGTCCGCGGCGGCCGGTGCGCGGGCCGCTCCAGGAGCACCAGAGGGCAGGAGGCCGCGCCGCCATCGCCGCGGTGCAACGTCCATCCCCCGGTGAAGGCCGTGGGATCCGGGGGGATGGGCGTCGAGGCGACGGCGCTGGTCGAGCCGCCGGGGGAGCAGGCGAGTGTTAAGGCGGCGCCGAGGACCCCCAGTCCTGTGACACTCAGCCTAGGCGACAGGTTCGACAGCATGCTCCATTCTAGGGGATCGGTCCAAACTCGTCGAACAGCAGCGGGAGCCAGGGATGTCGCGCAGAGCCTTTTCGTTCCTGCGGGAGCCGTTCGGTACGAATTTCACTAGCGACGGCGGCCGGGTCGACGGACCTCATTTCTACTTCAACGACGACCAGCGCGGGCTGGGAACGGGGAACGGGAAGCCTTCGCTCAACCCCGACGCGGGCGCGCAGCAGGTCGCCCGCCCCGGGGTGACGTGGGGCGCCGGCGCCGTCGTGACCTATGCCTTCCGCTCGACCGCTCCGGCCACCATGCCTGGAGAGGGAGAGGAGCAGACGAGCGGCTTCGAGCGCTTCAACAGCCTGCAGATCCAAGCGGCGGAACTCGCCCTACAGGTATGGGCGGACGTGGCAAACATCACGTTCCAGCGGGTGGGCTCGGGCCTCCTGGGCGAGGCGGCCTACTCCGACACCGCCACCATGCTGTTCGCCAACTACACGGCCGGTGCGCCGGGCGCGGCGGCCTTCGCGAACTATCCCGGATCGACCGATCCGGGGGCCGTGGCGGGGGACCTCTGGTTCAACATCACTCAAGCCAACAACATCACGCCGACGTTTAGCGGCGGCCGCGGCACCCTGCTGCACGAGATCGGCCACGCGATCGGCCTGGCCCACCCGGGCGCCTACGACGCCAGCGACGACGAGGTCATCACCTACCCCACGCACGCCGAGTACTACGAGGACAGCCGGCAGTACTCGGTGATGAGCTACTTCAGCGAGGCGAACACCGGCGCGAACTTCGGCGGCTGGCGCGGCGCCGCGCCTATGCTGGACGACATCACGGCGGTCCAGCGTCAGTACGGCGCGAACATGACGACGCGGACGGGCGACACCACCTACGGCTTCAACTCGAACACCGGCCGGGACGTCTACTCGGCCGGGAGCGGGACCCCGGCGATGATCTTCGCCGTCTGGGACGCCGGCGGCTTCGACACGCTCGACTTTTCCGGTTACGCCCAGGACCAGGTCATAGACCTGCGGCAGGGCCACTTCTCAAACGTCGGGGGGCTGATCGGCAACGTCGCGGTGGCTTATGGGGCCAGCATCGAGCGGGCGATCGGCGGCTCGGGCGCCGACACCATGTATGCGGCGGCCAACATCGTCAGCAGCGGGGGCGGCGCCGACCTTCCCGACCTGGTGAAGGCGCAGTCTCAGGCGAACCACAGCCGGGACGCGGCGCTGTCGGTGGACGGGACGTTCGACCTCGTCGCGAACGGGCAGATCGCGCACGCCACCACGATCCCCCACGCCACGGTGCGCGCAACAGCTGCAGGCGGCGGGCTAGAGTACTATGCCTTCACGGTGACCAACGCGGGCGCGCGCGCGATCTTCGATATCGACGGCGGCAACGCCGCCGATATGTGGATCGAACTGTACGACGCCGCTGGAACACGGATCGTCTCCAACGACGACGCGGGCGGGGACGCCGGCAGCAGCGCGAGGACCGACTCGCAGATCGCCTACACCTTTGCAGCGCCCGGCACCTACTACGTCGCGGTCGGGCGCTGGACGGCGGAGGGACAAACCACCGCGGTGCCGCTGCTCGCGGGCGCGGCTTACACGCTGCACCTCTCGGTGGCGGGTGCTGCGACCCCGCCCGTGCCGGCGCCCGTGCTGGCGGGGTCTACGCTCGAGGGGAAGGCCGGGAACGACAGGCTGATCGGCGCCGCTGCTGACGACAGTCTGCTCGGCGGCGACGGCGACGACCGGCTCGGGGGCGGATCGGGGGGCGACCTGCTCCAGGGCGACGCGGGTTTTGATTTCGCGGACTATGCTGGCGCCGGCGCGTCCGTGACGGTGTTCCTGGCAGGACCCTGGCTGAATACCGGCGACGCGGTGGGCGACACTTACGCCTCGATCGAAGGCATCATCGGTTCGGGACACGCCGACCTGATGGGCGGCGACGACGCCGGCAACGTGCTCTACGGCGAAGCAGGCAACGATTGGCTGTTCGGCGGCGGCGGAAACGACGGGCTGGTGGGCGGCGCGGGGCATGACCTGCTGGAGGGCGGCGCCGGCGGCGACTGGCTGGACGGCGGCGACGGCCTGGATGCGGCCTCCTACCGCAACGCGCTGTCAGGCGTGATCGCAGACATGCGCAACACCGCGGCCAACGCCGGCGAGGCGGCGGGCGATGGCTACGGCTCCATCGAGAACCTGTGGGGGTCCGACTTCAGTGACGTGATCGTCGGCCACGACGGCGGCGGCCAGGTCTACGGGTTCTTCGGCGACGACTACGTGTTCGGCTACGGCGGCGACGACAACCTGTACGGCGGCGGCGGCGTGGACTACCTGGCCGGGGGGACCGGCGGGGACACCTTCTTCTTCCTGCAGCAGAGCGAAGGGGGCGACACGATTGCCGACTTCGTCTCGGGGCAGGACATCGTGTTCGCCTCGCAGTACTGGTTCGGCTTCACTGTGCAGACGCCCGGGCGCATCCTCGACGCGCAGTTCGTCTCCGGCACGGCGCCCGCGGGCACGGGCTCGGGCCCGCAGTTCCTGTGGGACAGCGACGATCACCGTCTCTGGTACGACGAGGACGGCGCCGGCGCCGCCGGCCCGGTCCTGCTGGCGACCTTCGCCGCCGGCACGACGATGACGGCGGCCGACATTTGGACGGCCTGAGCCACAGGCACCGCGACGCAGCGTCGCGGCGCCGCCAGCCTGCAGCCTGCGGTAGAACTCTGCTAGCCCTGATCCCAGGACCGATTCAGGATCAGGGGATACAGACGTGCCCATCTTCACAGGCACCGCCGGCGCGGACAACATCACCGGGACCAGCGGGGCGGACGAGATCGACGGCCTCGGCGGCAACGACACCCTGAACGGTGGCGGCGGCGACGACTTCATCACCGGCGGGACCGGCAGCGTCAGATCTCCGGCGGCGACGGGCACGACCTGATCGACGGCGAGGAAGACCCGACACGATGTCCGGCGGCAACGGCGACGACACCTTCTTCGTGGCGAGCGGCGACACCGCGAACGGGGGCGCCGGCGACGACTACTTCCTGATCGTACGGGACGGTGCTCACCAACGTGGTGATCGACGGCGAGACCGGGACCGACATCGTCGACTTCTTCGAGTTCGACGAGGTGTTCGCGCCGGTTATCTACCTCGATCAGACGGCGCCCACGGCCAACGCCTTCACCGTGGGCAACGTCGAGCTGCTGGGCGTCGGAAACCTCGGCTCGCGCGTGTGCGGAGGCGCGAACGTCGACGCGGTCATCGGCGGCCACGGGGTGGACGAGATCGACGGAACGGCGGCGACGACCTTCTCGCGACCCTGGGCGGCAACGACATCATCCGGGGCGGTGCCGGGGCCGACACGATGGACGGCGGTTTGGGCGAGGACTTCATGGACGGCGGGGACGGGGTCGACCGGTCGACTACTCGGCGTCCCTTTCGGCGGTCACCGTCGACCTGTCGCTGACCACCGCGCAAAACACCGGCTTCGGCGGACGACACGCTCAGCAACGTAGAGGACGTGTACGCCGGGAACACCAACGACCGGCTGACCGGCAACGCCGCCGCCAACCGGCTGATCGGCAACGGCGGCGCGGACCAGCTGTTCGGGGGCGCGGGCGACGACCGGCTCGACGGCGGAGCGGGCGCCGTGGCGGCAGACCCTCCCAGGGCAATTTGCTTTCCGCCGCCCGGCAGCCGCTGCCTTGCTGTGCGTGTAGATTGAAACTAGTGATCGCATCCCGCTGGGTCGGCTGGCGATCTTCGCGTAGGCCGAGGGGCCTCAGAGGTGCAAGAGAGCGTGGGAGCTTGTCGGGTAACGTGCGTCCGCGAGTCCAGCTCCCCTCCGGGCGGCTTGGGGCGCTGACCGTGAGCGCGGAGAATTTGATCGCGCAGCATCGTTACGCTGAAGCGCTGGACCTCCTAGAGGCCATGGCTCCTCCCGACCGCGACTGCGACGTGGAATACCACCGGGGCGTCTGTCTCGCGGGTCTGGCCCGCTACGAAGAGGCTTTGCGCGCGTTTGACGTGGCCGAGGACATGGGCGCCGAGCCCTACTGGCTGAAGTGGAATCGCGGGGCCGCACTGCATCAGATCGGTCGGACCGAGGAGGCTGTCCAGGAGCTTGTTTCGGCGGCGTTCGATCACCCGCTGACAGAGGGGGCGAGGCTGTACGCAGCTCAGGTCATCGCGGGCGTTGAAACAAAGCCGAAGTGGATCGCCCCGGCAATGGCGGCGCTCCTCCGGCGTGTCACCGCGCGAGAGACACCTGCGAGTGCGCAGAGAGCCGAGCTCATGGCGGGCGGCTGGCAGGAGAATCGAGCCTACGAAGCGTCGGTTCAAGACGCCCTCCGGGACGTCATACGGCCAGGCGACATTGTTTTCGACGTAGGCGCCAACATCGGCGGTCTCGCGGTGCCAGCCGCCCGGGCCGTGGGGCCCACCGGGCTGGTGGTGGCCTTCGAGGCGAGTCCCCGGAACCTTCCCGTCCTCAACGGGGCGATCATCTCAAGCGGCCTGCGAAACCTGTGGGTGGTCGACCGTGCCGTCTACGCCCGGTCGGGTGAAATGGTG
>DASVVG010000027.1:0-7775 GCA_036386655.1 Caulobacteraceae bacterium | reverse complement strand
ACCGGTTCGTCGGCATGAAGTCGCGCGGGGTCTACGAGACGCCGGGCGGGACGATCCTGCTGTCCGCGCACCGGGGCATCGAGAGCATCACGGTCGACCGGGGCGCGATGCACCTGAAGGACCGGCTGATGCCGCAGTACGCGGAGGCGATCTACAACGGCTTCTGGTTCTCGCCTGAGCGCGAGATGCTCCAGGCGCTGATCGACAAGAGCCAGGAGCACGTCACCGGCCGGGTGCGGGTGAAGCTCTACAAGGGCAACGCCACGGTGATCGGTCGGGAGAGCCCGTACGCGCTCTACGACCAGGACCTGGTCACGTTCGAAGAGGGCTCGTCCTCCTACGACCAGCGCGACGCGGCGGGCTTCATCCGGCTGAACGCGCTGCGCCTGCGGGTGGCGGCGAAGCGGGACCGCAAGGGCTAGCGCCGGGCGTCCGTGTCTTCCCGCCGCCGGGCGGGAGACCTCCGGCGACCGCGCAGGTCCAGCGAACGGCGGGGTTGCGGCCGCTCGAGCGCGGCGCTGAGGAAGCCGCGCGGCGAAACAGGCCCGCGGGGGAGTGCAGGCTGCGGCTCCTTCGGCGGATCACTCGGCCCCTGTTCGTCACCGGGCCGTCTGCGGAAGCTGAAGCGGTTCCTGATGCTTGCTGCGAAGTAGCGGCCTCTCGACCCGGCGGCCCGCAGATCCTCGTACACGTCGCGCGGAACGTCGAAGTAGTCGTAAGTGTCGCCGCTGACGAAGGTGATGGTCAGCACCCGTCGCGCCTGATCGTAGCTGTAGTCGCGGATCACCGAAGACGGCACGGCCGAGCTTCCTCCTGCAGGTGGAACGGCCGCCGGCGGGGTCGGTTGCTTTCGGGCGGCTGCGGCCAAGTCGCGGGTATTACGAAGGTTTAAGTACCACGGCGGCCGGCGCCGGTTCATCTTCCCGCCACCTGACGGGAGACGGCCATGACCTGGAAGCCTGTTCTGCTCGCGAGCGCGGCGGCCGCTCTGGCTGCAGCTTGCACGACGCCCCAACACCACGCCTACGGCTCGCGCGAGGTCCACGTGGTCCGCGTGTCGCCGGGCTCGACGTACGCTTTCAGCGCTCCGAGAGCGCCCCGCGCCTGGGCAGCGCCCCTGCCGCCGGCGCCGCCCGCGCCGCCGCGCGCGTTCATGGCCCCGCTGCCGCCGATCCCGCCCGTACCGCCGCTGCCGCGCCTCCACGGCCAGAACCTCGACGCGATGATCGCGTCCGCGAAGGCGCGCGGCGACAAGGTGATCGACCGCAACGAGAACGGCCGCCGGACGGTGATCATCACCGGCCCGGGCACCAACATCCGCATCGAGCACGACAATACCCCCGAGGGTCGAGCACGTGCGGAGGCCGCGCGTGAAGCCGGGCGGATGGCTCGCGAAGCCGGCGCCCGCGCGCGTGAGGAAGGCCGCCGCGCCCGTGAGGAAGGCCTGCGAGCCGCCGAGGAAGGACGTCGCGCGGCCGCGGAAGGTCGCCGGGCCGCCGAGATGGCGCGCCGCTTCGCCTTCGTGGACGCCGACCGCGTCACCGTGATGCCGCACGCCGACATCGACCGGCTGGTCCGCGACGCGCACGCCCGAGCCGCCGACGCGCGCCGACAGACGGACGCGTTGCGGCCGCAGATCGACGAGATCCGCCGCAACGCCGAGCGCCTGCGCGATCAGTGCCGGCGCGGCGAGATCAAGTGCGAAATCATCATCACGGAGCCCGGTCGGCCCTGATGCGCTTGTGAGGGCGCGGGGCGCGGGCTAGGAGCCCCCGCCCCATGACCCTCCCCGTCGACCCCGGACTCTACGCCGCCTTCCTCGGCGTCATGCTCGTCATGGCGTGGACGCCGGGACCGGCGAACCTGTTCTCCGTCGCGACGGGAATGCAGAAGGGCAAGCGCGCCGCCCTGGTCGGGGTGGCCGGCCTGAACACGGGCACGCTCGTCTGGTTCGCCGGCGCCGCGCTCGGCCTGAGCGCGCTGATCGCCGCCTATCCGGTCGTGTTCCGCTGGCTGGCCTATGGGGGAGCCGTCTACGTGGCTTGGCTCGGGGTGCAGTCGCTGCGCGGCGCCTTGCGGGCGCAGGCCGACGCCGGGCCCTCGCACGTGATGGTGCGGCCGGGGCGCTCCGCCTTCTTCGACGGCTTCCTGGTGCAGCTGACCAACCCCAAGGCGCTGCTGTTCTTCGTCGCGGTGCTGCCGCCATTCCTGGACGTCGGCCGGCCGGCGGTCCCGCAGATGGTGATGTTCGCCGCGGCGGTGATCGGCATGGATGTGATCGCGATGAGCGCCTACGGCGTCGGCGGCGCGGCGCTGTCGCGGCGGATGACCAGCCCGCGCTTCCGCCGCGGGTTCTCGACCGTGGTCGGGCTGCTGTTGCTGACCGCGGCGGCGCTCATCCTGCTCGGAGCTTAGCAGCAGAGAAACCTGAAGACTGCCAACGCGTTGTATTCACGTTCTTTTCACCATCCCGGGCGCGCAATCGCCTGGAGGCTTTCATTCGGCCTGTGCCGAAGGGCCTCGCGAGGAGAGCGAGGATGAGCGACGAGTTCGAAGCTCAGCTCAGGGGCAAGCGGCTGACCACCGCCGAAGTGATCTACTACATGCCCGACCACCCCTCCCTGCTGCAGCGCTTCATGTGGCAGACGCTGGACCTCGCGCCGGACTACCCGCGGGTGCACCAGTTCCTGGAGTTCTGGCGGCGCGAGATCGACGCCGTGATCCACTCCGTGAACGTCACGGCCGTGGGCGAGGTGCGGGCGCCGCGCGTGCGCATCGCGGGGGTGATCAGCCGCCTGCACTGACGGCCGGCGCGCGCTGCGCCGCCCGCCTAAGTGTCGCACCCTCGTTCCCCCTTGGAACCGGGGCCTTACGGGGCCATTTCCGGTGCAGAGGGATTGAGATGCAAGGAAGTTTCCCCATGAAGCGATTGCTGACCGCAGCGGCGATCGCATTGGCGGCGGGCCTGGCGGCCTGCGCCACCGCGACGCCCTACCAACCCGCCCAGCTGACCGCGGCCGGACCGCAGAACGGCTTCTACGAAGTTCCGCTCGAGCA
The DNA here is from genome assembly GCA_036386655.1 of Caulobacteraceae bacterium. Classification (GTDB taxonomy): domain Bacteria; phylum Pseudomonadota; class Alphaproteobacteria; order Caulobacterales; family Caulobacteraceae; genus JAHWJX01. The sequence continues at coordinate 4,718 of DASVVG010000027.1, read as the reverse complement.
GAACCGCTGGCGCGTCACCTTCGCCGGCAACAGCCTGACCTCGCGCCAGCAGGTCGAGGACAGCCTGCTGCTGCGCGCCGCCGAGCTGACCCTGCAACAGGGCTTCGACCACTTCGTGGCCGTGAACCGCGCCACGGAGCGGGACGTGACCTATCGGGCCGACCCGGACCCGTTCTTCAGCAGCTCGCGCTACGCATTCGGCGGCTACCCCTACTGGAGCCCGCGCTGGCGCTACTACCGGCCGGCGTACGGCTGGCGGTACATGGATCCGTTCTATGATCCGTTCTGGGGCTCGAGCTTCGGCCGCAGCAGCTACGACGTGCGGGAGATCGACCGCTACGAGGCTTCGGCTGAGATCATGATGGGCCGGGGCCCGGCCCCCGCGGACGCCCGCGCGTTCGACGCCCGCCAGATCGTGCAGAACCTCGGGCCGCGCATCCCGCGGCCGGTGCAGCCGGGCTACCAGCAGCCCTACGCCCAGCCTTATCCCCGGACCTACTGATCCGGATCAGCCCCGCTCCCCACCGGAGCGGGGCTTTTTCTTACCGGGGCGGCATGCGGATCGCGCCGTCGAGACGGATGCTCTCGCCGTTCAGGTAGCTGTTCCGCACCATCTCCAAGACCAGCGAGGCGTACTCCTCCGGCCGGCCGAGGCGCTTGGGGAACGGGATCGAGGCGGCGAGCGCGTCCTGCACGTTCTGCGGCATGCCCGCCATCATCGGCGTCATCATGATGCCGGGCAGGATGGTGTTCACCCGGATGCCTTCGCCCATCAGGTCGCGCGCCATCGGGAGCGTCATGGCCATGACGCCGCCCTTGGAGGCGGAATAGGCGGCCTGGCCGATCTGGCCGTCCTGGGCCGCCACCGAGGCGGTGGAGACGATCAGGCCCCGCTCCCCGTCCTCCAGCGGCTCCAGCGTCGCCATTCCGGCGGCGGAGAGGGAGGCGCAGCGGAAGCTGCCGATCAGGTTGATGCGGATCACGCGCTCGAACGCGGCGAGGTCGTGCGAGCGGATTTCGCCGGTGGTCTTGTCGCGGCCGACGGTCTTCTGGCCCACGGCGATGCCGGCGCAGTTGACCAGGATGCGCTCCTGCCCGTGGGCGGCGCGGGCCTCCTCGAAACCGGCGCGGACCCCCTCGTCGGAGGTGACGTCCACGCTGCAGAAGACGCCGCCGATCTCGCGCGCCACGCTCCCGCCGCGCTCGGCGTTCATGTCGAACACCGCGACCCGCGCGCCTTGACTCGCCAGGGCGCGTGCTGTGGCCTCGCCCAGCCCGGAGGCCGCGCCGGTGACCACGGCGGCGATGTCTGACGAAAGACGCATGGGAGCCCTCATGAACCTCGGCGGGAGCGAGCGGGTTTAGCCAGCATGGCCAGCGAAGCCAAACCGACGTTCGACCCGATGGCGCCGCTGGACCCGTCGCGCGCGCTGGTGCCCGCCACGGTGCGGGTGAACGAGGTGCGGGTGCAGAAGGGCTTCTGGCCCAAGATGCGGCGGGTGGCGGCGAAGATCCCGTTCGCCAAGCAGCTGCTGTCGGTCTGGTTCAGCGCCCGCGACGAGGAGACGCCGCTGCGGGCCAAGGGGCTGATGGTGGCGGCGCTCGCCTACTTCGTGCTGCCGACGGACGTGCTGCCGGACGTGCTGACGGGCATCGGCTTCACCGACGACGCGGCGGTTCTGTTCGCGCTGCTGAACCTCGTGGGCAACCACGTGAAGCCGAAGCACAAGCAGGCGGCGTCCGAGACGCTGGAGCGGTTCCGGCGCGACTAGCCGAGGTTACCTAAGCTTAAGTCGCCAGTGCCCCGGCTTCGTCTAGCTTCGCTGCAGTCGAGGAGCGCGAAGCATGAAGTCGATCTGGGCGGCCGCGGTCGCGGTGTTGCTGGGCGTCGCGCCCGCGTCGGCGCAGGACGACCACGCATCCCGCTGGCGCGAGGACCTGAAAGTCGCCCGGGAAGCCTGGCTGCCGAAGGACCTCAGCTATTCGCCCGTGGCCCGCGCGGAGGCCGAGCGCCGGCTGGACGCGCTGTCCGCGCGGGTCGAGAGCGCCACGGAACTGGAGATTACGGCCGAGCTGGCCCGCATCGCCGCGCTCTCGGACAACGCCCACACGCGCGCCTACCTGCTGCGCAACCGGGGCTACTGGCGCCGCTACCCGATCCGCCTTTGGAAGTTCGCCGACGGCTGGCGCGTGGTCGCGGCGCAGGGCGAAGGCGAGGCCATGCTGGGGGCGGAGGTGGTCGCGATCGGCGGTGTGCCGGTGAAGCGAGCGCAGGCGATGGTGCGGCCGCTGTTCGCCGGAAACGATCCCTGGGCGGGGTACATGGCGAGCTACGCCCTTAGCAGCCCCGACGCCCTGATGGCGCAGGGCGTGGTCGCGGCCGCCACGGTGGATTTCGCGGTCCGCGACGCGCGGGGGACCCGCAAGGTGCGGCTGTCGCCGGCGGCGTTCGAGCGCCGCAACGCGCCGGAGGAGAGCTGGTGGTTCCTGTCGCCGGCGCACCCGGCCGTGAAGGGCTGGAAGCATGTGCTGGAGGGCGTGCCGCTGCCGCCCTCGCTGGCCGGCGCCGCGTCCGACTACAGAGTGCTTCGGTGCGCGGGCGGGACGGTCTACCTGCAGTTCAACCGCGCGCAGGACGACCCGCGCGAGCCGCTCAGCGTGTTCGGCCCCAGGCTGCTGGCAGACATGGCCGCGCAGCCGCCGCGGAAGCTGATCGTGGACCTGCGGTTCAACACCGGCGGCGACCTCCTGCGCGGGAAGACGCTGATCGAGGCGCTGGCGCTTTCGCCGGTGGCGCACCGTCGGGGCGGTACGACGGTGCTGCTGGGCCCGAGCACCTTCTCCGCCGGGATGCACCCGGCCGCCTGGTTCAAGCAGGAGTCACGCGCGACCTTCGTGGGCGCCAATCCTGGGGAGCGGCTGGTGTTCTGGGCCGAGGGCGGCAACGTCGACCTGCCGAATTCGAAGCTGCGGATGCACTACACGGACCGCGCGCACACCTATTCGATGGGGCCGCCGCCCGTCGCGAAGGAACTGCTCTACATCGACCTGAACATCCCGACGCTGGCGCCGGACCGCGAGGCGGACTGGACGTGGGCGGCGTATAGCAAGGGGCGCGACCCCTACGTCGAGGCGGCGCTCGGCGGCCCGCTGGTGTGCCCGGATCAGGCGGCGGCGCCGGCGACCTCGTCGTAAGCCGCGGCGGCGTCCATCCAGTCCGCCTCCGCCTGGGCCAGGGTCTGGCGCGCCCGCTCGATGCGGCGCGCCAGCTCGGCGGCCTTGTGGGGATCGGCCGGACGGGCGGCCACCTCCAGCTCGGCCATGTTGCTGCTCGCCCGCGCCAGGCGGCTCTCCGCGGCGGGGCTCTTGCCGTTCGTGCCCGCGCGGCTGGCCGCCTTGGCGCGCTCCAGCACGCGGCGGGCGTAGTCGTCCATGTCGCCTTCGAACGGCCGCACGGTGCCCTCGTCCGCCAGCCACAGGCGGTCGGCGACCAGTTCCATCAGCGAGCGATCGTGGGTGATCAGGATCACCGCGCCCTGGTAGTCATTCAGCGCGTCCAGCAGGGCGCGGCGGCTGTCGATGTCCAGATGGTTGGTCGGCTCGTCGAGGATCAGGACGTTGGGCGCGTCCATCGCCACCAGGTTCAGCAGCAGGCGCGCCCGCTCGCCGCCCGACAGGTTGGCGACGGTGGTCTCCTGCTTGTCGAAGCCGAGGCCCCACTGCGCGAGGCGGGAGCGGCGGCTCGACTCGCTGGCGTCCGGCATCGCGCGCCGCACGATCTCGAGCGGGGTGTCGGTCGGGTCGAGCGCCTCGATCTGGTGCTGGTGGAACCAGCCCACCTTCATCTTCCGGTCGCGGTGCAACTCGCCCTGCTGGATGGGCAGGGCGCCGGCGATCATCTTGGCGAAGGTCGACTTCCCGGCGCCGTTCACGCCGAGCAGGCCGATGCGATCGTCCACATCCATGCGCAGGTTGAGGTTCCGCAGCACGGGTTTGCCGTCGTAGCCGACCGACGCCTTCTCCAGCCGGATGAGCGGCGGGGCCAGCGGCCGCGGCGGCGAGGGCAGGGTGAAGGGCGCCACGCGCTCGTCCGCGGGCACGTTCACCGGCGGCAGCTTGGCCAGCCGCTTCATGCGCGACTGCGCCTGGGCGGCCTTCGAGGCTTTCGCCCGGAAGCGGTCGACGAAGGACTGGAGGTGGGCGCGCTCCGCCTCGACCTTGGCCCGGTTCGCCTCGAGGAGGCGCAGCTTCTCGGCGCGGCGCAGTTCGAAGTCGTCGTAGCCGCCGGTGTAGAGCTCGAGCCTGCCCTGGGTGATGTGCAGGATGTGGCCGACGGAGTTGTTCAGCAGCTCGCGGTCGTGGCTGATGATCAGCGCCGTGTGCGGGTACTTGCGCAGGCGCGCCTCGAGCCAGAGGGCGCCTTCCAGGTCGAGATAGTTGGTGGGTTCGTCGAGCAGCAGCAGGTCGGGCTCGGCGAACAGGGCGGCGGCCAGCGCCACGCGCATCCGCCAGCCGCCGGAGAACTCCGCCATCGGGCGGGCGAGGTCGTCGTTGGTGAAGCCGAGGCCGACGAGGATCTCGGCGGCCCGCGAGGGGGCGCTGTCGGCGTCGATATCGATGAGGCGGGCGTAGATGTCGCCCATATCCTCGGGCTCCGCGGTCTCGAGGCGTTCGAGCAGGACCGCCCGTTCGACGTCGGCGGCCAGCACGGTGTCCAG
>DASVVG010000026.1:0-3981 GCA_036386655.1 Caulobacteraceae bacterium | reverse complement strand
TCACGGCCGTGATCCGCCGCGCCGACGCCCGCTTCAGGGCGTCGATACAGATCAGCAGTTCCATCAGGTTGTCGTTGGCCGGGAAGGAGGTGGACTGCAGGACGAAGACGTCCTCGCCGCGGACGTTCTCCTCGATGGTGGCGAAGATCTCGTCGTCGGCGAAGCGGCGGACCTGAGCCCGGGTCAGCGACATGCCGAGGTTGTCCGCCACGGCCTGCGCCAGGGTGCGGTTCGAGTTGCCGGCCAGCAGCTTCATCGGACCCTCAGTGTCGCTATTGCGCGGCTTCTAGCAGCGCAGCCGCCCCGCACAACCGCTCACGCCAGCACGATGGCCGAGAGCAGCCGCCCGTAGTCCGCCTCGCCCCGCTTGAAGGCGCGGCGGTTCGAGAAGAACAGCGCCTCCTCCGCGCACGTGTCCCGCCCGATCCACTCGGCGCGCTCGACGCCGGCGTCCGCCAGCTGCGCCCGCACGTAGCCCGGGAGGTCGAACATCCGTCGCTCCTCGGCCGCGCCCGGGCGGAAGAAGCGCTCGTTCGCGGGTGCCGCCGCCGTGAACCGCTCCATGAAATCCGCTTCCACTTCATAGGACTCGGGCCCGATGCACGGCCCCACGGAAGCGCGGATGCGTTCGCGGGCCGCGCCCAGGCCGACCATCGTCTCGACCGCCGCCTGCACCACGCCGCCCAGCGCCCCTTTCCACCCCGCGTGCGCGGCGCCCACCACGCGCGCCTCCGGATCGGCCAGCAGCACGGGCGCGCAGTCCGCGGCCAGGGCCCCGCAGGCGAGCCCCGGCGTGCGGGTGACCACCCCGTCGCCCTCGGGCCGCGCGTCGCCCCAGGGCGCGTCCGCCAAATGCACCCTGGAGGAGTGGATCTGGAAACAGGCCAGCAGCGCCGCCGGCTCCACGGCCAAGTGCGCCGCGGCCCGTCGCCGGTTCTCCTGCACGGCCGCCGGATCGTCCCTCGACCCGCGCCCCAGGTTCAGGCTCTCGTAGAGGCCCGTCGAGACGCCGCCGCGCCGTGTGAAGAAGGCGTGCCGCACCCCCGGCAGTTCCGCGAGCAGCGGGGAGGAGAGGGCGGTCACTCCGCTCACCGGCGAGCCTCGAACCCTGGGACGGCGAGGCTCCGCGGCGCGAAGATCGCCGCCGCCTTGAACAACTCGCCCATCTGGTCAGGCGCGGTCAGCCGCGCGACCTGTCGCGACAGCAGGCCCTGGCGCTGTGGGTTCGCCCGCGCCAGCGCCGCCGCGCGAGCCTCGATCCCGAGCGCCTTCAGGAAAGCGCCCTGACCGATCACCTCGGTCACGTCTGCCCCGCCGCCCAGCGCCGCCCTCAGCACGGCCGGAAAGTCCGCCCACATCGTGAGATCGGCGTGCCCGGGCGCCTGCAGGGGCGGGATCTTCCGGTGCCCGCGCAGCGCCTGCAGCGTGTCGCCCGGCTCCGGCCGCCCCCGCCCGTAGTCGATCAGCAGCGCCGCCCCCCTGGCGGCTCCGACCAGCTCGCCGAGGGTCCGGCCGAACGCCTGTTGCGCCGGCGCGATCTCGACCACCTCACGGGCCCGGACGGGGAACGGCGCCGCCACCGGCTCGGCCGGCCCCAGTCCGAACGTCAGCGCCCCCGCGGCATCCAGCCCTACCCGCCGCTCCGCCCAGCCGTCTTCGGTCCGCACGAACTGGCGCGCCGGCAGGCAGTCCAGCACCTCGTTGGCGATCAGCACGACGGGCAGGTCGGCCTCGAGGGCCCCTATGTCGGTCAGCCACCGCGGCTCCAGGTCCGCTCCCGCCAGCCGGCGGGCCTGCACGGCCCTCAAGGGACGGCTCGGCTCGACCAGCACCAGCTCGGCCGCCTGCAGGAACGCCGGATCCAGCCGCGCCGCCCTGAGCGCGTCGTCGATCAGCGTGCCGTCGCCCGGCCCCACCTCGACCAGCCGGAACCGCTCGGGGGCGCCGAGCCGCCGCCAGGTCTCCACCGCCCAGAGCCCCAGCAGCTCGCCGAACATCTGCGAGATCAGCGGCGCGGTGATGAAGTCGCCTTCGGACCCGATCCGCGGCCGCACCGCGTAGTAGCCGTCCTGCGGGTCGTGCAGGCAGGCGGTCACGTAGTCCGCCACGGTCATCGGGCCGTCGAGGCGGATGCGGGCCTTCAGCCGCTCCTCCAGGCTCATGCCGCGTCGGCGGACGCTTCCGCCGGGGCGGGCAGGGGCTCCCGCCGCGCCCGCAGGATCAACCAGAGCCCGAGCAGCACCATCGGGATCGAGAGCAGCATGCCCATGGTCATGAAGCCGCGCAGCTCGGCGGGCATGTGCTGATCGGGCTCGCGCAGGAACTCCACCCCGATCCGGAACACGCCGTAGAAGAACAGGAACAGCCCCGCGACCATGCCCCTCTGCGGGAGCAGCTTGGCTCGGTGGGTGGCCCAGAACAGGATGCCGAACAGCACCAGTCCCTCGAGCGCCGCCTCGTAGAGCTGGCTGGGGTGGCGCGCGAGCCCATCGCCGGAGCTCGGGAAGATGACCCCCCACGGAAGGTCCGTCGGTCGCCCCCACAGCTCGCCGTTGATGAAGTTGGCGATGCGCCCGAAGAACAGCCCGAAGGGCACGCAGGGGGCGACGAGGTCTCCAAGCCTGAGCAGGTCCACCTTTTGCCGCCAGGCATAGATGCTGACGGCGATGATCACGCCGAGCGCGCCGCCGTGGAACGCCATGCCGCCGTTCCAGATCTGCAGCACCTCGAGCGGGTTCCGCCAGATCAGGTCGGGCCGGTAGAACAGCACGTAGCCCAGCCGGCCGCCCAGGATGATGCCCAGCGTGATCCAGAGGATCAGGTCGTCCGCCTGCTGCTGGGTGATGGGCGGGTTCCCGCCGCGCCACACCGTCTCTGACTTGATCAGCCGCACGCCGTAGAGCCAGCCGAGGATGATCCCGGCGACGTAGGCCAGCGCGTACCAGCGCAGCGCGAAGGGCCCGATCTGGAAGATCACCGGGTCGAAGTCTGGAAACGGCACGCGGAGGTCCCTCAGGTCAGGCGCGGCGAGGTGTAGCAGCGCGCGGGCGGCCTATCGAGAGCCCGGGCCGACTCCTATATGCAAGGGCGATGCACACCCGGAACCCCCTTCTCGACGAGCTCGCCAAGCTCTCCACCGCGGCCGTGGGCATGGCCCAGGCGGCCGGCGAAGAAGCCAAGAGCGCCATGCGCGCCCAGGCCGATCGGCTCGCCGCCGAGCTGGACCTCGTCCGGCGCGACGAGCACGAGGCCCTCAAGGCCGAAGTGGCGCAACTTCGCGCGTTGCTTGAACGCCTCACAGCCGATCAATCGTCCTGATCGCTCGCCCCGTGCGTGACGGCCGTTGGGCGAAGGCCGCGAAGCAGATAGCCTCTGATTCAGGGACGAGTCGGCGCAGTTGCGCCGCACGCCCGTCCCGGTGCGCCGAAGGACGCGCTGTTTGATGGACACCCCGCACGAAGACGCCGAACTGGGCTACGACCCCCTCGACGTCGTCGAGCACGTCCTCACGGCCGAGAACCTCACCTTCGACCGCACCGACGACGGCGATCTCGCCTTCGCGCTGGCCGGCGACTGGAAGGACTACGAGCTGTGGTTCGCCTGGCGTCCGGAGGCCGACTGCCTCCAGCTGTGCCTGTCGATCGACATGCGGGTGCAGAAGTCCCGCCGCGCAGCGGCCTACGAGCTGCTCAGCCTGATCAACCAGCGCTGCTGGCTCGGCCACTTCGAGGTGTGGACCGAGGACGGCGAGATCATCTACCGCCACTCCATGAGCCTGCCGACCGGCGACCGCCCCACGCTCGCTCAGGCGGCCTCGATGATCGACTGCGCCGTCGAGGCGGCTGACCGTTTCCATCCCGCCTTCGACTTCCTGCTCAAGGGCAAGAACCCGGAGGACTCGATGGCGGCCTGCATGTTCGAGACGATCGGCGAGGCCTAGGCCTCGCCGGAGCGTTCCTCGCGTGGGGCGTGGTCCGCGAC
>DASVVG010000025.1:0-1574 GCA_036386655.1 Caulobacteraceae bacterium | reverse complement strand
TGATGAGCTATTGATGATGCGCAGCAATATGCGCCCTCTCAGCTCAACCTTGACCACCTCCGGATCAGCGAGTGTGCGGTCGTTGGCGAGAAAGGGAGCTATGGCCGAAACTGGGTGATGGCGTCCTGAACAAGGCGGCGTATCGAAGCGGGTGGAAGCCCGCCTAAACCTCTCGAAGGAGCGATACGCCATGACGAGCGATAGCATTGTTGTCTCTCTGCGCAAGCCCGAGACGCTTGAGGATCCGCTGACGACCATTCTGAGGAGCGGCGCCCGTCAGCTGCTCGCCCAGGCGATCGAGGCGGAAATTGAAACCTTTCTGGCCACGATGAAGGATCAGCGACTGGCGGACGGGCGCGAGCGCCTGGTGCGGCACGGGTTCGGGCCGGAGCGAGTGATCCAGACCGGGATTGGCCCGGTTGCAGTGCGACGGGTGAAGCTACGTGACCGCGGTGCCGCTGAAACGGGTGCGGCGCGCATCCGCTTTACCTCGGCGATCCTGCCGCGCTGGGCCAGACGGACGCCAAGCTTGGACGCGCTGTTGCCGACGCTTTACCTGCGCGGCGTCTCGATGGGCGACTTCCAGGAGGCGTTCACGGCCCTGCTGGGGCATGACGCGCCGAACCTGTCACCGTCGGCGATCGCGCGGCTGCGTGGCGCGTGGGAGGCCGACTACACGCGCTGGCAGCGGCGTGACCTGTCAGCCCGGCGGTATGTCTACATTTGGGCGGACGGGGTCTATCTGCAGGCGCGCATGGAGCCTCAGGCCGAATGCATGCTGGTGCTGATCGGTGCGACCCCTGAGGGAAAAAAGGAACTGATCGGTTTCCAGGTCGGCATGCGTGAGAGCGCGCAGAGTTGGCGGGAACTGCTGGTTGACCTCAAGGCGCGCGGCCTCACCATCACCCCTGAACTGGCCACCGGCGACGGTGCACTTGGCTTTTGGAAGGCCCTGGAGGAGGTCTGCCCCACGACACGCCACCAACGCTGCACAGTGCACAAGACCGTCAATGTGTTGGACAAGATGCCCAAGTCCGTTCAGCCGGCGGCCAAGGCCGACCTGCGGGAGATCTGGACAGCCCCCGACCGAGCGACGGCCGAGGTGGCGATCACGGTCTTCGCCGAGAAGTATGGAACAAAGTATGACAAGGCGGTCACCTGCCTGGTGAAGGACCGCGATGCACTGCTGACCTTCTACGACTTCCCAGCCGAACACTGGGATCACCTGCGCACATCCAATCCGATCGAGAGCGTGTTCGCCACGGTCAGGCACCGCACCGTCCGAACCAAGGGGGCGCTATCGCAAGACACGGCCCGGCTGATGGTCTTCAAGCTGGTGATGGCCGCCGCCAGATCCTGGCGTCGGCTGAAAGGTGAAAACCAGTTGCCCAAAGTCATCCAAGGCGTCACATTCCGCAACGGCGTCGAGGTCATCAACGCGCCAGAGAAGACCGCCGCCTGATCAGCGCGTCACCCAAATTCCAACATAGCTCCGGCGTTGAGCACCGGCAGCACAAAGGGCTGAACAACCGGGCGGAGAACTCGCACCAGCCGACTCGGCGGCGAGAACGGCA
>DASVVG010000024.1:0-12292 GCA_036386655.1 Caulobacteraceae bacterium | reverse complement strand
GACGACGGCTGGACCGCCGAGGATCAGGAGCCGCAGCAGCTCCAGACCACGCTCACCGCCGAGAAGGCGCGCGTGATCATCACCACCAACGACAGCCCCGACATCGGCTTCAACCGCTCGATCAACCCGTACCGGGGCTGCGAGCACGGCTGCACCTACTGCTACGCCCGGCCGGCGCACGCCTACATGGGCCTCAGCCCCGGCCTCGATTTCGAGAGCAAGCTGTTCTTCAAGCCGGAGGCGGCCGCCCTGCTCGAGCGCGAGCTGTCGAAGCCCGGCTATGTGCCGCAGAACATCCAGATCGGCGGCAACACGGACCCCTACCAGCCGGTCGAGAAGAAGCTCGGCATCACGCGCGGGATCATCGAGGTGCTGAGCCGCTTCAACCACCCGTTCTCCATCATCACCAAGTCGAACCTGATCACCCGCGACCTCGACCTCATGGGTCCGATGGGCGGGGCGAACCTCGCCCACGCCGCGGTCTCCATCACCTCGCTGGACCGAAAGCTCGCCCGCTCCATGGAGCCGCGAGCCGCCACGCCCGAGCGTCGCCTCGACGCCGTGCGCCGGCTCACCGACGCCGGCGTGCCCACCATCGTCATGGTCGCGCCGATCGTGCCGGGGCTGAACGACCACGAGATCGAAGCCGTGCTCGAGCGCTCGAAAGAGGCCGGCGCGCTCGATGCCGGTTACGTGCTCCTGCGCCTGCCGCTGGAGATCAAGGACCTGTTCCGCGAGTGGCTGGAGGCGGACCACCCCGACCGCGCGCGCCGGGTCATGTCGCTGGTCCGCCAGACGCGCGGCGGCCGCGACTACGATCCCGAATGGCGCAAGCGCCAGGTCGGCGAAGGACCGGTCGCAGACCTGATCGCCGACCGCTTCCGCAAGGCGAAGAAGCGGCTGGGCATGACCGGTCGCGCCCCGCCGCACGACCTCTCCCTGTTCCGTGTCCCGCCCCGCAGCGGCGACCAGCTCGCGCTGTTCGGCTAGGCCTTCTGGAACAGCCACGCCTTGGTCAGGAACGCCTTGTCGCTGCCGGCGAGGCGCACGCCCGCGTCGGCGAACAGCGCCGGCACATCCGTCGCTTGGTAGCTGTCGTAGTAGGGCTCGTGGAAGTAGGCCGGGAAGGCCTCCAGCATACGCCGGAATTGGGGCGCGTCGTGCGCTTGAACCGAATCCGCCAGCGCCAGGACGCCCCCGGGCTTCAGCACCCGCGCCAGCTCCGCCGCCACCACCGGCCGCACCTTCGGCGGCAGCTCGTGGAACAGGTACACGCAGGTGACGGCGTCGAGGCTCGCGTCCGCGAACGGCAGCCGCTCGCAGTTGCCCTGCACCGCCGGCGCGCCGCTCCGCCGCCGCGCCTCCTCGAGGTAGGCCGCCGAGAGGTCCAGCCCGAGCACTCGCGCCCGCGGAAACGCGCCGCGCAGGTCCCCCAGCATCGCGCCCGCCCCGCAGGCCGCGTCCAGGATCGTGAGCCCCCGCTGGTCCCGCTCCCGCAGCGCGCGCGCCAGCAGCGCCAGCGCCCGTCGGCGCATCGCCGCCGCCGTGCCCGCGAACAGCGCCTCCACCTGCGCCTCGTAGCGGCGTGCACTGTCGGCGGTGAACCAGCCGCCCGACTGATAGTGGAAGTTCTGCCGGTAGTAGGCCGGGTACGCGTCCGAGGGCGCTTCCGCGCGCGCCTCCACCCCGCCGCGCCGGCGCCGCCGAGCGTCCACCGCGCGCGCGTCGTTGAGCAGGTCGAGCAGGCGGTCGAGCGTCTGCAGCCCCGGCAGCGGGCCGTCGAGCGCCGGGTACAGCCCCGCCGCCACGTCCTCCCGCTCCTTCCGGAACGCCTCCAGGTAGGCCTCGCGGATCGCGTGCTTCGGCGGCTTGGGCGCCTCGCTCTCGAAGCCGACGTCCTCGCCCTCGCCAGGCCGCGCCAGCCGCCGGGCCGCCGCACCCGCGGCCGTCCACCACGCCGCCTTCACCGCCGCGGTCGCCCGCTGTCGGGCGGCCTCGGCGCGGAACGCCGGCTTGGCTCGAAGCTCGCTCATCTCACCGCCTGAACACGCCCACCAGTTCGATATGGGGCGACCACAGGAACTGATCCACCGGCGTCACAGTCTCCAGTCGGAAGCCGCCGTCCACCAGAACCCGCGCATCCCGCGCGAAGGTCGCCGGGTTGCACGAAACCCCCACCACCACGCCGGCTCGCGACGCGGCGATCTCCGGAACCTGCGCCGCCGCACCGGCCCGCGGCGGGTCGAACACCACCGCGTCCACGCCCTTCAGCTCCGCCGCCGACAGCGGCCGCCGAAACAGGTCGCGCGGCTCGGCCGCGATCGTCTTCAGGCCCGGGGCCGTGCCGACGGCCGCACGCAACGCGCTGACCGCCTCCTCCGCCGCGTCCGCCGCCAGCACGGGCGCGACCTCCGCCAGGCGGAAGGTGAAAGCGCCCGCGCCGCAGAACAGGTCGGCGATCCTGCGCGCGCCCCGCGCGGCCTCCACGGCCGCGTCCGCCATCGCCGCTTCCGCCGCCGCGACCGCCTGCAGGAATCCGCCGGGCGGCAGCGCCACCGCTGCGGGCCCGAACCGCACCATCGGCTGCCGCGCGCCGTAGACCATCTCGCCGCTCATGGTGACGCGCGCGAACTCGGCGTCCTGCGCGACTTGTGCGGCCCGCAGCCGCGCATCGGCGGAGAGCCCGCCGGACTTCCGCTCTACTCCGGTCACGTCGACGTCGATGCCCGTCTCCGTCAGCGTCACGTGCAGCGTGGGCGCCGACTTCGGATGCTCCAGGAACGCCGCCGCCAGGCGCCGCAGCGCCGGGAACGCGGCCACCAGCCGCGGGTCGGCGATGGGGCAGACCTCCACCTCGACCAGGTCCCACGACCGCCTCGCCTTGAACCCCAGCCGCGCGATCCCGCCTCGCCCGGGCCGCGCGTGCAGCGCCAGCCGCCGCCGTGTCCCCGGTCCCGCCGCGAACGCAGGCCCGATCTCCGTCTCCAGCCGCTCGCGCGCCAGCGCCAGCCGGATCTGCTCCGCCTTCCACGCCAGGTACGGGGCGTGCCCCCAGTGCTGCAGCGCGCAGCCGCCGCACTCGCCGTAGTGCGGCGACACCGGCGCCACCCGATCGGCGCTCGCCTGCAGCAGCTCGACGATCTCGCCGCGCCCGCCCTCCACGCGCGCGCTGACGCGTTCGCCGGGCAGGCCGAACGGCACGTGCACGGGGGAGCCGCCGCCCGGCCGCGGCGCCACGCCGTCGCCCTGCGCGCCCACGGCGGTGACCGTGAGTTCGACCGGCGGCGCGGTCGGCTTGAAGGCTTTGGGGCGGGCCCGGCGCATGGGCCGCGGACATGAACGTAGATGAACACTGCGCACAAGCGGCCGTTCAGGCTCGGCCGCAGAAGATGAGCCTCTAAGCCGGGGAGTCCCTCCGGCAGTATCGGAGGAAACATCCCATGAAGAAGTTCGGTATCGCCGCCGCCGCGGCCGCCGTCCCGGCCCTCCTCGCCGTCGCCGCGATCCCGTCGGCTGCGTCGGCCCAATCGTACGGCTACGGCCAGTGCAGCGACGCGAAGACCCGCACCGCCGTCATCGGCGGGGCCATCGGCGCCGTGGTCGGCAGCGAGGTCGCCGGCTCCGGCAACCGCACCATCGGCGCCGTCGTCGGCGGGGCTGCCGGCGCGCTGCTCGGCAACGAGGTCGGCAAGCGCCGCAACTGCGACACGGGCCAGCACGCCTACGGCCAGCCGTCCTACGGCTACGCCCAGCCCTCCTACGGCTACCGCCAGCCTTCATACGGGTACCGGCAGCCCTCGTACGGGTACCAGCAGCAGCCGTCGTACGGCTATCGCCAGCCCTCCTACGGCTACCGTCAGCCGAGCTACGGCTATGGCCGCGGCTGGTGAGCCCTCTCACCGCCTGACGAGGACGGCTCCGGCGCCCGCCGGAGCCGTTTTCGCGTGCGCCGTTCAGTCACATGAACCGAGATGAACAACGGCGCCCAGAGTCCGTTCAGGCTCGAGGCTCCATATTCGCCGTCGACATGAGGCGGGCGCACCGCCGTCAAAGCATTCCGAGGAGTACAGTCATGCGCAAGTTCGTCGCCCTCGCCGCCGCCGCGGCCACCGCCCTTCCGGCCCTCGCCGTCGCCTCCGCTCCGTCGGTGGCCTCGGCCCAGAGCGTCCGCGGCTACATGTCGAACCCCTGCGGCCAGCCGCAGAAGAACGCCCGCATCAGCGGCGCCGCGATCGGCGGCGTGGTGGGCGCCGTGATCGGCAACCGCGTCGCGGCCCGGGGCGTGAAGACGGAAGGCACCGCGCTGGGCGCCGTGGCCGGCGCAGCGGTCGGCCAGGAAATCGGCCGTCGCCAGGGCTGCCGCGTGCAGCAGGGCTACGCCTACCGGCCGGGCTACGCGCCCGCCTACCGCACCCGCTAGGCCTGCGAGACATGAAGAGCCCCCCGGCGCCCGCCGGGGGGTTTTTCGCGTCTGGAGGGAACCGCGCGATCACGTGCCCGCGACCGAGCGTCCCGCTGCGGAACTCCCGCCCCGCTTGATGATTAACAGCCCAGATCCGGAAGGAGATCGTCTGATGAACTTCGCTCGACTGACCCTCGGCGGCGCGGCCGTCTCGGCCATGGCGCTGGCCGGCGCGCTCGCCGCGCCGGGCGCGGCCTCCGCGCAAGGCTACTACGGCGGCGGCTACGGCTACTCCGACCCGTGCCGGGGCGCGGGCGCCGGCGGCGCTCTCGTCGGCGCTGGCGTGGGCGCGGCCATCGGCTCCGGCGTGGCCGCCCGGGGCGCCCGCGAGGAAGGCGCCGTCATCGGGGGCCTGCTCGGCGCCGTCGTGGGCGCTAGCGCCCGCCCGCGCTACTGCAACAACTACGGCTATCAGCAGCCCGCCCACGGCGGCTACGGCTACCAGCAGCCGTACGGCTATTCCCAGCCGCACGGGTACGGATACGCTCAGCCGAGCTACGGCTACAGCCAGCCCAGCTACGGCTACGGGCACCAGTCCTACGGCTACGCCCAGCCGAGCTACGGCTACGGCCACTCCTCGTACGGCTACGCCCAGCCTTCGTACGGCTACAACCACGGCTACTCGCGGCCGTCCTACAGCTACGGCTACAGCCAGCCGTACTACGGCCGCCGCACCTACCAGCGCAGCACCTACTACGACCGCAGCTACAGCTACGGCTGGGAGTAGTCGCTCCACAGCGTGAACTGCGAGGAGGCCGCCCGCGACAACGGGCGGCCTTTTTCGTGCGCCCAGCTCGGCTAGGTTGAACCCTCGCCACCCGGGGACGGCCCTCCGATGCGCAAAGCTCTCGCCCTGACCACCGCCTTCAGCCTGCTGCTGACGACCGCCTGCGCCACCGTGCAGCCGCAGGTGAACCTGCCCGCCGCCGAGGCGGAGGCCCTGCGCCGCGAGACGGAAACCCACCAGGCCGCGGCCCTCGACCGGCTGCGCGACCACGAGGCGCGGGTGACCGTGATGGGCTACCGCCTGGCCGTCGCCAACGCCGAGCTCTGCGCCAAGCGAGGCGGCGCGCCGGGCTTCACCCTGTTCCAGACCGCCCAGCTCCCGCGCGAGCTGCGCGCCGCCGCGCGCAATCGTTTCGAGGTCAGCGACATCGTCTCCGTCTGGGTGGTCGTACCCGACAGCCCGGCGGCGAAAGCGGGCCTCAAGGCCGGCGACGGCCTCGTGGCCATCAATGGAGAGCGCGTGCGCGGCGCCGACCGGACGGCGCGCCGCAACACCTGGGGCACGAGCGGCCAGGAGGTCGAGCGGCTCAACGACCGGCTCGACCGCGCCTTCGACCGTGGCCCCGTCCAGCTGCTCGTCCGCAGCGCGGACGGGACCGAGCGCACCATCACCGTCACGCCGGAGACCGGCTGCGACTACGAGGTCCTGCTGGCGCCCATGGACGACGTGAACGCCGCCGCCGACGGCGAGCACGTGCTGGTCACCACCGGGATGGCCCGCTACGCGGCCGAGGACGAGGAGCTCGCGCTCGTGCTCGGGCACGAGATGGCGCACAACGCCATGCGCCATAAGGAGCGGCTGGCCGCCTCCACCCGGCTCGCTCGCGTCGGCGGCGTGCTCGCCAGCGTGCTCATCGGCGCGGTCACCGGCGTCGGCGTCGACCTCTACAGCCTGGCGGCCCGCGGCTCGCGCCAGACGCGCCTGACGCTGGAGCGCGAGGCGGACTACGTCGGCATGTATTTCGCCGCGCGCGCTGGCTACGACGTCAGCGAGGCGAACACCTTCTGGCGCCGCATGGGGGCCGACTACCCGGGCTCCACCTACACCCGCTTCTCGCACCCGGGCTCCGGCGAGCGCGCGCTCAACATCACCGCCACCGCGCAGGAGATCGGCGCCAAGCGCGCCTCGAACGCCCCGCTGAAACCCACGCCCGCGAAGCTGCAGCAACTCGAGCGCGCCACCGACGCGGCGGTGGCCGCGGAAGACAAGGCGGAGCCGGCGAAGAAGCCCTAGCCGGGCCCCCTCGCCCACAGCAGGTGCTCGATGTTCCCGTCGCCGCCGGCGATCGGGCTCTCCGCCTCCCCCTGCAACGTCCAGCCCTGCCCTTCCAGCCAGGCGCGCACCCCGGCCACCGCGTCGGCCCGCGCCTGCGCGTCCCGCACCAGCCCGCCCTTGCCCACCCGCTCGGGCCCGACCTCGAACTGCGGCTTCACCAGCGCCACCAGGTCCGCGCCCGGCCCGGCCAGCGCCAGCGCCGCCGGCAGCACCTTCGCCAGCCCGATGAAGCTGGCGTCGCACACGATCAGCTCCACCGGCGCCTCGATGAGCGACCCATCGACCGCGCGCGCGTCCACGCCCTCGAGGCTCGCCACCCGGGGATCGGCGGCCACCCTCGGGTGAAGCTGACCCCGCCCGACGTCCACGGCCCAGACGCGCCGCGCCCCCCGCGCCAGCAGCGCCTCGGTGAACCCGCCGGTCGAGGCGCCGACGTCCAGCGCCGCGCGGCCCTCCACCGTCACCGGCCACAGCGCCAGCGCGTGCTCCAGCTTCAGCGCGCCGCGTCCGACCCACGGATGCGCCGCCTCCGCCTCGATCGAGGCGTCCTCCGCCACCGACGCGGCGGGCTTCAGCACCACGCGGCCGTTCACGCGAACGAGGCCGGCCTCCACCGCCTCGCGCGCCTTCGCCCGGCTCTCGAACAGGCCCCGTTCCACCAGCAGCTGATCGAGCCGCCGGCTCATCGGAACCGGAAGCGTGGCCGTGCGCGTTGTGCAGCCATGATCATCCGCATCACGTCCCTGCTCGCCCTCCTCGCGCTGGCGGCCTGCGCCGCTCCGCCGATGCCGCGGCCGCCGCTGGCCGATCCGGGCGCCGACACCCGCGCGTGGTTCTACGCACGGGAGGTGGGGAACGTCAGCCTCGTCTACGGCACGCCCGAGAGCGACGATGTTGCGCTGTCTATGACCTGTCGCGAGGGCTCAGGGCGGGTGAAGTTCTCCCAGGGCGGACTGCGGGCCGGCGAAGGCATCGCCATCGCGTCAGGAGGCCGGAGCGCGGTGCTCCGCGGTCCGACCCAGCCGGACGAGCTCAACGGCGGCGTCTACATGGAGGCCGAAGCGGACGCGGATCACCCCGTGCTGCAGTCCTTCCGCGGCGCCGGCTCCCTCGAGACCGGCGGAGGTCAGGTGCTCACCGCAACGGGCGCCGAGCGCGCCTGGATCGACCAGTTCTTCGCGGCCTGTGCCTCGGCGGCGCCCCGCGCGAGCACTGGGCTGTCCGGCGCGCCGGGCTGGCGCTTCATGTATCCGCTCCAGATGGTCTCCTACTCCGCGGACGCGGCCGGTCGGACGGACCTGCTGATCGACTGCGACGCCGGCTCGCTCCGCATGTTCCGTTTCCCGCCGCCTCGGACCACGAGCGACCGGACGTCCCTCACCCTCTCGTCCGGTTCAGTGCGCACGGTGGTCGGAGCCGACTTCAACGAAGGCTTCCCGACCAGCCCCACGGGCGAGGTGTTCCGCGACCCGGACAATGCGCAGCCGGAACTCGGCGCGAGCCTGCCGGCCGCCTCTCCGGTCGTTCGGGAGTTCCTGAGAACCGGGCGATTGTCGGTCGCCAACAGCGGCCGCGCGCTCACCGCCGACGCGGATGCCGCCGAACTCGCCGAGATGCGCCGCTACTTCGCCCGCTGCTAGGCGCGCCGCCCGCCCGCGCTCGCCCGCCCGACGCCCAGGGCCGCCACGGCGGCACGCACGATGCCGTCGGCGTCCAACCCCGCCTGCGCGTACATGACCTCGGGCTTGTCCTGATCCTGGAACACGTCGGGAAGCATCAGGGTGCGCACCTTCAGCCCCTTGTCGAGCGCGCCCCGCTCGGCCAGGAGGTGCAGCACGAAGGCGCCGAAGCCGCCGGCCGCCCCCTCCTCCACCGTGACCAGCGCCTCGTGCTCGCGCGCCAGCCGCAGGATCAGGTCCTCGTCGAGCGGCTTGGCGAACCGCGCGTCCGCGACCGTCGCCGACAGCCCCCGCGCCGCCAGCTGCTCCGCCGCCAGCAGGCTTTCCTGCAGCCGCGTCCCGAACGACAGGATCGCAACCGCCGTGCCTTCGCGCACGATGCGTCCGCGCCCGATCTCCAGCGGCTCCGCGGGATCGGCCATGTCGGCGCCGATGCCCTCGCCGCGGGGATAGCGGAAGGCGCTCGGCCGGTCGTCGATGGCGGCGGCCGTCGCCACCATCCGGGCCAGCTCCGCCTCGTCGGCGGCGCCCATCAGGACCATCCCCGGCAGCGCCCCGAGGTAGCCGATGTCGAACGAACCCGCGTGCGTCGGCCCGTCCGCGCCCACCAGCCCCGCGCGGTCCATCGCGAAGCGCACGGGCAGCTTCTGGATCGCCACGTCGTGCACGACTTGGTCGTACCCGCGTTGCAGGAAGGTCGAGTAGATCGCGCAGAACGGCTTCATCCCGTCCGCCGCGAGGCCCGCGGCGAAGGTCACCGCGTGCTGCTCGGCGATGCCCACGTCGAACATCCGCTCCGGGAACGCGGCGCCGAACAGGTCGAGCCCGGTGCCCGCCGGCATGGCCGCGGTGATGGCCACGATCTTGTCGTCGCGCTCGGCTTGCTTGACCAGCGCCTGCGCGAACACGCGCGTGTAGCTGGGCGCGTTGCTCTTCGCCTTGGCCTGCTCGCCGGTGACGACGTCGAACTTCACCACGCCGTGGTACTTGTCGCTCGCGCTCTCGGCCGGCGCGTAGCCCTTGCCCTTCTGCGTGACGACGTGGATCAGCACCGGCTTGTCGACGTTTTCGGACGCGTTGCGCAGCACCGGGACCAGCGCGCTCAGGTCGTGCCCGTCGATCGGGCCCACGTAGTAGAAGCCCAGCTCCTCGAACAGCGTGCCGCCCATGGCCATGCCGCGGGCGAACTCCTCCGCCTTCTTCGCGGCCGTCTTCATCGACTTCGGCAGCCGCTCGGCGACCGACCGGCCGAACCGGCGCATCTTCTGGTAGCCGCCGCCCGACACCAGCCGCGCCATGTAGGCGCTCATCCCGCCGACCGGGGGCGCGATGGACATGTCGTTGTCGTTCAGGACGACGATCAGCTGCTTGGTCGTGTGCGCCGCGTTGTTCATGGCCTCGTAGGCCATCCCGGCGCTCATCGAGCCGTCGCCGATGACGGCCACCACCTTGTTGGTCCGCCCCTGCAGGTCGCGCGAGGCCGCGAAGCCGAGCGCCGCGGAAATGGACGTCCCCGCGTGCGCGGCGCCGAACGGGTCGTATTCGCTCTCCGCCCGCTTGGTGAAGCCGGAGAGGCCCCCGCCCTGCCGCAGTGTGCGGATCCGATCGCGCCGGCCGGTGAGGATCTTGTGTGGGTAGGCCTGGTGGCCGACGTCCCAGACCACGACGTCGTCCGGCGTGTCGAAAACGTGGTGCAGCGCCACCGTCAGCTCGACCACGCCCAGGGCGGATCCCAGGTGGCCGCCGGTGGTGCTGACCACGTCGATGGTTTCGGCGCGCAGCTCGTCGGCCACCTGCCTCAGGTCCTCCGGCGACAGCTTCCGCAGGTCCGCGGGCGAGGCGACCGTGTCGAGAAGCGGCGTCAGGGCAGGCATACGATCATCCGGGGAGGCGGAGTCAGGCCCGCCGGTCTAGCACGTAATCCACGCTCTCCCGCAGCCATTTGGCCCTCTGCCCGAAAACTTCCAGGTGCGTCTTGCACTGCGCCGCGAGCACGTCGATCCGCTGCTTCGCCGCGTCGACGCCCAGCAGCGTGACGAAATTTGCCTTGCCGCGCTCCCCGTCCTTGCCGCCCGCCCGCTTGCCCAGCAGGTCCTCGTCGCCCTCCACGTCGAGCACGTCGTCCACGATCTGGTAGGCGAGCCCGAGGTCGTGCGCGAAGTGGGTCAGCGCCGCCCGCTCCCCCTCCGACGCCCGCGCCAGAATCAGCGGGATTTCGAACGCGAACGAGATCAGCGCCCCGGTCTTCAGCCGCTGCATGCGCGCCGCCGCGCCCAGGTCCTGGTCCAGGCCCAAGACGTCGATCATCTGGCCGCCCGCCATGCCCTGCGGCCCCGCCGCGAGGGCCAGCTTGTGCACGAGCTCGGCGCGGACGTAGCCCTCCGGGTGGGTGTCCGGGTGGCCCATGATCTCGAACGCGATGGTCTGCAGCGCGTCGCCCGCCAGCACCGCGGTCGCCTCGCCGTACGCCACGTGGACCGTGGGCCGGCCGCGGCGCAGGTCGTCGTCGTCCATGCACGGCAGGTCGTCGTGGATCAGGCTGTAGGTGTGCACGCATTCGAGCGCGCAGGCCGCCCGCAGGATGGGCCGTTCCTCCAGCTTGAACATGCGCGCCGTCTCGATCGCGAAGTAGGGCCGCAGCCGCTTGCCCGGGCCCAACGCGGCGTACCGCATGGCCTCCAGCAGCTTCTGCTCCGGCCCGTCGCTCCGCGGCAGCAGCTCGTCGAGGGCGACGGTGACGAGGTCGGCCACCTCCGCCACCCGCTCGGCCACCGTGTAGGGTTCGTGCCGGATCAGAACAGCCTCCCCCCGTTCGGCGCCTCGCGGTCGATTCCGACCAGCACGACGTGGCCCTCTGCGTCGGGGAAGCCCAGCGTCAGCACCTCCGACATGAACGGCCCGATCTGCCGCGGCGGGAAGTTCACCACCGCGGCCACCTTGCGCCCGTGCAGCTCGTCGAGCGTGTAGTGCTTCACGATCTGCGCCGACGAGCGTTTCGTGCCGATCTCCGGGCCGAAGTCGATGGTCAGCTTGTAGGCGGGCTTGCGCGCTTCGGGGAACGGCTCGGCGCGGACCACGGTGCCCACGCGCACGTCGACTTTGAGGAAGTCTTCGAACGCGATGGTCGGCGCCACCGGCATGGCTAGGTGAACTCTGCGGGCTCGACGCGCTCGGGCCCGCTCGGCCCCACCACGATCTTCTCGACCCGCAACTGGGCGGCCTTCAGCTTCGCCTCGCAGTGCGCCTTCAGCACCGCGCCGCGCTCGTACATCTTGATCGACTCTTCCAGCGGCGCGCGGCCGGACTCGAGCTCGGCCACGATGCGCTCGAGCTGCGCCAGCGCTTCCTCGAAGCTGAGCGCCGAGACGTCGTCGGCGGGCGGCGCTGCAGGCTGGTCGGTCATCGAGGGCAGCTTTAGCGAGCGGCCCGGGCACGGGCAACGCGAGAAGCGCTCAGGCCCGCTCGAACCTCTGCGCGCACCAGTAGCGGTAGCCCTGGCTCGAACGCCGCCGCCAGCCGAGCCGCCTCAGCTCGCGCCCGATCATGGCGTTGAAGAAGCCGTGGGCCACCACCAGCACGTCCTGTCCGGCCTCCGCGGCTTCCGCCAGGCGCGCGGCCGCGGCCGAGGCGCGACGCTCGGCGTCCTTCCGGGTCTCCTGCCCCTCGTTGTGGTTGAAGAACCACCACGCCAGCCGCGCGACCACGCCCCAGGCGCGCGGGCTCAGCCGCACCCATTTCGGCCACGGCGGCGGCGGCAGCGGCGCCTCCACGAACAGCGGGTCGGAGTGGTACTGCCCCTGCTCGCGCAACGCCGCCGCGGTCTGTATCGACCGCGGGCGCACGGAGGCGAAGCAGACGCCGGCGCGCTTCGCCACCTCGATCAGCGCCTCGGGCGGTTGCTGCCCGCAGAGCAGCCCGCCCTCCTCGTACCGCGCCCACCAGCGACGATAGCCGTCGGCGTCGAGCTTCACGCCCCGGTGCAGCGCCGGCTCGCCGTGGCGCGCCAGCACGATCGCGCCCGCGCGCTCGGCCGCCCGCGCGGCAGCCGGGCGGGCGGGGCGGTCCTCTCTCTGCGAGGCGAAGGCGGTG
>DASVVG010000023.1:0-16176 GCA_036386655.1 Caulobacteraceae bacterium | reverse complement strand
GCTCACGCCTGCTGCGCGCCGCGGCCGAGGGCGACGAAAAGCTCAAGGCCCGCGAACGCTTCCTGGCGGTCATGAGCCATGAGATCCGCACGCCCCTGAACGGGGTGATCGGCATGGCCGGCCTGCTCGGCCGCACCCGGCTGGACGCCACCCAGAAGGCTTACCTCTCGGCGGTGCGCGAGTCCGGCGACCACCTGCTGGGACTAGTCGACCAGCTGCTCGACCTCGCCAAGCTCGACGCCGAGGGCGTGACGCTCGAGACCGCGCCCGTCGAGGTCGACCGCCTGCTGCAGGGCGTCTGCGAACTGCTGAGCCCGCGCGCCCACGCCAAGGGGCTGGAGATCGCCTGGGCCGCCGACTTCGACCTGCCGCCGGTGATGGCGGACGACGGCCGGCTGAAGCAGATCCTGTTCAACCTCGCCGGCAACGCGGTGAAGTTCACCGAGACGGGCGGCGTGCTGCTCACGGTGGAGCGGCGCAAGGGCGAGGGCCTGCGCCTGCGCTTCAACGTCACCGACACCGGCGCGGGCGTCACGCCCGAAGCGCGCGACCGGATCTTCGAGGCGTTCGTGCAGGCGGAAGCCGGCCGCGACGCCCGGCACGGCGGTGTCGGCCTGGGCCTCGCCGTGGTGCGTCGCCTGGCCCAAGGCATGGGCGGGGAGGTCGGGCTCGAGCTGCCGGAGGCCGGCGGCTCCGTGTTCTGGTTCGAGGCGAGCTTCCAGGCGGTGGGCGCAGCCGTGCTGGACTCGGTGCTGCAGGGCCTTTCCGTGGCGGTCGTCTCTCCTTCCGCGGTGATCCGCGAGTCCGCCGCCCGCCAGATCGAAGCCAGCGGCGGCCGTGTGCTGGCCGCGGAGACCCCGCCCCCGAAGGGAGCCGACTGGGACGTGATCCTCGTCGACCACCCGCGCCCGGGCCGCCGCCTCGCGCCCCTGCCCAAGGGCGGACCGGCGGTGGTGCTGCTGGCGCCGGAAGAGCGTGACCACATCGCCCGCTATCGGGCCGCCGGTTACGCCGGCTACCTGATCAAGCCGCTCCGGCGGGCCTCGCTCGCCGCTCGCGTCAAGGCGGCCCTGGCGGAGGCCGACGAGCCGGTCGCCCTGCCGGTGATGGAGGACGAGCGCGCGCACCCGATCCGCTGCACCAGCGCCCGCATCCTGCTGGCGGAAGACAATCCGGTGAACGCGCTGCTGGCCACCTCGCTGCTGAAGCGCGAGGGCTGCACGGTCGACCGCGTCTGCACCGGGGAGGAGGCGCTGGAGGCGCTGGCCCGCGCGCCCTACGACCTCGTGCTCATGGACGTGCGCATGCCCAAGATGGACGGGCTGGAGGCGGCGCGCCTCTACCGCGCCCGCGGCGGCAAGACGCCGATCGTGGCGCTGACCGCCAACGCCTTCGAGGAAGACCGCCGGGAATGCCGGGAGGCGGGGATGGACGACTTCCTGCCCAAGCCGCTCGACGCCGGCAGCCTGCGCGCTGTCGTGGCCCGCTGGACGGAGCCCGCAACCCGCGCCAAGGTCGCGAGCTAGCGGAGCGCAGGGCGTTTCGTAGGGAGCGCCACGCATGACCGACAACACATCCCGCGCCCGGCCGGAGGCGACGGAAGCCGCCGCCGGCGTCACGCCTGCGCCCACGCCGGCTCGGCGGGTCGGTGCGATGGACGTGCTCCGCTCGCTCGGTGACCGGCGCGTCCTCTACATGTTGCTGATCGGCTTCGGCGCCGGGCTGCCGTTCCTGCTGACGGGGAACACTCTTGGGTTCTGGCTCGCTGAAGATGGGGTCGAACTCGCCGCGATCGGCTTCCTGTCTTGGGTCGGGCTCGCTTACTCCTTCAAGTTCCTCTGGGCCCCTATCATCGATCGGTTCGACGCCCCGTTGCTCGGCCGGCTGCTGGGGCGGCGGCGTGGCTGGATGGTGCTCAGCCAAAGCGCAGTCGGCGCTTCGCTCATCGCCATGGCGGTGATCGGGCCCGAGGGCGGCCTCACGCTGCTCGCCCTTTCCGCTGTCGCGGTCGCCTTCTCCTCCGCCACCTTGGACATCGTGACGGACGCTTGGCGCATCGAAACCGCCGAGAACCGGGATGATCTCGCCCTGCTGACGTCGGCGTATCAGTTCGGCTACCGCATCGGCGTCATCGCGACCCAGAGCCTCATCCTGTTCCTGGCCACGGCAATCGGGTGGAACGGCTCCTATGGTGTGTTCGGCGCCCTGATGGCTATCGCGGTCGTTGCTACCCTGCTGTCGCGCGAGCCCAGCCGTGCGGCGGAACAGCGGACCGGACTGCCGTCGATCTGGACGCCGCGGGGGATGTTCGACGCGGTGGTGGGCCCGTTTATCGACTTCTTCGGCCGACACGGCGCCTTCGCGCTGCTGATGCTGCTTGCCATCACGCTTTACCGGCTGCCGGACTTCGTCATGGGGCCGATGACTGCGCCGTTCTACCTCGATCTAGGACTGACGAAGCCGGAGATCGCCTCCGTGCGGCTTTCCTTCGGCATCGCTGGGACCCTAGCGGGGATCGCGCTGGCGGGGCTGAGCGCGATCCGCCTCGGCTTCACCCCCACGCTGCTTATCGGCGCCTTTGTCGCGCCGGCGTCGAACCTGGCGTACACCGCACTCGCCGTAAGCGGGCTCTCCATCTCCGGCTTCTCCGGAGTGATCTTCGTAGAGAACTTCAGCGAGGGTTTCGCGGGCGCGGCCCTCGTCGCCTACATGTCCAGCCTGGTGGGTCTCGGATACACCGCCACGCAATACGCGCTGCTCAGCTCGTTCTGGTCGATCTCCGGCAAGTTCCTGAAAGGCTTCTCCGGCACGTGGGTGGAGCAGTTGCAGGCGGCCACTGACCAGATGACAGGCTACGCGCTGTTCTTCGCGGCGACGGCCGCCGTCGCGCCGTTATCGATGCTTCTTTGTTGGTTCCTGGCGCGGCGCCACACCCGTGAGGAGCGTGGCAGAGCGGCGGCAGCGGCCTCCGGCTAAGTCTGCCGGTCCGTCGCTCGGCGGGCACTCCGCCGACGCTCTGGCCTGGCCTCGTGCGACTGCTCGTAGGCGGCGAAGGTAGCCATGGTCAGGATTTGACTCACCGAGGCTGAGAGCGGGGCGATCTGCACCGACCGCTGGAGGCCCAGCAGCAGGGGGCCGATCACGGTCGCCGCGTCCAGGGCCTGGATGAAGCGGGTCGAGATCGAGGCCGAGTGGATGCCCGGCATGATCAGGATGTTGGCCGGCTCCGTCAGCCGCATGAACGGGTAGTTGGCGCGTGCGGCGGGGTCGAGCGCCAGCTCCGGCGGCATCTCGCCCTCGTACTCGAAGTCCACGCCGCGGGCGTCGAGCATTGCGATGGCGTCGCGCACATGGTCGCCGCGCACCCCCGACGGGTTGCCGAAGGTGGAGTAGGACAGGAAGGCGACGCGCGCCGGGAAGCCCAGCTCGCGCACGTTGCGCGCGGCCACCATGGCGATCTCGCAGAGCTCGGACGCGTTCGGCAGCTCCGTGACCGTGGTGTCGGCCACGAAGATGGGGCGGCCCTTAGCCAGGACGATGGACATGCCGATGACGCGGCTGCCCGGGTGCGGCTCGATCACGCGGCCGATCTCGGCAAGCGCCTGATCGAAGTTGCGGGTGACGCCGGTGACCATCCCGTGCGCATCGCCGTTGACCAGCATGGATGCCGCGAAGCTGTTGCGGTCCTGGTTGATCAGCCGCTGGACGTCGCGGCGCAGGTAGCCGCGCCGCTGCAGGCGGGCGTAGAGCGCGTCGACGTAGGCGTCGTTCTTCTCCGACAGGCGCGCGTTGACGATCTCGATGTCGTGGTCGGCCGGATCGATGCCGGCGGCGAGCATGTTCTGGAGCACCAGCTCCTCGCGGCCGACGAGGATCGCCTCGCCCAGCCCCTGCTGCTCGAAGGCCACGGCGGCGCGGATGACGGTGGGGTCCTCGCCCTCGGCGAAGACCACACGCTTCGGATTCGCCTGCACGGCGCCGACGATCTTCTGCAGGAAGGCCGCGGCGGGATCGAGCCGCTGCGCCAGCTCCTCGCGGTAGGCGTCCATGTCCTCGATGGGCCGCCGCGCCACGCCGGTGTCCATCGCCGCCTGCGCCACGAACGGCGGGACGTAGGAGATCAGGCGGGGGTCGAACGGCGTCGGGATGATGTACTCGGGGCCGAACTTCAGCCGCTTGCCATAGGCGGCGGCCACCTCGTCCGGGACGTCCTCGCGCGCCAGCCGAGCCAGGGCCTCGGCGCAGGCGATCTTCATCTCGTGGTTCACGCGCCGGGCGCGGACGTCGAGGGCTCCGCGAAAGATGTAGGGGAAGCCCAGCACGTTGTTGACCTGGTTCGGGTAGTCCGACCGGCCGGTGGCGACGATGGCGTCGCTGCGGACCTCGCGCACCTCCTCCGGCGTGATCTCCGGGTCGGGGTTGGCCATGGCGAAGATGATCGGGTTCTTCGCCATCGACGCGACCATGTCCTTGGTCAGCGCGCCCTTGGCGGAGAGGCCGATGAAGCAGTCGGCGCCCTTGATGGCGTCGGCCAGCGTGCGGTGCGGCGTGTCCACGGCGTGGGCGGATTTCCACTGGTTCATGTCCTCGGCCCGGCCGCGCCAGAGGGTGCCCTTGCGGTCGACGGCGATGACGTTCTCGTGGCGCACGCCCATGGCCTTGATCAGCTCGAGCGTGGCGATGCCGGCGGCGCCGGGACCGTTCAGCACGACCTTCACGTCCTCGAGCTTTCGCCCGGTGATCTTGCAGGCGTTGATCAGGCCGGCGGCGGAGATGATTGCGGTGCCGTGCTGGTCGTCGTGGAACACGGGGATGTCGAGCAGCTCCTGGCACTGCTGCTCGACGACGAAGCACTCGGGGCTCTTGATGTCCTCGAGGTTGATGCCCCCGAAGGTCACGCCGATGTTCTTGACCACGGTGACCAGCTCGTCGGGGTCTCTGGTGGTGACCTCGATGTCGATGGAGTCGACGTCGGCGAAGCGCTTGAACAGCACCGACTTGCCTTCCATCACCGGCTTCGAGGCCAGCGCGCCGAGATCGCCCAGGCCGAGGATGGCGGTGCCGTTCGAGATCACGGCGACCATGTTGCCCTTGGACGTGTAGTCGTAGGCCGTGTCCGCATCTTCGGCGATCGCGCGCACCGGAACGGCGACCCCGGGCGAATAGGCGAGGCTCAGGTCCCGCTGCGTCGCCATGGGCTTGGTCGGCTGGACGCCGATCTTCCCCGGCGTCGGCCAGCGGTGGAAATCGAGGGCTTCCTCGTCGGTGAAGGTGCGCTTTTCGTCGTTCATGAAAGCCGGGTGCAGGTCTGGGGGCCGGCCGACGCTTAGTCCCTGCCTCAGAGGGCCGCAACCGAAGCCGCTTTCGGGCGACGGCGCGACCCGGTAGCCTCGCCGGCGCTCATGAACGCTCCCGCCGCCCCGATCCCGGCCGACGCCACGCCGGTGATGGTCCAGTTCTTCGAGGCCAAGGCGCGCCAGCCGGACGCGCTGCTGTTCTTTCGGATGGGCGACTTCTACGAGCTGTTCTTCGAGGACGCGGAGAAGGCGGCGGCCGCGCTCGGCATCGCGCTGACGCGGCGCGGCAAGCACGCGGGGCAGGAGATCCCGATGGCGGGCGTGCCGGTGCACGCGGCCGAGGCGTACCTCGCGAAGCTGATCCGGGCGGGCTTCAAGGTCGCCGTCTGCGAGCAGATGGAAGACCCGGCCGAGGCGCGGAAACGCGGCTCGAAGTCGGTGGTCCGGCGCGACGTCGTGCGCGTGGTCACGCCCGGCACGTTGACCGAGGAGGGCCTGCTCGACGCGCGCGGGTCGAACCGGCTGGCGGCGGTGTCGGTGCGCGCGGGGCAGGCCGCGCTGGCCAGCGTGGAGCTGTCGACCGGCGAGGTGGAGAGCCTGCTGATCGAGCGGGACGGCGTGGCGGCGGCCATCGCCGCGCTCGCGCCCTCGGAGATCCTCGTGCCGGACCGGCTGTTCGCCGATGAAATCATCGGCGGCGCGCTGCGGCAGGCGTCAGGGCTGGTGCAGCCGATGCCGTGGGCGCTAGCGGAGCCCGGCGCGGCGGAGGCGCGGCTGAAGCGCCTCTACGGCGTCGACACGCTGGACGGATTCGGCGGTCTCTCGGGCGCCGAGGTATCGGCGCTGGGCCTGCTGGCGGCGCACCTGGAGATTACGCAGGCCGGTAAGCTGCCGGCGCTGCGGCCGCCGCGCCGGGCGGCGGCTGCCGAGGTGATGAGCATCGACCCGGCGACGCGGGCGAGCCTGGAGATCGAACGGTCGCAGGGGGGCGGGCGCGAAGGCTCGCTGCTGGCGGTCATCGACCGCACCGTGACCAGCGCCGGTGCGCGGTTGCTGGCGGCGAGGCTGGCGCGCCCGCTGCTCGATCCGGCCGCTATCGCGGTGCGGCTCGACGCTGTCGGGTGGTTCTGCGAGCGACGGCGGCTGCGCGAGGAGACGCGGGCGACGCTCGGCGCCTCGGGCGACATGGCGCGTGCGCTGTCGCGGCTGGCGCTGGGACGGGGCGGGCCGCGCGACCTCGGCGTGCTGCGGGAGGGCCTGCGTGCCGGCGAGGCGCTGTGCGCGCTGTTCGCCGGGCACGCCCACCCGCTGACGCCGCCGCCAGAGGAGATCGCCGCGGGGCTGGCGGCGCTCGACCTGTCCGGCCGTGCGGAGTTGGCCGCGTTCGCGCGCGACCTGCACGAGGGGCTGGCGCCGGAGCTTCCCGCCTCGGTGCGCGACGGCGGCTACGTGGCGGCCGGCCACCGGCCCGAGCTCGACCAGGCGCGGGCGCTGCGCGACGACAGCCGCCGGGTGGTCGCGGCGCTCGAGGCGCGGCTGCAGCGGGAGAGCGGCGTCCAGCTGCGCATCAAGCACAACGCGGTGCTGGGCTACTTCGTGGAGTGCTCGGCCAAGGCGGGCGAGGCGCTGTTCCAGCCGCCGCTGAACGCCACCTTCATCCACCGGCAGACGCTGGCCAACCAGGTGCGCTTCACGACCGTGGAGCTGGCCGACCTGGACGCGAAGATCGCGCAGGCGGCGGACCGGGCGCTCGCCATCGAAGCCGAGACCTTCGAGCTGTTCCGCGAGCGGGCGGGACGGCTGGCGTCCGAGATCCAGGGCGCGGCGGAGGCGCTGGCGCGGCTGGACGTCGCGGCGGCCGGCGCGGAATGGGCGGACGAGGTCGGCGCCTCGCGGCCGGAGGTGGACTCCGGCCTCGCCTTCCACGCTGAAGGCGGGCGGCACCCGGTGGTGGAGGCGGCGGTCAAGCGGTCTGGGGAGCCGTACACGCCGAACGACTGTCGGCTCGACGGCGGGGGCGAGGCGGGGCCGCGGCTGGCGATCGTCACCGGGCCAAACATGGCGGGTAAATCGACCTTCCTGCGCCAGAACGCGCTGCTGGCCATCCTGGCGCAGGCCGGCTGCTTCGTGCCGGCGCGGCGGCTCCGGCTGGGCGCGGTGGACAAGCTGTTCAGCCGGGTGGGCGCGGGCGACGACCTGGCGCGCGGGCGCTCCACGTTCATGACCGAGATGGTGGAGACGGCCGCGATCCTGACGCAGGCGACGGAGCGGTCGCTGGTGGTCTTGGACGAGATCGGGCGGGGGACGGCGACCTACGACGGGCTGGCGATCGCGTGGGCGTGCGCGGAGGCGCTGCACGACGCGAACCGGTGCCGGGCGCTGTTCGCCACGCACTATCACGAGCTGGCGCGGCTGGAGGGGCGGCTGGCGCACGTCGCCAACCTGTCGATGCGGGCCAAGGAGTGGAACGGCGACCTGGTTTTCCTGCACGAGGCGGGGCCGGGGGCGGCGGATCGCTCCTACGGCGTGCAGGTGGCGAAGCTCGCGGGCGTACCGGCGGCGGTGGTGAGCCGCGCACGGGAGGTGCTGGACCGGCTGGAGGGGACGGGATCGCCGGCGCGGCTGGAGGACCTGCCGCTGTTCGCGGCCGCAGCGCTGCCTCCGAAGCGGGAGCCCGGGCCTGCCGAGCGGGCGCTGGCAGACATCGAGCCCGACGCGATGAGTCCGCGGGAGGCGCTGGAGGCGCTCTACCGGCTCAAGTCGCTCGCGCCGTGACACGGGCCCCGAGGCCCGCGCGCCAGCCGCCGCTCCTCGACGGTGGTGCGCTGCGCGTCCGGTTGGACGCGGTTGTGGAGGCCACGGCGTCGGACGAGGGCGAGCGGCGGCAACTGATGCTCGGCGTGCTGCGCGAGGCCCTCGAGCAGGGACGCGCCGCCGCGCGCAACGAGCTGGAGGCCGGAGCGCGCGGCGTGAAGACGGCGCGGCGGTTGTCGCAGGCGGCCGACGCAGTGGTGGGGGCGCTGTACGGCTTCACGACGGCACACGTGTTCCGGGCCAGCAACCCGACCGAGGGGGAGCGGCTCTCGCTGGTGGCGGTGGGCGGCTACGGCCGCGGCGTGCTCGCGCCGTGGTCGGACCTCGACCTGCTGTTCCTGCGGCCGTGGAAGCCGACGGCGCACGTGGAGAGCGTGATCGAGTTCATGCTCTACGCGCTGTGGGACCTCGGGCTGAAGGTCGGGCATGCGTCGCGCACCGTCGACGAGTCGCTGCGGGTGGCGAAGGGCGACTACACGGTGCGCACCGCGCTGCTGGAGGCGCGGCTGGTGGCGGGCGACGAGGCGCTCTTCGAGGAGCTGCGGCGTCGCTATCGCAAGGAAATCGCGTCGGGCGAGGCGGCCGAGTTCATCGCCGAGAAGCTGCGCGAGCGGGACGTGCGTCACGCCAAGGCGGGCGGCACGCGCTACTTGGTCGAGCCGAACGTGAAGGACGGCAAGGGGGGGCTGCGCGACCTCAACACGCTGCTGTGGATCGCGCGGTACCTGAACCCGGCGGACGAGCCGGTGGAGGTGCTCGTCACCGAGTATTTCGACGGACGCGAAATCCGGGCGCTGCGACGGGCGTACGACTTCCTGTGGGCGGTGCGGTCGCACCTGCACTTCGCGGCGGGGCGGGCGGAGGAGCGGCTGGGCTTCGACTACCAGCCGGAGATCGCGCGGCGCATGGGCTACGCCGAGGCGCGCGGCGGCACCGCGGCGGTGGAGCGGTTCATGCGCCGCTACTTCCTGGTGGCGCGCGAGGTGGGCGTGCTCACGCGGGTGTTCGTGGCGCGGCTGGAGGCGGGGCGGGCGAAGCGGCGCTCGATGGGGCTGTCGCGCTTCCTGCCGGTGGCGCTGCGGGGGCGCGCGGTGGGGGCGCCGGGGTTCCGGAACGAGGGCGGGCGGCTGAACGTGGCGGGGCCGGAGACCTTCGAGCGCGACCCGCTCAACCTGTTGCGGCTGTTCCTGATGGCCGACCGGCGCGACCTCGACCTGCACCCGGACGCGTTCGCGGCGGCGAGCCGGTCGCTGCACCTGATCACGCCCAGGCTGCGGCGGGACCCGCACGGCGTGCGCGCCTTCCTCGACGTGCTGGCGCACGGGCAGCAGACGTATCGCACGCTGTCGCTGATGAACGAGGCGGGGGTGCTCGGGCGCTTCGTGCCGGAGTTCGGGCGGGTGACGGCGCGGACGCAGTTCAACATGTACCACTCGTACACGGTGGACGAGCACACCCTGCGGGCCATCGGCGTCATCGCCGACGTGCAGGCGGGTCGGCTGGCGGAGGACCATCCGCTGGCAACGTCGATCATCGGCCGCATCGCCGACCGAGAGGCGCTCTACCTCGCCATGCTGTTGCACGACACCGGCAAGGGCGGCGAAGGCGGGCAGGAGGCGGCCGGCGGGCGCGCCGCACGCGCGGCGTGCGAACGGATGGGGCTGGAGCCGGCACGGGTCGAGCTGGTCGGCTGGCTGGTCGAGCATCACCTGCTGCTGTCGGACTACGCGCAGAAGCGGGACGTGTCCGACCCGGGCACCGTCGCCGCCTTCGCAGAGATCGTGGGCGACCTCGAGCGGCTGCGCATGCTGCTGGTGCTGACGGTGGCGGACGTGCGGGCGGTGGGGCCGGGCGTGTGGAACGCCTGGAAAGGCCAGCTCATGCGGGACCTGTATGCGGCGACAGAGGCGGCGTTCCGGGGCGGGCGTGGGGCGGACGCGGCGAGCGGCTTCCGCAGGCGGCAGGCCGAGGTCGCGGAAGCGGCGCGGGCGCGGCTGGTGGAGCGAGACGCTGCGGCGGGCGATTTCGCCGCCGCGATGGAGGACGCCTACTTCGCGAGCTTCCCCGAGGCGGAGCAGCTGCAGCACGCCGAGTTGGTGCGGCGGGCGGCGAACGAAGGCGGGGCGGCGGCGTCCGCGCGCGTCCGAGCGGAGCTGAACGCGGCGGAAGTGGCGGTGGCCGCGCAGGACCGCCCGGGGCTCTTCGCCGACCTGGCGGCGGCGCTGGCGGCGGCCGGGGCCGACGTGCTGGACGCGCGCATCTACACGTCGCGCGCGGGGCAGGCCTTCGACGTGTTCCACCTGCAGGACGCGGCGGGCGAGCCCTACGGCGCCGCCAGCCCGAAGGCGCTGCGCGACCTGGCGGAGCAGCTGGCGGAGGCGGCGCGGGCGGGCGCCTGGGCTCCGGGACCGCGGCCGGCGACCGGACGCGCCGCGGCGTTCGTGGTGCCGCCGACGGTGGTGATCGACGAGCAGTCGTCGCTGGACGCCGTCATCGTGGAGGTGTCCGCCCGCGACCGATCGGGCCTGCTCGCGGACGTGGCGCACGTGTTCACCGACGCGGGGCTCTCGATCACGTCGGCCCACGTGGGCGGCTACGGCGAGCGGGTGATCGACGCCTTCTACCTGACGGATTCTGGCGGGGCGAAGCCGGCTTCCGGCTCGCTGGCCGCCTTGCGCGAGGCGCTGGCGGAGGTGCTGGGCGGCGACGTCGCGGCGCCGGCCGGGGGCCGGGAGCGGGCGCGGGCGAGCGCCGCCCGATAGGCC
This sequence comes from Caulobacteraceae bacterium, assembly GCA_036386655.1. Classification (GTDB taxonomy): domain Bacteria; phylum Pseudomonadota; class Alphaproteobacteria; order Caulobacterales; family Caulobacteraceae; genus JAHWJX01. The sequence goes on along the minus strand of DASVVG010000023.1, from coordinate 5,300 downwards.
GCGCTTGACCCGAATCCGGCGCGCGCCTACCGCCGGAGGGTGACCGAATCCCCTGACGCACCCGCGGCCCCGGCGCCTTCCCGCACCGCCGCGTCGGGCGGGATGATCCGCTCGTCCCTGGTGTTCGGCGGCTGGACCATGGTCAGCCGGCTGATGGGCTTCGCGCGCGATATCGTGGCGACGGCCTACATCGGCGCCAGCGCGACCATCGCGGGCGACGCGTACAACACCGCCCTGAGCTTCCCGAACCTGTTCCGGCGGATCTTCGCGGAGGGCGCCTTCGCCGCCGCCTTCGTGCCGGCCTACTCCCGCACGCTCCAGGAGAAGGGCGAGGCGGAAGCCGACCGGGTCGCCACCGACGCGATGGCGACCATGACGGCCATCACCACGGTGCTGACGGTGATCGCCATCGTCGCGATGCCGTGGCTGATGCGGGCGATCAACCCGGGCTTCATCGACACGCCCGAGAAGTTCGACCTGGCGGTGCTGCTGACGCGCATCTCGATGCCGTACCTGCCCGCGATGACCATCGTCGCGCTGCTCTCGGGCGTGCTGAACGCGCGCGGCCGGTTCGTGGTGTCGGCCGTGGCGCCGACGATCCTCAACCTGTTCATGCTGATCGCGATCCTGCCGATGCGCGATCCGGAAGCGGCGGCGCTGGCCGCTTCGTGGGGCGTCGTCGCGGCCGGCGTGGGACAGGTGGCGCTGTCGGTCTGGGGAATCCGCAAGGCGGGCGCGCGAATCATCCTGCTGCGGATGCCTACGCTGACGCCGGAGGTGAGGAGCATCATCCTGCTCGCCGTGCCGGGCGCGATCGCCGCCAGCGCCACGCAGATTAACGTCTTCGTCTCGCAGGCGCTGTCGTCGCAGGTGGACGGCGCGCGCTCGTGGCTCAGCACCGCGGACCGCCTGTACCAGCTGCCGCTGGGCATGATCGGCGTGGCGGTCGGCGTCGCGCTGCTGCCGCAGCTGTCGCGCGCGGTGCAGGCGAAGGACGTCGAGGGCCAGCAGACGGCGATGGACGACGCCACCACGTTCTCCCTCGCACTGACGCTGCCGGCGGCCGCGGCGCTGCTGGCCATGCCGTACTTCCTGATCGACGCGCTGTTCACCCGCGGCGAGTTCACCGACTACGACGCACGCAACACCGCCGCGGCGCTGTTCCACTACGGCTGGGGCGTGCCGGCGTTCGTGCTGACGCGGGTGTTCACGCCGGCGTTCTTCGCCCGGCGCGACATGAAGGCGCCGATGTACTTCGCCATCGCCTCGGTGGTGGTGAACATCGTGCTCGGTGTCGGGCTGTTCTACCTGATCGGCGTGCCCGGGCTGGCGATCGCCACCAGCGCCGCGGCCTGGGCGAACGTGGTGCTGATGGCGACCACGCTGTGGCGGCGGAACACCTGGCGGCCGGGCGCGGACGCCGTGCGGCGGCTGACCAAGGTGCTGGTCGCCAGCGTCGTCATGGGCCTCGTGCTGCTCGTCGCGGCGGCCAATCGCGGCCTGCTAGAGGCGCCGGTCGACGGCGTCACCGGCGGCCACGGCGGCAAGGAGTTGGCGGTGCTGGTCGTCTCCGGGCTGGGCGCCCTCATCTACTTCGCCCTGCTGTTCGCCACCCGCGCCGTCACGGTGGGCGAAGTGAAGCGCGCCCTGCGCGGCCGCAGGGGCGGAAGCTTGCCCGCGGGGTCCGAAGGCGGCTAAGCCGCGCGGCCATGACCGACCAGCCGACCTACACGGGCCCGGAGCGGGTGCTCTCAGGGGTGCAGCCCTCGGGCGCGCTGCACCTCGGCAACTACCTCGGCGCACTGAAGAAGTTCGTGCGGCTGCAGCACGAGATGGAATGCTTCTTCTGCGTGGTCGACATGCACGCCATCACGGTGTGGCAGGACCCGGCGAAGCTGGCCGAGCAGACCCGCGAGATCGCCGCCGCCTACCTGGCCGCAGGCGTGGACCCGGCGAAGGCCGTGATCTTCCCGCAATCGGCGGTGCGGGCGCACGCGGAGTTAGCCTGGATCCTCAACTGCGTTGCGCGCCTGGGCTGGCTCGACCGCATGACCCAGTTCAAGGAGAAGTCGGGCAAGCACAAGGAGCGCTCGTCCGTCGGACTCTACACCTATCCCGTGCTGCAGGCGGCGGACATCCTGGTCTACAAGGCCACCCACGTGCCGGTGGGCGAGGACCAGAAACAGCACCTGGAGCTCAGCCGCGACATCGCCGCCAAGTTCAACCACGACTACGAGGCGCCGGGGTACTTCCCGCTGCCGGAGCCGCTGATCCAGGGTCCCGGCGCGCGGATCATGAGCCTGCGCGACGGTTCGGCGAAGATGTCGAAGTCCGACCCGAGCGACCAAAGCCGTATCAACCTGCTCGACAGCCCCGACGAGGTCGCGAGCAAGATCAAGCGCGCGCGCACGGATCCCGAGCCGCTGCCGGAGACGGTGGAGGGGCTGCAGGGCCGGGCCGAGGCCGCCAACCTGGTGGGCGTCTACGCCGCGCTGGCGGGGATCAGCGACGCCGACGTGCTGGCGCGCTTCGGCGGGCAGGGGTTCGCCGCCTTCAAGCCGGCGCTGGCCGAACTCGCGGTGGAGACGCTCGGGCCCGTGGGCGCGGAGATGCGGCGGCTGATGGCCGACCCGGCCGAGATCGACCGGGTGCTGCGGGACGGTGCGGAGCGCGCGGCGGCCGTCGCCGACCCGGTGGTCGAGGAGACCAAGCGTCGAGTGGGTTTCTGGTCCTGATCGGCTATCCTAAGCTGATGCGTGTCCCCGCCGCCGTCGTCGCAGTCGCCATGAGCCTCTCCTTCCCCGCCGCCGCCCAGACAGCCCGCAGCGGGGACATCACCCTCTCGGGCCCGCAGATCCGCGCCTCGATCGGGCGGGCGCGCGCTTCGGCGGGGTACCTGACCATCCGCAACACCGGGATGCAGCCGGACCAACTGTATTTCGTCTCCTGCGCCTGCGCGGAGAAGGTGGAGATGCACACGCACCAGATGGCCGGCGGGGTGGGCAAGATGGTCCGGCTGCCGTCGATCATAGTGCCCGCGGGCGGGCAGGTGACGCTCGCCCCGGGCGGCGTCCACCTGATGTTCATGGGGCTGAAGGAGCGGCTGGCGAAGGGGGACGACCAGAAGGTCACCCTGACGTTCGCCAAGGCGGGCCGGATCACCACCACCTTCGCCGTGGTCACCCGTGTGGGCGCGCCGGCCGCTCCCTCGCACCACCATCCGCGCTGAGCTTGTTCGCGGCCGGGCGTTGCGTCAGCATGCGCGCCCATGAGCGACGCCCCGGCCGCCCCCGCCCCTGAACAGGGGGCCGACCGCCCCCCGCAGCCGGTGCGCAAGTTCCTCGTCGTCGCTGACGATTCCACCGAGTTCTCCGCCGCCCTGCGCTTCGCCTGCGCCCGCGCCAGGGCGACCGGCGGGCGCGTCGCAATGATGCGCGTGCTGGAGCCGCCGGTGTTCGAGCAGTGGTCGGGCGTCCGCGAGGAGATCGAGCGCCAGCAGCGCGCGGAGGCCGAGGCGCTGCTCCAGAAGATGGCGGCCCAGGTGGTCGAGGCCACCGGCCATCCCCCCGAGTTCATCCTGAAGGAGCGCGGGGACGTGCGCAGCGCCCTGCGCGAAGCGGTGCTCGAGGACCCGGAGATCAAGATCCTGGTGCTGGCGGCAGCCACCAGCGGACGGGGGCCGGGACCGCTGGTGAGCGCCGTCTGCAAGGAAGGCGTCATCCACCACGGGCGCAAGCTGCCGGTGACCATCGTGCCGGGCGACCTGACCGACGAGGAAATCGCCGAGCTCGCCTAGGCCGTTGCGGCGGGCGCTCCGCTCCGCCATCTCTCCCCCATGTTCATCCGGACCGAAGAGACCCCGAACCCGCAGACCCTGAAGTTCATCCCGGGGCGCGAGGTCATGACCGACGGCGTGCGCGAGTTCGCCACCCCGGAGGAAGCGGCCGGGTCGCCCCTCGCCGAGGCGCTGTTCGACGTCGATGGCGTGTCGCGGGTGTTCTTCGGCCCCGACTTCCTGACCGTCACCAAGGGCTCCGACGAGGTCGAGTGGCGCAACATCCAGGCCTCGATCCTGGCCGCGATCATGGACTGGGACGCCTCGGGCGAGCCCCTGCTCGCGGGCGAGACGCCGCAGGGCGGGGGCTCCGGCCACGCCGAGGACGCCTACGAGGGCGACGCCGCCCACATCGTGGCCGAGATCAAGGACCTGCTCGACACCCGGATCCGCCCGGCCGTGGCGCAGGACGGCGGCGACATCCTGTTCAGCCGCTACGAGCCGGACACCGGCATCGTCTGGCTGCACATGCGCGGCGCCTGCGCGGGCTGCCCGTCCTCCACCGCGACGCTGAAGTCCGGCGTCGAGAACATGCTCCGCCACTACGTGCCCGAAGTGAGCCGGGTGGAGCAGACCGTCTGAGGCTTCTCGCCATCGACACCTGCCTGGCGGCCTGCTCGGCGGCGCTGCTGGAGGGGGAGCGCGTTCTCGCGGCGCGGTCGGAGCCGATGGAGCGCGGGCACCAGGAACGCCTCGCACCGCTGGTGCGGGAGTTGGCGGAGGAGGCGGGGATCGCCTTCGCGACCCTGGACCGCATCGGGGTGACGGTGGGGCCGGGCTCGTTCACCGGGCTGCGCGTCGGGCTGGCGTTCGCCAAGGGCATGGGGCTGGCGCTGCAGAAGCCGGTCGTGGGCGTGGGCACCCTGGAGGCGCTGGCGGCGACGGCCGGCAGGGGGCTGGTCGCGGCGGCGATCGACGCCCGGAGGGAGCAGGTCTACCTCCAGGTGTTCCGTGACGGGGAGGCGGCCTCCGAGCCGGAGGCGCTCACGGGGGAGGACGCGCTGGAGCGGGTGCGGTTGCTGGGTTCGGGCCGGGCGGTGACGCTCGCGGGCTCGGGCGCGCGACTGCTCGCCGACGGCCTGCCGGGGGCGGAGGTGCAGGATTTGGCCGCCGCCGATCCGCTGGCGGTGGCGCGGCTCGCGTGGGCCTCGGAGCAGCCGGCGCGGCCGCTGTACCTGCGGGCGCCGGACGCCAAGCTGCCCGCCGCATGAAGGTGGCGTTCGCCGGGCCGGAGCGGGCCGGGGCGCTCGCGGCGATCCATGCGGACGCCTTCGCGGCGCCATGGACGAAGGAGGCGCTGGCCGACCTCATGCGCTCGCTCGGCGTCTTGGCTTTCGAGGGCGAGGGCGGGTTCGTGCTGGTGCGGGTGCTGCAGGAGGAGGCGGAGATCCTGACGCTCGCCGTGGCGCCCGAGGCGAGGCGGCGGGGGCTCGGGCGGGCGCTGGTGCGGGCGGCGGCCGGGGCG
>DASVVG010000022.1:0-1545 GCA_036386655.1 Caulobacteraceae bacterium | reverse complement strand
GGAATAGGGACCCCTGCAGGGGGGTGATCGGCGCCGAAACGGGACCCCACCCCTGACCTGCGCGGTTGATCGGTCTTCATGAGACCGGTCGAGGCAGGGGATGTTCACGGTGGACAAGGTAGCGGAGATCCGTCGCGCGTTGGGTCGCGGACTTCAACCGCGGTGGGCTGACCGCTCTCGTGCCGCGCCACGGCGGCGGCCTGAGAGCGGCGCTGACAAAGTGTCCCACTGAGGCGGCCGGGTTGTCCGGCCGCGGCGGTGCCAGAGTGTACCGCGGTGTTGCCTTCTACGGGCTCGTGCACGACGGGCTGGGGAAGGCGAAGGGATGTTCTCGGTGGAGCTCTACGGGCGGGTCCGCCACGCCTGCCATGTCGAGGGGCTGAGCCTCCGGGAGGCGGCGCGGCGCTTCGGCATCCACCGCAACACGGTGCGCAAGATGCTGGCCTTCTCGGTGCCGCCAGGCTACCGGCGGCGGGAACCGCCGGCGCGCCCGCGGCTCGGGGCGTTCACCGCCATCATCGACCGGATCCTGGAGGACGACCGCTCGGCGCCGGGCAAGCAGCGGCACACGGCCAAGCGGATCCACGAGCGGCTCCGCGCCGAGCACGGCTTCGCCGGCGGCTACACCGTCGTGAAGGACTACGTGCGCGAGCGGCGCGCCCGGGTGCGGGAGGTGTTCGTGCCGCTGGCGCACCCGCCCGGCCACGCGCAGGCCGACTTCGGGGAGGCGGTGGCGGTGGTCGGCGGGGTGGAGCGCAAGGTCCACTTCTTCTGCCTCGACCTGCCGCACTCGGACGCCGGCTTCGTCAAGGCCTACCCGGCGGAGCGGCTGGAGGCCTTCTGCGACGGCCACAACGCGGCCTTCGCCTTCTTCGGCGGCGTGCCGCGGTCCATCCTCTACGACAACACCAGGCTCGCGGTGGCGCGCATCCGCGGCGACGGCACGCGCGAGCGCACGCGCGGCTTCGCCGAGCTGCGGTCGCACTACCTGTTCCTCGACCGCTTCGGGCGGCCGGGCAAGGGCAACGACAAGGGCAAGGTGGAGGGGCTGGTCGGCTACGCCCGGCGCAACTTCCTGGTGCCGGTGCCCCGGGTCGAGAGCTTCGCCGCGCTCAACGCGCACCTCGAGCGGCGCTGCCTGGACCGGCTGGACCACCGCGTCCGCGGCCACGCCGAGAGCATCGGCGAGCGGCTGGAGCGCGACCTCGCCGCCCTGCAGGCGCGGCCGGCCGCGCCCTACGAGGCCTGCGAGCGCAAGGCGGCCCGGGTTTCCGCCATGTCGCTGGTGCGCTTCGACCGCAACGACTACTCGGTGCCGACCGAATACGGCCACCGCGCGGTGCTGGTGCGCGGCCACGTCGAGGAGGTCGTCATCGCCTGCGGGGCCGAGACCATCGCGCGGCACCCGCGCTCCTACGCGCGGGAGGACTTCGTCTTCGACCCGCTGCACTACCTGGCGCTGCTGGAGCGCAAGGTCGGCGCCCTGGACCAGGCGGCGCCGCTGCGGGGCTGGGAGCTGCCCGAGGCCTTCGGGACGCTGCGCCG
>DASVVG010000021.1:0-1554 GCA_036386655.1 Caulobacteraceae bacterium | reverse complement strand
CGGCGGTACCAGCGATTCACGGCGCGCGCCAGTCGCGCGTATTTCTCCAGGAGTGGCCGTCGCCGCGCCGTCCCGGCATCAAAGGCCTTGAGCGTGTCGCCTAAGGAGCCGATGCGGAATAACTGGATCAGGTGTGATTGCCGTCTGCGGGACACAGGCGGGGATTGGCTGACGATGCACCGGCGGGCTGGGGTACTCCGCCGGTGTGATTGAGGTGGATGACATCCGCGCCCGGTTTCGACAGGCCGCCAAGTTCCTCGACGAACGAGGCCGCCGGCTTTTTGCGGCCAACGAAGCGCTGGCGATCGGCTACGGCGGGGTGACCGCGGCCGCGGCGGCGACCGGGCTGGCGCGCAGCACCATCCGGCGGGCGATCGCGGAACTGCAGGGCGGGGCCAATCCGATCGGATCGCGTGTCCGCCGCCCCGGTGGCGGGCGCAAGCGCGCGGTGGCGCTGCAGCCGGGCCTGCCGGCGGCGCTCGAGGCGCTGGTCGAGGACGCGATCCGTGGTGATCCGGAGACGCCGCTGCGCCGGGTCAGCCGCAGCCAGCGCCAGATCGCCCGGGCGCTCCTCGGCCGCGGCTTCCGGGCCAGCCAGAAGCTGGTGGGGCGGCTGTCGCGCGAGTTGGGCTACAGCTGCCAGGCCAACCGCAAGACCCGGGAGGGGACGAGCCATCCCGACCGCGACGCCCAGTCCGCCCACATCGACACCGTGGTGCAGGCGGCCATCGCCGCGGGCGAGCCGGCCATCCCGGTGGACACCAAAAAGAAGGAGCTGGTCGGCGGCTTCAGGAACCCCGGCCGCGAACTGCGGCCGAAGCACAGGCCCGAGCCGGTGCGGGTGCACGACTTCGAGCTGCCCGGGCTGGGCAAGGTCGCGCCCTACGGCGTCTACGACCTCGCCGCCAACGCGGGATGGGTCAGCGTCGGCGTGGATGCCGACACCGCGGCCTTCGCAGTCGAGAGCATCCGGCGCTGGTGGCACCGGCTCGGCCAGGCAAGATACCCCGGCGCCAAGCGGCTGGTCATCACCGCCGACTGCGGCGGCAGCAACGGCGCTCGCGTGCGGCTGTGGAAGCGCGAACTGCAGCGCTTCGCCGACGAGACCGGCCTGGCCGTGACGGTGGCGCACCTGCCGCCCGGGACCAGCAAATGGAACCGGATCGAGCACCGCCTCTTCGCCTACATCTCGCAGAACTGGCGCGGCAAGCCGCTGGTCAGCCACCAGGTCATCGTCCAGCTGATCGGCGCCACGACGACCCAGACGGGCCTGACCGTCCGCTGCGAGCTCGACGCGAACCGCTATCCCAAGGGCATCAAGGTCACCGCCGCCGAGATGGCCGCCCTTGCCATCGAACGTGACCCGTTCCACGGCGAGTGGAACTACACCATCTCACCCAACCAGCTGCCACCTTGAAGCGCTTATTGCGCGTCAAATCCTTAGTCCCACACCGTGCTCCGGAGCGGCAGGTCTTTCGGCAGGGCTTTCCATTGGCATCCCGTCCAGAGCAGGGAGAGGATGGCGTTGAGCACCTCGGGCACATCCACCGCACG
>DASVVG010000020.1:0-9153 GCA_036386655.1 Caulobacteraceae bacterium | reverse complement strand
CGTGGGCAACAAGAGCCGGGACCTGACCAAGAACGCGCGTCTGGCCAAGTAGGCGCGCCGCCCCGAAGGGCCGGCTTTCCGATGCTGGGAAGACTGGAGCGGGCGATGAGATTCGAACTCACGACCCCAACCTTGGCAAGGTTGTGCTCTACCCCTGAGCTACGCCCGCAACGCGTCGGGCCGTAAGGGCCCGGAGGTCGAGAAGGCGGCTCATATGGCGGAGAACCGCCGGAATGACAAGCGCCGCTCCGCCGCAGGGCGGGCTCTGGCTAGAACCCGAGCCGGGGCGCCTTCAGCCGCCGCTTGTTCACGTGGTCCTTGGGCGGCGGAAGCCCCGTGTCGGCCGGCAACTCGCCCTTGAAGTAGAAGCGCTGCCACGCCTCCTTGATCGCCGCCGGGTCGAACCGCGCCAGGCGCTTGTTGAACTCGTCGCGCCGGTCCCGCCACGCTTCGTACTGCTGCATCAGCGGCGGGTTGGTGCCCAGCGACCGCTGCACCGGCTCCACCGTGTCGAGCGGCTTCTGCTGCAGCAGCGTGATCCAGCAGAACGGCTCGTCCTTCTCGAACCGGATGCGTCCCGGGCGGGTGAAGACCCAGTTCATCGTGAAGGGGAAGGGCAGCCAGTCCGTCTCGATCAGCCCGGTCAGCGGGTAGATCCCGTCCTTCACGTGGTTCGGCGCCCCCGACGTCCACATCGACCAGCCCGGATCGGTCCGGAACAGGTAGCCGGTGTGGAAGGTCAGCGTGCCGTGGCTGAAGTGGCTGGTGACGTATTCCTTGGCGTTCGGGTGCGGCCGGTCCGGCGTGATGGTGATCGCGTCCTGGTGCGTGCCGCCGTTCCACTCCGCCGTGAACCCGAACGGGCAGAGCAGCTCCCACCCGAACGTGTTGGCCATGGTCAGCGGCAGGCAGCGGTACGGGTGCCGGCTGTGGAAGTTGTCCATCCACGTCCGGTCGGGCCGGCCCGGCACCAGCTCCGGCGGCCGCGGCATGATCGAGAAGCACTCGAGTTCCATGCGGACACCTAGGCGCGGGCCCGCGCTCTCGTCTAGAGCGTCGCCGCCATGCCCGCCGACCGCGCCACACTCTTCGCCTTCTTCGACGCCCACGGCATCGAGCACCGCACGCTCGACCACCCGCCGGTGTTCCGCGTCGAGGAGGGCCACGAGATCAAGGCCGCCATGGCCGGCGGCCACACCAAGAACCTGTTCCTGAAGGACGCCAAGGACCGCCTCTGGCTGGTCTGCGCGCTCGGCGACACCCGCGTGGACCTGAAGCGCCTGCACCACACGATCGGCAGCGCCCGCCTCAGCTTCGGCTCGGCCGAGCTGCTCGAGCGCACCCTCGGCGTCACCCCCGGCTCCGTCACCATCTTCGCCCTGATCAACGACGTCGACCGGCAGGTCAGCCTCGTCCTCGACGCCGCCCTGCTCGAGCACGACCTGGTCAACTTCCACCCGCTCGCCAACGACGCCACCACCGCCGTCAGCCGCGAAGGCCTGCTGACCTTCCTCGGCGCGCTCGGCGTCACCGCCCAGGTGGTCGACTTCGCCGCCGATCCGCCGGTCCGTTGCGGCACGGCGCCCGGCGGCCCATCTTGAGCCCCACCGACAGGGAGACGAACGACATGCTGGGCGGCGCGACAGGCGGGGCTCCCGCCAAGGACGACCTGATCAAGGAAGGCTCCGACGCCTCCTTCATCAAGGACGTGGTCGAGGCCTCGAAGACCCAGCCGGTCATCGTCGACTTCTGGGCGACCTGGTGCGGCCCCTGCCGCCAGCTCACGCCCGCGCTGGAAAAGGCCGTCCAGGCCGCCGGCGGCGCCGTGAAGCTGGTCAAGATCGACGTCGACAAGAACCCCGCCTACGCCGGCCAGCTGCGCGTGCAGTCGATCCCGACCGTCTACGCCTTCGTCAACGGCGCGCCGGTCGACGGCTTCATGGGCGCGCTGCCCGAGAGCCAGATCAAGACCTTCATCGACCGCCTCACCGGCGGCAAGGGCGCCGAGGCCGGCGACGACACCGCCGAGCTGCTCGCCATGGCCCAGGAGTCGCTCGCAGTGGGCGACGTCGGCGGCGCGGCGCAGGCCTACGCCCAGCTGCTCCAGCTCGACCCCGCAAACGTCAAGGCGATCGCCGGCCCCGCCCGCGTCTACCTGACCGGCGGCGACGTCGACCAGGCGCGCGAGATCCTCTCCGTGGCCCCCGCCGACGCCAAGGACGCGGACCTCGACAGCGTCCGCGCCGCCATCGAGCTCGCCAGCGCCGCCCCCTCCGAACTCGCCCCCTTCGAGGAGCGCCTGCAGGCCGACCCCGACGACCACGAGGCCCGCTTCGAGCTGGCCAACGCGCTGGCGGGGCAGGGGAGGCTCGACGAGGCCGTCGACCAGCTCCTCACCATCTTCCAGAAGGACCGCGACTGGAACGAGCAGGCCGCCCGCAAGCAGCTGGTCAAGATCTTCGAGGCCGCGGGCCCGACGTCCGACGTGACCAGGACCGGCCGCCGCCGCCTCTCCTCGCTCATGTTCAGCTAGGGATCGCGCCCATGTCCGCCGGCACCCGCAGCGGCTGCGCCCACGCCGACGACCTGCCCAAGGTCATCCCGGTGTTCCCGCTCGACGGCGTCCTGTTGCTGCCCCGCGGCGCGCTCCCGCTCAACGTGTTCGAGCCGCGCTATCTGAACATGGTCGACGACGCCATGGCCGGCGACCGGCTCATCGGCATGGTGCAGACCCGCCCCGGCGGCGACCGGGAGCGGCCCGCCCTCGCCATGGTCGGCTGCGTCGGCCGCATCACCAGCTTCTCCGAGACGCCCGACGGCCGCTACCTGATCACCCTCACCGGCGTCTGCCGCTTCCTCCTCGGCGACGAGCTGCCGGTGCAGACGCCCTATCGGCAGGTGAAGGCCGACTTCGCCGCCTTCGAGGCCGACCTGAAGCCCGCGCCGGAGGACACCGTCTACGCCCGGAAGCGCCTGCTGGGCGCGCTCCGCGCCTACCTCAACCGCCGCGCCCTCGACGTGAACTGGGACTCCGCCTCCAACGCCCCCGCCGAGGCCCTGATCAACAGCCTCGCCATGGCGCTCCCCTTCGAGGCGCAGGAGAAGCAGGCGCTGCTCGAGGCCGACTCCCTGGCCGAGCGCGAAACCACCCTCGTCGCCCTGCTGGAGATCGACGCGGCCGGCGGCCCCGAAAGCGACGACCCGCCCTCCTGGCAGTAAGAGCGCTCCGATGACCGACTCCACCGCCGTTCCCGCCACGCCCGAGCCCCCGCACCCGGACCCGCGCCTGCTCGAGGTGCTGGTCTGCCCCGTCACGCACGGCCCGCTCCGGTACGACCGCGAGAAGCGCGAGCTGATCAGCCCCGGCGCCCGCCTGGCCTACCCCGTGCGCGACGGCATTCCGATCATGCTCCCCGAAGAGGCACGCCCCCTTGAGGAAGGGCTCTACCCCGAAGGTTAACTGGGTCTTACCGCGTCAGCCCGCCGGTAAGACTTCGCTAACCATACCGCGCCCCGGGTCAGTCCGCGCCGAAGAAGTTCGGCTTGCCCAGCTTCACGCCTTCCTTGCGCAGCAGGCCGTAGGCCGTCGTGACGTGGAAGAAGAAGTTCGGGATCGCGAACCCGTGCAGGTAGGTCGGCCCGGTGAAGCGGAGCTGCCGCCCGCTGGCGGTCAGCTCGATCTCGCGGTTTTCGGAGCCCTCGAACGCTTCCGGCGAGACGGCGCCCAGGTGATCCAGCGCCTTCGCCACCCGCGCCTTCAGCTCCGCGAGCGTCGCCTCGTCGTCCGGCCACGAAGGCGCAGGCTGGCCGGTGAGCCGCGCGATCGCGCCCTTCGCCAGGTCCGTCGCGATCTGCACCTGGCGGGGGAAGGGGAACATGTCCGGCGCCAGACGCGCCTCCAGGATCCGCGCTTCGGCAATCCCCGACTCCGCAGCCCTGTCGATCAGCTTCGACAGCGCCTGCAGGAAGCTGACGAAGACCGGTACGCTGGCGTCGTAAAGCGGATGGGCCATGGCTCTGCTCGCTCCTGTCGGGGGTCCTGCCTAGAGGCGCGCGCGCCTGCGGTCGAGCACGGCTCCTGACCCATTCTGAGCCCATTGCACCCAATTGGCCGCACCCGGGCCTCGACGCCGCGTGGTATGTCATGACCAGCGTCGGCTGTTGTCCGGGCCTCGGCGCATGAGAGACCGTAGCGCTCCCGCCTGACCTCCGCGGGAGCCCCCATGCCCGAGTATCGCGTCTACTTCTTCAACGGCGCAGGCCGCATCCAGAGCGTCGAGGAGATCGCCTGCGAGGGCGACGCCGAGGCGCTCGAGGTGATGCGGAGCACGGCCAAGGGGCGCGCGGCGGAGCTCTGGAACCTCGCCCGCCTGGTCGGCCGGCATGACCGGGAGGCCGCCGCGTCCTGAAGTCAGGCGGGCAGCGGCGCCGTGTTCGGCTCGACCACGTTGGCCATGCAGGCGTCGCACACGCCGTGGCTCACCCGCACCTGGGAGCCGCCGCCGCGGCGATAGTAGCTCGCCGCGTCCATCCACCACCTGCCGCCGCCCTGGCCCTCGGCGACGCGCTGGCAGTAGCTGCAGATCGCGACGATGGGACGGCCCGCCTCGCCCCTCAGCCCCTGCAGCAGGAGCTCGCGAGAGAACAGCGCCACCGACGGCCGGACCTCGGAGCGGATGAGCTGGCTCTGGTAGAGCACCCCCACGTCGCCCTCGCCCCGGACGAGGCTGATCGACATCCGCATCCAGCGTTCCACGTCCGGCGAGTCGCAGCGGAAGGTGAAGCAGGCCCGCGGCCGCGCCCCGGTGACCACCGCCTGGTGCATCGCGCGGTAGGCGTCGCGGACGTCCTCTCCGGAGATCATGTCGAACAACGACGTGCCGATCACGCCGATCGGCGCGAGCTCAGGCGCGTCGTTGGCGGCGGCGAAGTCGCACCAGGCGCTGAGCCCCAGCACGCGGATCACCCCGTCCGTGTCCGTGACGTAGGTGACGCCTTCGAGCGCCTCCAGGAGGTGGTGCACGCTCACCGCGCCGAGGAAGTCGTCGTTCATGCGCGCGATCCTGCGGCTGCGGAGGTGACGGAACACTCAACGACGGAGGAAGCTCCGGGCTAAAGCGCCTCGCCTCTGAGCAGCCGCGGCATGTCCCCCACCGCGCCGCCGGCTTCCTGCATGAAGAACCGGCGCGCGGGGCCGATCTGGTTGACGACGCTCATTCCGAGCCCCCGCGCCGCCCGCACGACCGGGTTGTCGTTGCTGAACAGGCGCGTGAACACGTCCGTCGAAGCCGCCAGCGCGAAGGTGTCGAACCGGCGCCAGCGGGCGTAGCGGTCGAGCACCGCGAGCGAGCCGATGTCCTCCCCAAGCCGCGCCGCCTCCACTACCACCTCGGCCAGCGCGGCGGCGTCCTTCAGCCCGAGGTTCAGCCCCTGCCCCGCGATCGGGTGGATCGAGTGCGCCGCGTCGCCCAGCAGCGTCATCCTGGGGGCCGTCCACCCCTCCGCCAGCTGCAGCGCCAGCGGATATACGAACCGCGGCCCCTCGGCCGACACCTCGCCCAGGAAGTCGCCGAAGCGCCGCCGCAGGTGCGCCTCGAACGCCGCCTCGCTGGCGCCGCGCAGCGCCTCCGCCCGCCGGTTCGGCTCCGTCCACACCAGCGAGGCGCGGTTCTCGGTCAGCGGCAGGATCGCGAACGGCCCGCCGGGCAGGAAGTACTCGTGCGCCACGCCGCCGTGCGGCTCGCCGTGCTTCACCGTCGCCACCACGCCGGACTGGCCGTAGCTCCAGCCGACGACGCCGATCCCCGCCGCCTCGCGCACGACCGAGTTCTTGCCCTCGGCGCCCACCAGCAGCGGCGCCTCGACGCTGCGTCCGTCCGCGAGCCGCACCCGCGCGAAGCGGGCGTCCGCCTCCACCGTCTCCACGCGCGCCGGGGCCAGCACCTCGATGTCCGACCCCGCGATCGCTTCCGCCAGCGACGCCCGGATCCACCGGTTCTCGACCATGTAGCCGAGCGGCTCGCCCTCCGACCGCGCCGCGATCTCCTCGGCCGCGAAGCGCAGGTGGAACGGCGTCGTGCCGCCCGAGGCCGCGCCCGGCGAGCGCCCGTCGGTGACCAGGATCTGCTCGATCCGGCAGGACACGGGCTCCAGCCGCGCGCCCACGCCGATCGCCTTCAGCATCCGGAACGAGGAATAGGCGATCGCGCTCGCCCGGCCGTCGAACGCGGGCGCCAGCCGCGTCTCCACCGGCAGCGCATCGATCAGCGCCACCTTCAGCCCGCCCGAGGCCAGCGCGAGCGCCGCCGTGCCGCCGGCCATCCCGGCCCCGGCCACGATCACGTCCGCGCGGATCGGCTCGCTCATGGCCGCGCATATGCCGCCGCCGGCGCTGCGCCGTCCAGCGGCGCGAGCTTGACTGCGCCGGCGCCCGGGCGGAGCTTGCGCCTTCTGGTTGCGGAGGGGGCGGAATGCACTTGTGGCTTTCTTTGCTGTTGCTGCTGGCCGCCATGGCGCTCCTGGCCACGCACCTCCGCTGGTCTTCGCCGATCAGGCGCAAGCAGATCCTGATGGTCGCCATGTTGCTGATGGCGGGTTCGAGCCTGACCCTGACCATCGCCTCGTTCCTCGAGGCGGAGGACCGACGAGCCAGCGCCCTAGAGCGTCTTCACGGGCCGGCGACGCCTCCCACAGTCGCGGCTTGGGCCGAGAGAGACCTCCTCACCGAGCCGAGCCCAGTCCTCCTTCTGAACGCCATCCTGGGCGGTGTGGTGCTCGGCGCTGGCGCCATGGGTTTGCTCAGGTCTCGACCGCGGGGCTAGCCGAGCGCGTTGTCCGAGCTGTCGCCGGAGACAGGGCAAAACGGGACAAACCGAGACATCCGGGGAGGGCGGAGACACGGCTTATCCACCCCCTCCGCCGCGGCCGTACAATGGACTGTGAAACCGCCTCCGAACTCCTCCCGCGCCTCTGTCGCCGCCCTGCCGGACGCCTCCCCCGCGGCCGCGCTACGCGCCCGGCCGGCCGGCCGCCGGCCCGATCTGTTCACCCATTTCGCCCGGCCCGATGTCCACCACCGGCGGGCGAGACAATCCCGCTTCCGGGAGCCCGGCCGTAAAGGGCGGTTAACCCTGACGAAAACTTATCCGGCCATGATCGGCGTTCGGGCTCGGGAGCAGGCATGAGCGGTTTGGCGGCTGAGATCGGGCGGGAGCTCCGGTCGGGCGTGGCGGCGGCGTGGGAAGCGCCGGTGACGCTGCGCGGCCGCGGCGTGTTCGTCTCGCTGCTCGGACTGGTCACCGTGCTGGCGCTGGCCAGCTACAACGCCGCCGACCCGAGCTGGAACGCCGCCGCCGGGCACGCGCCGAAGAACCTGCTGGGCGGCTTCGGCGCCAACCTCGCCGACGTGCTGATGCAGTCGCTGGGCGTCGGCGGCTGGGTCGCCGCGCTCCTCGTCATCGCCAGCGGCCTGCGCCGCGCAGGCGACGCCGAGCCGCACGAGTCCCGCCTCTCCCTGCGCGTCCGCGCGCTGGTGGGCGTCCTCTCCGTCCTCGCCCTTTCCGGCGTGCTCGCCGCGCCGCAGCCCCCCGCCGCCTGGCCGCTGGCCCGCGGCCTCGGCGGCTTCTGGGGCGACGCGCTGCTGAGCCTCGTGGAAAGCGGGATCGGCGCGATCGGCCTGCCGCACGCCACCCTCATCGCCGCCGTGATCCTGGGCCTGCTCGCGGTCCCGGCGCTCCTCTTCGCGCTGGGCGTCACCTGGCGCGAGCTCTTCTCCCTCTTCGTCTGGCGCGGCGCCGACGTCGAGCAGGAGGAAGCGGCCCCCGCCGCCCCCAAGCGCGCCAGGGCCAAGGCCGTCCGCCGCGCAGCCGTCCTCGAGGAGGAGGAGGCCGAGGAGGAGGAGGAAGAAGAAGAGGACGAAGAAGAGGAAGAGTACGAGGATGAGGACGAAGAGGACGCCGGCGCCGCCTCCTCCAGGCGCCGCGTCGCCGCCGGCGTGAAGAAGCCCAAGCCCTCCAAGCGCGAGGAGCGCGAGAACCAGACCCGCTTCGAGTTCGCCGACGACGAGGGCTTCTCGCTGCCCGAGCTGAGCATGCTGGCCAAGCCCAAGCCGCGCTCGGATCAGTTCGACGAGGAGGCCCTGCAGGCCAACGCCGAGATGCTCGAGAGCGTGCTGGCCGAGTTCGGCGTGCGCGGCACCATCGACCAGATTCGCCCCGGCCCCGTCGTCACCCTCTACGAGTTGGTGCCCGCCGCCGGCGTGAAGTCCGCCCGCGTCGTCGCGCTCTCCGACGACATCGCCCGCTCCATGAGCGCCCAGGCCTGCCGCGTCTCGGTCGTGCCCGGCCGCAACGCCATCGGCATCGAGCTGCCGAACGCGACGCGCGAGACCGTCTACCTGCGCGACCTGCTCTCCTCGCAGGAGTTCGAGAAGACCGGGCCGTCGCTCCCGCTGGCGCTCGGCGAGACCATCGGCGGCGAGCCCTACATCGCCGACCTCGCCAAGATGCCCCACCTGCTGATCGCCGGCACCACCGGGTCGGGCAAGTCGGTCGGCGTCAACGCCATGATCCTGTCGATCCTGTACCGGCACGGGCCCGACAAGTGCCGCTTCATCATGGTCGACCCGAAGATGCTGGAGCTCAGCATCTACGACGGCATCCCGCACCTGCTGGCGCCCGTGGTCACCGACCCGAAGAAGGCCATCGTCGCGCTCAAGTGGACCGTGCGCGAGATGGAGGACCGCTACCGCCGCATGTCCAAGATCGGCGTGCGCAACGTCGCCTCCTACAATGAGCGCGCCGAGGAGGCCCGGGCCAACGACGAGAGCTTCATCCGCACCGTCCAGACCGGCTTCGACGAGACAGGCAAGCCCGTCTACGAGGAAGAAGAGATCCAGCCGGAGCCGATGCCCTACCTCGTCGTCGTCATCGACGAGGTCGCCGACCTGATGATGGTCGCCGGCAAGGACATCGAAGGCGCCGTGCAGCGCCTCGCCCAGATGGCTCGCGCCGACGGCATCCACCTGATCATGGCCACCCAGCGCCCGTCCGTGGACGTCATCACCGGCACCATCAAGGCCAACTTCCCAACCCGGATCAGCTTCCAGGTCACCTCGAAGATCGACGCCCGCACCATCCTCGGCGAGCAGGGCGC
>DASVVG010000019.1:0-15222 GCA_036386655.1 Caulobacteraceae bacterium | reverse complement strand
CCAGCGACTCCGACCCGCCGGTGACCACGATGGGGCCTCTGAACACCGCCCCGCGCAGCCATCCGGCGGCCTGGATCTCAACGCGAGTCCGGTCGATCACCGCCCCGTGCAGCGTCCAGGCGCCGTCCCACTCCACGAACTCGGCTTCCGTCAGGTCCGCGCCGCGCGCGTCCACCGGCGCGGGCGGCGCCGCCTCTTCGGAGTTCGGCGCAGAGTCCGTGCAGTGGTCGCCGTGCACGAACAGGTTGGCCGAGCAGTCCAGCTTGAACCCGCGCAGCCGCGCGCGTCGCAGCGACAGCCCGCCGAAGGACCCGCCCTCGAACGAGGCCTCGCTCAGGTCCGCCGCATCCGCCTTCGCGCCATCGAGCGCGGCGGAGACGAACCGCGTTCGCGGGAAGCGGCCCGCCAGCGTCGCGCCCTTGATGTCGGTGTGCACGAAGGCGCTGTCGCTCACCTCCGCGCCCGTCCAGTCCGTTCCGGCCAGGTTGCTGCTCTCGAAGCACACCCGGCTCAGCTTCACGCCCTTGAAGCTGACCCGCCGCAGGTCGCCGCCCTGCACGATCAGCGGCCCGTCCCCCGCTCGTCGCGGGTCGAAGTTCGGGCCCGCCACCTTGCGCGCGCCCTGCCACGGCGGCACCGGGTTCGGGTTGCGCCAGTCGCGCGGCGACACCGCCTCGCAAGGGGTGGGCTCCTCGCCCGGCGCCTGCGCCGCCTCCGTCGAGGCGAGGGCGGCGGCGAGCATCAGGGCGCTGGCGGTCATGGTCTTCCCGGACGAGTCCGCTCTATGACGGCGCTGATGCGCCGCGACTGTCCAGCGAAGCTTCGGCGAGAGCGCCGGTGAAGCGCAAGCCGCCCGACCGGCGCGAAGCCGCCAAGCGCGCCGCCCTGCGCCTCCTGCGCAAGGTCCGCCGCACCGCCGACCGCGAAGGCGTCGAGCTCTCCGAGTGGGAGGGCGAGTTCCTGGGCTCCGTCGAGGAGCGTGTCGAGACCCACGGCCGCGCCTACGCCGACCCCGAGAAGGGCGCGCCGGGCCAGGCACTGTCGGCCATGCAGGCGCGGAAGCTCAAAGAGATCACCGCCAAGGCGAAGGGCGAACAGCCGAAGTCCCGCTGGGGCCGTCGCCGCGCAGCGCCCGGAGAGCCGGAGGAGGGCGACTAGCAGCCCTCGTGCACGTCCGCGTCGCGGGTGTCGGCCAGCAGCTGCTCGACCAGCGGCCAGTCGATCTTCGCCGGGTTTTTGAAGCGCAGGCAGCTCTTGCCCATGTCGTGGCCTTTGAGCGCCTCGGCGTTCCTGGCCACGACCGCCATGTTGGTGATGTAGACGGCCACGTACTGCTTCTGATTGGCGAACGCGACGCCCCCGGGCTCATCGCCCCGCTGGTAGGCCGGCATGCCGTACGCCATCATCTCGCGGAAGCCGGTCAGCTTCGACCGGCACAGGTCGCGCAGCCTCTCCAGGTGCGGTCGCCGCTCGGGCGAAGCCTCCGCGATGTAGCCGTCCACGTCCTTCGCTTTGGACTGGGCCATCGGCTCACTCCGGCGGGAACGCCTGGCGACGGCCGTCCTGCTTGTGCACCACGCCCCGGCGCATGACGAACTGTACGCGCTCGAGCGTGCGCACGTCCTGCAGGGGGCTGCCGGAGACGGCGATCATGTCGGCGTCCTTGCCGGGCTCCAGCGTGCCGAGCGTGGCGGAGCGGTCGAGCAGGTCCGCCGCGTTCACAGTCGCCGCCTGGATCGCCGCTGCGGGGGTCATGCCCGCTGCCACCATCAGTGCGAACTCCTGCCCGTTGGTGCCGTGCGAGCCCACGCCGCTGTCGGTGCCGAAGGCGATCTTCACGCCCGAGCGGATGGCCCGCGCCCAGTTGGTGGTCGCCACCTGGTTCGCCTGCTCCGCCTTGGCCAGCGTGTTCGGGTTCCGCGAGCCTGCGCGCGCCTGCTCCAGCGCCGCCTTCGGCGCCAGCATGGTGGGCACCAGGTAGGCGCCGCGCCGTTTGAACAGCGCGTTGGTCTCGTCGTCCGTGTAGATGCCGTGCTCGATGGAATCGACGCCGGCCTCCAGCGCCGACTTGATGCCGTCCGCGCCGTGCGCGTGCGCGGCCACCTTGCGGCCGAAGATGTGCGCGGTGTCGACCACCGCCTTCATCTCGTCGTCCATCATCTGCTGGTTCAGGCCGCCGGCGATGTCGCTGTTCACCCCGCCTGTGGCCGCGAACTTGATCACCTCCGCGCCCTTTGAGATCTGCGCCCGCACGGCGCGACGGCAGTCCTCCGGCCCGTTGCACAGGTTGTCGGCGCGCGACCGCGCGATCGCCGCGATGTCGCGGTTGGAGTTGTTGCCGGGATCGCCGTGGCCGGAGGTGATCGAGATGCTCCGCCCCGCCGGCACGATGGTCGGCCCCTGAAGGAGCCCGCGGTTGATCCCGTCCCGCAGCGCGGTCACCGCGTGCCCGTCGGAGCCGAGGTCGCGAATGGTGGTGAAGCCCGCCTCCAGCGTGCGACGCGCGTTGTCGACGCCGATCACGAAGTTGTCCTCGTAATCGCGGTTGTTGCCCTGCAGCCGCGCCTGCAGCTTGTCGTCGTCGTTGAAGATGTGGACGTGCATGTCGATCAGGCCCGGCAGCACGAACTGGTCGCGCAGGTCGACGAGCCGGCCCCCGGCTTCCGGAGCGACGAAGCCGTCGCGCACCTCCGCCACCTTGCCGCCGCGCACGATGATCGTGGACGGCCCCCGCGGGGCCCTGCCCGGGCGGTCGAGCACCGCGCCCGCCTGGATGTAGGTCGCGGCCTGGGCCGGCGGCGCGGCGGTCTGGGCTGAGCTGACGGAACCCGTCGCGGCGAGCGCGAGCGTGCAGGCGGCGGCGATGACGCGCATGAAAAACCCCCGGCCGTCCCTCGGCCGGGGGTGAGACTAGGTTGGCTCAGGCGGAACTGTCGAGCGTCAGCCCGCTTCCTTCATCAGGCTTTCCAGCCCCTGCTCCCGCACCTTGCGGTACAGCGTCGAGCGGCCGATGCCGAGGCGGCGGGCCACCTCGCTCATGTGGCCGGCGTAGATCTCGATGGCGAGCTGGATCAGGTCGCGCTCGATCTCCTCGAGCGTCCGCAGGTGGCCCTTGTCGTCGAGGATGCGCACCGGGCTGTCCGCGGGCTCCGCCGCAGCGGCGCCCGCCACGCCCTGCACCACCGCCAGCGCGGCTTCGGCGCTGAACGGCGCCGCTAGCCCGGAGATCGCCGGGAAGTCGTGCGGCTGCAAGTACGGGCCGTCGCACAGGATCATCGCGCGGTAGATCGCGTTCTCGAGCTGGCGCACGTTGCCGGGCCAATCGAAGCCCTGGAGCATGGCCAGCGTCTCCGGCGTCGCCGCCATCACCCGCTTGCCTTCCTCCACGTTGAAGCGGCGGATGAAGTGCTCGACCAGAAGCGGCACGTCTTCAATGCGTTCGCGCAGCGCCGGCGCCTCGATGGGGAACACGTTCAGGCGGTAGTAGAGGTCCTCGCGGAAGCGGCCCTCCTTCACCTGGTTGGCCAGGTCGCGGTTGGTGGCGCTGATGATGCGCACGTCGACCTTCACGCTCCGCTTGGAGCCCACCGGGTCGATCTCGCCTTCCTGCAGCGCCCGCAGCAGCTTCACCTGCATGTCGAGCGGCAGCTCGCCGATCTCGTCGAGGAACAGGGTGCCGCCGTGGGCCTCCTGGAACTTGCCGCTGTGCTTGTCGGTGGCGCCGGTGAACGAGCCCTTCTCGTGGCCGAACAGGATCGACTCGACGAGGTTCTCGGGCAGCGCGCCGCAGTTCACCGCCACGAACGGCTTGCCGGCGCGATCGCTCGCCCCGTGCACCGCCCGCGCGATCAGCTCCTTGCCGACGCCGCTTTCGCCGAGGATCAGGATCGGCGCGCCGGACTTCGCCCCGCGCTCGCCCATCCGCTTGACCATCTGCATCGGCGCCGAGGCGCCCACGAGGTCGTCGAACCCCGCGGCGTTCGCCTGGCGCTTGGTCAGGCGCGTCACTTCCTTGGTCAGGTCGCCCATCTGCAGGGCGTTCCTGATCGACACGATGATCCGCTCGGGCGCCGCGGGCTTCACGAAGAAGTCCTGGGCTCCGGCCTGCATGGCCTCGACCACCTTGTCGACGCCGGCGTTGGCGGTGAGGATCAGCACCGGGGTGGCGACCCCGCGCTGGCGCATCTCCTTGAGAGTCTCGAGGCCCGAGAGCCCCGGCATCACCCAGTCGAGTACGATGACGTCGCACACCGCGCCGCCGGCGAGCCGGTCCAGCGCCTGCTGGCCGTTTTCGGCCGTCGCGACCTCGAAGCCTTCGCGTTCCAGCACCGCGCCGATCAGCCGGCGCTGCGTGGGATCGTCGTCTACGACGAGAACCGTCTTGGCCATTGAAACACCCGTTCACATCACGTCCGGCTGGCTCTGTCGGCCCGCTCGGTTTCCCTGTGAGTTGTGCCGTCTTGGGATGAATATGGCGTTGAGAAAGCCCGAACGAGGTATGAATCCTCAAGGTTATCAAGCCGGTAACCACGCCGCTCTTCGTAGGGGGCCCGTAGGGGGCTGGCCGCGCTCCGCCCGCCGGGCCATATGCGCCGGACATGACCGTCCATCCCGCCGTGCCCGAAGCCGCCCTCCCGGAGTGGAGCCTCGAAGACCTCTATTCCGGCCGTGACGACTCCCGGGTCGCCGCCGACCTGGACGCCGCCCGCGCGGTCTCTGGCGAGCTGAAGGAGCTGGAGGGCGCCTTCCTCGCCGCCCGCGCCGACCCGGACCGCCTGGGCGGCGTGCTGGCGCAGGGCATCGGCCTCTACGAGCGCGGCGCCGACCTGCTGGGCGCTGTCGCCGCCTACGCCGGTCTGCAGGCGGCCGTCGCCCGCGACGACCCCGCCGCCGCGAAATTCGAGGCCGACGTCCGCGGTAAGCTGGCGGAGATGGGCGCCGAGACGCTGTTCTTCACGCTCGAACTCAACCAGCTCGACGACGCCGAGCTCGAGGCCGCGCTCGCCGCCTCGCCGGCGGCCGCGAAGTGGCGCCCCTGGCTGCGCGGCGTGCGCAAGATGCGCCCGCACGAGCTCTCGCCCGACCTCGAGCGCCTGCTCATCGACCGCGCCCCCGCGGTCGCCAACTGGTCGCGCCTGTTCGACGAGACGCTGGCGCGCCTCAAGGTCGCGGTGGGGGAGGAGAACCTCACCCTCTCCGAAGCGCTGAACCGCCTCAGCGACCCCTCGGGCGAGCGCCGTCGCGCCGCCGCCGAGGGCCTCTCCGCCGCGCTCGCCGAGGCCGAGCCGGTGCTGGCGCTGTCGCTCAACACCGTGGTGGCCGAGAAGCAGGTCGAGGACCGCTGGCGGAAGTTCACCGGCCACGCCCAGTCCCGCCACCTCGCCAACGAGGTCGACGCCGAGTCCGTCGACGCCCTCGAAGCCGCCGTGGTCGACGCCTACCCGCGCCTGTCCCACCGCTACTACGCCCTGAAGGCGAAGGCGCTCGGCAAGACCGCGCTGGACTACTGGGACCGCAACGCCCCGCTCACCGAGGCGCCGCCGCGCCGCTACGAGTGGACCGACGCCCGCGACCTGGTGCTGACCTCCTTCGCCGAGCTGGCCCCGAAGTTCGCCGACACCGCCCGTACCTTCCTGGAGCGGCCGTGGATCGACGCCCGGCCGCGGCGCGGCAAGACCTCCGGCGCCTTCTCCCACCCGGTCACCGCGAGCCGCCATCCGTACGTGCTGCTCAACTACATGGGCGAGCGCCGCGACGTGCTGACCCTGGCCCACGAGCTCGGCCACGCCGTCCACCAGACGCTGGCGGCCCCGCTGGGCACCCTGCTGGCCGACACCCCGCTGACGCTCGCCGAGACGGCCTCCATCTTCGGCGAGGGCCTCGTGTTCGAGCGCCTGCTCGCCGACGCCTCAGTCGAGGAGCGCCGCGCCCTGCTGGCCGGCAAGATCGAGGACGGCCTCAACACCGTCGTCCGCCAGATCGCCTTTCACCGCTTCGAGAACCGCTTCCACGCCGCGCGCGAAGAGGGCGAGCTCGCGCCCGAGGACATCCACACGATCTGGCTGGAGGTGCAGGCCGAGAGCCTCGGCCCGGCCGTGACCCTCAACCCGGGCTACGAGCGCTACTGGGCCTACGTCGCCCACTTCGTGCACGCGCCCTTCTACGTCTACGCCTACGCCTTCGGGGACCTGCTGGTCAGCGCGCTGATGGAGAAGCGGCGCGAGGATCCCGCCGGCTTCGCGCCCCTCTACGAGCAGCTCCTCGCCGCCGGCGGCTCCCAGACCTACGTCGAGGCGCTCGCCCCCTTCGGCCTCGACCCGCGCGACAAGGCGTTCTGGGCCGCCGGATGCACGCGGCTCGAGCGCCTCATCGACGAGTTTGAATCCCTGAGCTGATGGCGCTGGACCCCGAACGCGACCGCCTCTCGGGCCGGATCGGCCGCACCGCCCGCGTCGGCGCGGGGCTCGCCGGCGCCGGCGTCTCCTACGGCGTGAACCGACTCTTCGCCGGCGACGACGCGGACGCGCGCAACGCCCGCCTCATCAAGCAGGCGCTCGGGAACATGAAGGGGCCGCTGATGAAGGTGGCCCAGATGGTCGCCACGGTCCCCGACCTGCTCCCGCCCGAGTTCGCGGAGGAGTTCGCCCAGCTCCAGACCAACGCCCCCGCCATGGGCGCGCCCTTCGTCCGCCGCCGCATGGCCGCCGAGCTCGGTCCCGACTGGCGCGCCCGCTTCGGCGCCTTCGAGATGGAGGCCGCCGCCGCCGCCAGCCTCGGCCAGGTCCACCGCGCCACCGCCGCCGACGGCCGCCCGCTCGCCGTGAAGCTCCAGTACCCCGACATGCAGAGCGCCGTCGAAAGCGACCTCAGCCAGATGCGCGGCCTGATGGCGCTCGGCCGCACCGCCTTCCGCTACGTGGACACCAGCGAGATCGCCGAGGAGGTCACCGAGCGCCTGCGCGAGGAACTCGACTACGCCCGCGAGGCCAAGCACATGGCGCTCTACCGCGCCTACTTCGCCGACGATCCCGGGATCGAGGTGCCCGAGCCCCTGTTCGACCTCTCCACCGGCCGCCTGCTGACCATGACCTGGCTGGAGGGCAGGGGGCTCCTGCAGTTCAAGGACGCACCGCTCGAGATCCGCAACGCCATCGCCCGCAAGCTGACCCGCGCCTGGTGGGGGCCGCTGCTCCACATCGGCGTCATCCACGGCGACCCGCACCTCGGCAACTACACGGTCACGGAGGGCGGCGAGCGCCTCAACCTGCTCGACTTCGGCTGCATCCGGATCTTCCCGCCTAGGTTCGTGGCCGGCGTAGTGAAGCTCCGCGCCGCGCTGATGGCCGACGACCGCGAGGGCCAGGCCGAGGCCTACCGCCAGTGGGGCTTCAAGAACCTCGGCCCCGAGCTGCTCGACACGATGAACATGTGGGCCCGCTTCATCTACGGTCCGCTGATCGACGACCGCGTCCGCACCATCGCCGACGGGATCTCGCCCGCCATGTACGGCCGCCAGGAGGCGTTCGCGGTGAAGAAGGCGCTGAAGGACGCGCCGGAGCCGGTGGTCATCCCCCGCGAGTTCGTCTTCCTCGACCGCGCCGCCATCGGCCTGGGCGCGGCCTTCCTGCACCTCGGCGCCGAGCTGAACTGGTGCGAACTCTTCGAGGAGCAGCTCGCCGGCTTCGACGAAGCCGCCGTGACCGAGCGTCAGGCCGCTGCGCTCGCGACGGCGGGACTCGGCTGACCCGCTCGCACCGAAGCGCTTGACCGACCGATAACTTCGGAGTTATGGATAATCCATAGCTTTCCGGTTATCGATCCTGTGACCACCGCAGCCGCCGACGTCCTGTTCCGAACCCTCGCCGATCCGACGCGGCGGGCGCTGTTCGAGCGCCTGTGCCGGGAAGGGGAGCAGACGGTCGGCGCCCTCACGGCGCGCGCCGGGGTGTCGCAGCCGGCGGTGTCCAAACACCTCGGCCTTCTGAAGCAGGCGGGCCTCGTGCGCGACCGCCAGGCCGGCCGCCAGACGCACTACAGCGCCCAGATCGAAGCGCTCGCCCCGCTCGCCGACTGGACGGGCGAGATGACCGCTTTCTGGGAGAAGCGGTTCGACGCCCTCGAGGATCTCCTGAAGAGGATGGACCAGTGACCGACGTCTCCGCCGAAGTCCTCACCGCCGTGGTCGAGCGCGACTTCCCGCATCCGCCCGAGAAGCTCTGGCGCGCCCTGACGCAGCCGCACCTCATCGAGGAGTGGCTGATGAAGAACGACTTCGCTCCCGTGGTCGGCCACCGGTTCAACCTTCGGGGCGACTGGGGCGGCGTGCTGGACTGCGAGGTCCTCGTCGTCGAGCCCGAGACGACGCTGGCCTACACCTGGAACTTCGACCACGACGACCCCGCCTATGCCCTGAAGAGCGTGGTGACCTTCACCCTCGCGCCGGCCGGGGAGGGGACCCGCCTGCGCATCGAGCAGTCCGGCTTCCGGCCCGGCCAGAAGCAGGCCTACGGCGGCGCCTACGCCGGCTGGCGCAAGTTCTTCGACAACCTGGATCAACTCGCAGCCCGGCTCGACTGACGCCGGCCGCACCGCTCGGAGGGACGCATGAACTGGAACAACTGGATACGGCAGTTTCACCGCTGGGTGGCGATCGCCTTCACGGTCGGCGTCCTGGTCTACATCGTCGCCATGGGACAGGGGCAGCCGCCCGCCTGGCTGGGACTTTTCGCGGCGGTCCCGCTCCTCCTCCTGCTGCTGACCGGCCTCTACCTCTTCGTGCTGCCTTACGCCGCCCGATGGAGCCGGCCCCGGCGCACGGGAGCGCGGGCATGAAACAGACGTCGAACGCCGCGGCCGCCGGCGAACCCTCCGCCTCCGAGCAGATCGACGCGAAGATCCGGAACCTGGGAGACTGGCGAGGAGAGACGCTCGCCCGCGTCCGCAGCCTCATCCGGGAGGCCGATCCCGACGTGGTCGAGACGGTGAAATGGCGCAAGCCGTCGAACCCCGCCGGCGTGCCGGTCTGGGAGCACGCCGGCATCATCTGCACGGGCGACGCCTTCAAGGCCTACGTGAAGGTGACCTTCGGCAAGGGCGCCTTGCTCCCCGATCCGGCCGGCGTGTTCAACGCCAGCCTCAACGGGAACGCCATGCGCGCCGTCGACATCCGGGAAGGCGAGACGCTCGACGAGGAGGCGTTCAAGGCGCTGTTCCGCGCCGCCGTGGCGCTGAACACGGCAAAGGCGAAGGGCTAGGCCGCTAGCAGCACGCTCTCGCGGGACACGACGTGCTCGGACAGCCGGCACTCCTCGAGCAGGGCGCGCGTGCGGTCCTCGACCGCCTTGCGGCCGTGGAACAGGTGCAGCACCGGCTCCAGGTGCTCCAGTGACTTCCGCTTCAGCCCTGAGCGGAGCAGCCGCAGGCACAGGTCCACGTCCTCGCAGCCGAACCCCTGGAACCGCTCGTCGAACCCTGCCACCCGGACGAAGTCGTCCCGCCAGACCCCGAGGTTGCAGCTCTCCGCCTTCCTCACGTCCGCCACGTGCCGCGTCTTTCGCACCCGGTCGACCGGCAGCGTCACCAGCTGCGCGTACCGCGTCTGCAGCCAGTGCGGGCTCTCCAGCAGCAGCCGCCAGCGCGGCAGCCGGTAGGGCGCCTGCTTCTTCGCCAGCAGCTCCGCGGTGACGCGCTCGCGCACCTGCGCCCGCCGCCCCGTCGCGAACCAGCCCCGCTCCGCCTGCCGCGCGTGGCTCTCCACGAAGCCGGGCAGGCACAGGCAGTCGCCGTCGATGAACACCAGGTACTCGCCGGTCGCGGCCTGCGCGCCGAGGTTCCGCACCCGCCCGGCCCGGAAGCCCTCGTCTTCCTGCCAGACGTGCTTCAGCCGCTCGCCCAGCCGGGCGCGCCAGCCGTCAACCAGCGCCCGCGTCTCCTCGCCGGACCCGTCGTCGGCCACGATGATCTCGAAATCCGGCAGGCTCTGCCCGGCCAGGCTGTCCAGCACCCGGTCGAGCGCCGCGGGCCAGTTGTAGGTGGTGGCCACCACCGAGACGGTCGGGAACCGGGACATGCACCAGGCACTTGAGGCGGAAGGGCCGATCCGTATAGTCCGCCGCCTCGCGAACCGGAACAGACCATGGTCAGAGCCACCGACGTCGAACCCATCGACTACAGCCGCGGCACGATGGAAATCGTCGAGCAGCGCGCCACGTTCGACATCTTCATCGGCCTGGTGAAGTGGGGCTCGCTGCTCATCGCGGCGCTGCTGCTGATGCTGTCCGTCTGGTTCGGCACCGAGGCCGGCTTCTTCACCGCCTTCATCAGCGCGGTGGTCCTCTTCGTGCTCGGCTGGTTCCTGCTCAAGAAGAAGAACGCGAGCGACCGCCCGCATTGACGGGCTGGACAAGCCCTCCGCTGCTTTCCTAACGTCGGCACGTCGGTCCGCTTCGGGGCCGGCGGGGGACGTTCATGGCCGCAAGGCTCGCCGTCATCGCCGAGCGGGCGGGAGAAACCCGCGCGGCCCTGAGTCCGGAATCGGCGAAGAAGCTCATCGCCATGGGGTTCGAGGTCGCCGTCCAGAGCGGGACCGGCGCCGGCGCATCGATCCCTGACGGCGAGTATTCCTCCGCCGGCGCCTACGTGGTGCCCTCCGCCGAAGCGGCGCTGGCCGACGCCCACGTGGTCTTCGGCGTTCGGGCGCCCGAGCCGGTCGAGGCGATCCGGCCGGGGTCCATCGTCGTGGCCCTGCTCAACCCCCACGCCGAGCGCGACCGACTGCAGGCGCTGGGCGCCCGCGGCGTCACCGCCTTCGCCATGGAATTCGTCCCCCGGATCACCCGCGCCCAGTCGATGGACGCCCTCTCCAGTCAGGCCAACCTCGCGGGCTACCGCGCCGTCATCGAAGCCGCCGAGTGCTACGGCAAGGCACTGCCGATGATGATGACCGCGGCCGGCACCGTCGCCGCCGCCAAGGTGTTCGTGATGGGCGCCGGCGTCGCCGGCCTGCAGGCGATCGCCACCGCCCGCCGCCTCGGCGCCGTGGTCACCGCCACCGACGTCCGCCCCGCCGCCAAGGAGCAGGTGGAGAGCCTGGGCGCCAAGTTCGTCGCCGTCGAGAACGACGAGTTCAAACAGGCCGAGACCGCCGCCGGCTACGCCAAGCCGATGTCGGAGGAGTACCAGCAGCTCCAGGCCGCCCTCGTCGCCGAGCACGTGAGGAAGCAGGACATCGTCATCACCACGGCCCTGATCCCCGGCCGTCCCGCGCCGAAGCTGCTCTCGGCCGAGCACGTCGCCTCGCTCCGCCCCGGCTCCGTCGTCGTCGACATGGCGGTGGAGCAGGGCGGCAACGTGGCGGGCTCGCGCTTCGGCGAGATGGTGGTCACCGACAACGGCGCCGCGATCCTGGGCTACGCCAACCTCGCCGGACGCGTCCCCGCCGACGCCACGGCGCTCTACGCCCGCAACCTGCTCGCCTTCGCCGGCCTTCTGCTCAAAGACGGCCAGCTCGCCCCCGACTACGACGACGAGATCCTGAAGGGCGCGCTGGTCATGCGCGACGGCGAGATCGTCCACCCCGCCCTGCAGAGCGCCTGACATGGAACACGCCGCCGTCGACCCCACCGTCTTCCGCCTCGCCATCTTCGTGCTCGCGGTGTTCGTCGGCTACTACGTGGTGTGGAGCGTGACGCCGGCGCTGCACACGCCGCTGATGGCGGTCACCAACGCCATCTCGTCCGTCATCATCGTGGGCGCGCTGCTCGCCGCCGCCGCCCACGCAGGGCCCGAGGCCGAAGGCGCCCGCGCGTGGGTGTCGAAGGGCTCCGGCGCCGTCGCCGCCGCGCTGGCCGCCGTCAACATCTTCGGCGGCTTCCTCGTCACCCAGCGCATGCTCGCCATGTACAAGAAGAAGGACCGGCCCCAGGTGGAGAAGCGCCCGTGAGTGACGAGGTCCTCTCCTGGCTGGCCTACGGCGGCGCGATCGTCGCCATCGTGATCTACGTCTGGGCCTGGCTGCGCCGCCCGGCAGCGATCCGCCTGCTCAACAACGCCGGCCTGTTCTTCACCGGCCTGGGCCTGCTCTTCGTGCCCCTGTTCATGCCGCGCGCCTACGAACAGGCCGACCGCTACGCCATCTTCGCCGTGCTGTTCCTGCTGGTGGGCCTGGCGGCGCAGATCCTCGCCGCCCTGCGCGAGCGTCGCGCCTGGGACGGTCTCGACCGCCGCGAGCGCAGGGCCTGGGACGGCGTCGATCGCCGCACCGGCGCAGGGGAGGGATGAGCCATGACCGACCACAACCAGCCTGACCGCGTCGCCGCCGGGCCGGACGCGCGCCTCGTCGCCGACGCCATCCAGGGCGGCTGGATCGGCCGCGGCTTCAAGCTCGGCATCGGCTTCTTCCTGGCCGGCCTCGTGGTCTGGATGATCCCGCTGCTGCTGCTGGCCGGCTGCGTCGGCACCGTCGCCGCCGTCGCGGGCGGCGCCGCCTTCAGCCAGTGGGCCGACCACTGGGAGCACTGGGAGGCCGAGGACGACGCCGACCGCGGCCAGCTGGTCGCGCCCCAGCCCGCCACCCCCGCCGACACGGCCGCCGCCGAGGCCGCCGCCGGCGCCGCCCAGGCGGACGCCGCCGCGGCTCCGGACGCTCCATGACCGCAGACCTCGCCGCCGTCGCCTACCTCGTCTCGGGCGTCCTGTTCATCCTGGCGCTGCGCGGCCTGTCGAGCCCCGAGACCAGCCGCCGCGGCGCGCACATGGGCATGGCCGGCATGGCGCTCGCCGTCCTCGTCACCCTCTGGCTGCTGTGGGAAGGCGACGCGCTCGACCCCGCCACCCTCGCGCTGATCGTCGTCGGGGTCGCCGTCGGCGGGGGCGCGGGCGCGGTAATCGCGCGCCGCGTCTCAATGACCGCCATGCCCCAGCTGGTGGCGGCCTTCCACAGCCTGGTCGGCCTCGCCGCCTGCCTGGTCGCCGTCGGCGCGATCTACTCGCCGGAGGCCTTCGGCATCGCGTCCGAAGGCGGCGGCGTGAAGACCGTCAGCCTGATCGAGCTCGGCCTCGGGCTGGCCATCGGCGCCATGACCTTCACCGGCTCCGTCATCGCCTTCGCCAAGCTCAACGGGAACATGAGCGGCGCGCCGATTCTGCTTCCCGCACGGCACCTTCTGAACATCGCCTTGGCCGTCGGCATGGTCGCGTTGGTGGGCGTGCTGATCGCCACAGGCGGCGAGGCGCTGTGGGCCTTCTGGCTGCTGTTCCTGCTCAGTCTCGTGCTGGGCGTGACGCTGATCATCCCCATCGGCGGCGCCGACATGCCCGTCGTGGTGTCGATGCTGAACAGCTATTCCGGCTGGGCCGCCGCCGCCCTCGGCTTCACGCTGGAGAACATCGCGCTGATCATCACCGGCGCGCTGGTCGGCTCCTCCGGCGCCATCCTCAGCTACATCATGTGCAAGGCGATGAACCGCAGCTTCGTCTCGGTGATCCTGGGCGGCTTCGGCGGCGAGACCGCCGCCGCAGGCGACCGCAAGGCCGAGACCCGCCCCGTCAAGCAGGGCGGCGCCGACGACGCCGCCTTCCTGATGAAGAACGCGTCCAAGGTGATCATCGTCCCCGGCTACGGCATGGCCGTGGCCCAGGCCCAGCACATCCTTCGGGAGATGGTCGACAAGCTGAAGGAACACGGCGTCGAGGTGAAGTACGCCATCCACCCCGTCGCCGGCCGCATGCCCGGCCACATGAACGTGCTGCTGGCCGAGGCCAACGTCCCCTATGACGAGGTGTTCGAGCTCGAGGACATCAACAGCGAGTTCTCGCAGTGCGACGTGGCCTTCGTCATCGGCGCCAACGACGTCACCAACCCCGCCGCCAAGACCGACCCCACCAGCGCCATCTACGGCATGCCGATCCTCGACGTGGAGAAGGCCCGCACCGTCCTGTTCATCAAGCGCGGCATGGGCTCGGGCTACGCCGGCGTCGAGAACGAGCTCTTCTTCCGCGACAACACCATGATGCTCTTCGCCGACGCTAAGAAGATGGTCGAGGGCATCGTCAAGGCGCTCTAGCGCGCCTGCGCCGCCTCCGCCCGCTCCAGCGCCGCGGTGGCCTCGCGCCGGTCGAACAGCCACCAGACGGACCAGACCAGCGAGGCCACGAGCAGGTACGCGATCCGCACCGCCCACACCGCGGCCCAGATCGTCGCCTGCAGCAGCAGGATCACGCCCTGGATCAGGTAGGTGCCGAGCACCAGGAAGGCCCAGAGCCCCAGCGCGAAGAGGAACGCCCCCGCCACCGCCTCAGCTCCAGATGCCGAAGCGCTCGGGGGCCCGGCGCCTGCGCTTGTGCGCGTAGCTGTTCCACCGCGCCGGGCCCGACCGCTTCACGAAGTCGTACAGCTCGTCTTCCCAGGACTGCACGTCGGCGGCCACGTCCACCACCTCCGCCTCGCGCTCGTCGTAGACCACGGCCAGTTCGGCGGCCCGCTTCACGTCCTCGCCGAGCGCCGCCTTCACCTCCGGCTGCTTCAGCCGCGCCTGCGACAGCCGCATGCGGATGCGGCCGCCGCCCAGGTCCTCCTGCACGTCAGCGAGGCGCAGCACCTCGCTGATCAGGCGGCCCGAAGCCACGGCGGTGGGGAAGGGGGTGCGGAACATGGCGCTCATCTCGGTCGCTCCAGGCTTGCGGCGTCTTCTGATTTCCTGTTTGTTCCCTCGGTACGCCAGAAACGGACGCCACTCACATGCGGCACGAAAAAGCAGCCGGCGTCCTCGAACTGGCCCGGATGCTCGCCGGCTCCGCCGAGGGCCTGACGCTCGACGAGATCGCCCGCGAGATGCGCGTCAGCCGCCGCACGGCCGAGCGCCTGCGCGACGCAGTGAGCGCGCTGTTCCCGCAGATGGAGGTGGTGGAGGACCCGCCGACGCGCCGCTTCCGCATTCCGGGCGGTCTCGACGGCCTGTTCCAGTCCCCCGCGGCCGAGGAGATGGCCGCGCTCCGCCGCGCCGCGGACGGCCTGGAGAAGGAGGGCGCCCAGACCTCCGCCGCCGCGCTGCGGGCGCTGGAGCGCAAGATCCTGTCCGCCACCAAAGCCGCCGCCCGCCGCCGCCTGGCGCCCGACCTGGAAGCCCTGGTGCAGGCCGAGGCCATCGCCGTCCACGCCGGCCCCCGCCCGTTCGAGGACGACCGCACCATGGGGCTGTTGCGCGAGGCGCTGCTCGCCGGCCG
>DASVVG010000018.1:0-1635 GCA_036386655.1 Caulobacteraceae bacterium | reverse complement strand
CACCTCTCTCAGCCGCCCGCGCCGGAGAACCGCAACGGGCGATTATCTGCACATGGGGTTGCGGGCCACCAAATGTAAGTTTTGTACAAGCAAGCGAGGCGCCGGAGCGTGTCGTTTGGCCCTGTCGTAGGCGCTTACAGGCTGTTTTGAAAGCCGCCCCTGGCGAACTTGGGCCTGAAAAGGTGGCGTAGGAGAAGCGTTCTGGGCGGCTTTCCTAGAAAGAAGCCGCCATGTGGACGCCCGAGACTCGCGCGCTGGTTGGGGACTACGGGTCCGGTCAGGCCCTGAGCGACGAGCAGTACCGCTTGCTCGAACCGCTCATTCCGGCTGCCAAGCCCGGAGGCCATCCGCGGACAACCGACATGCGGCGCCTGCTGGACGGGTTGTTCTACCTTGTGCGGACCGGCTGCCAGTGGCGGCATCTGCCGCCCCCTCCGGCATTCCCGCCGTGGCCGACCATCTACGGCTATATGCGCGCCTTCCTCCGCGACGGAGTGTGGGAGAGCATACGCCACCACATCGTTGTCATGCTGCGCGAGGGTGCGGGGTGCGAGCCAAGCCCGACAGCGGCCATCCTCGACACCCAGAGTGTGAAGACAACGGAGAGCGGTGGGCCTCGCGGCTATGACGCAGCCAAGAAGGTCAAAGGGCGCAAGCGGCACGTCGCGGTCGACACGCAGGGGCTGTTGCTCGGCGTGCTCGTGCATGCCGCGTCCATCCAGGATGCGGACAGCGCGGGCGAACTGCTCCGGCGTATCAAGCCCCTCTACAACTGGCTCCGGGCCGTGTTCGCCGACAGCATCTACGACCGTCTCGCCGTCCTGCTCGCCTGCTTTCTGCTCGGCCTGACATTGGTCGTCGTCCGCCGCGTCGCAGGCACCAAGGGATTCGTTGTGCTGCCACGCAGGTGGGTGGTCGAACGAACCATCGGTTGGCTCGGGCGATGGCGGCGCCTGTCGAAGGATTACGAGCAACGGCCCGAGGTCGCCGAGGCGATGGTCACCCTCGCCATGATCCGCCTCATGCTCCACCGCCTCGCTCACCCAAACCGCAGGCGACTTCCTACCCCGTAGCTTTCAAAACAGCCTTTAACTGGGATGGGACGCACAAAAAAGCTAGGCCGGCAAAGGCCGCTGGCGTGATGCGTTGATAGGAGCAGTGGTCAGTGACTCCTGGAGGCGCGAGATGGCTAGGGTGTCGGCACGGCGGCGGCCGGAGCGGGAGCGGATCCTGGTGCCGTCCCGGCAGGACTGCCCGGGGTGCGGCGGACACCTGCGGCTGCGCTACGAGAATCGCCGGGATGTGGTGACCCTGTCGGGCGGGGTGCGGCTGCGGTTGCGGATCCGCTGGTGTGAGCGCGAGGGGTGCTCTCGCTTTCATGTCCCCTATCGGCCGGAGGTGGAGAGCGCGCTGGCGCTGCCGCAGCACGAGTTTGGACTCGACGTCATTGCCCTGGTCGGGGAGCTACGCCACCGCGAGCACCGTAGCGTGCCGGAGATCCACGCCACCCTGCGCGGGCGCGGGGTGGAGATCGCCGAGCGCAGCGTCACCAACCTGCTCGACCGCTACGACGAGCTCCTGGCCACCAGCCTGACCGACACACGCCGGCTGCGACGGGTGCTGCGGGGCCAGCGC
>DASVVG010000017.1:0-8737 GCA_036386655.1 Caulobacteraceae bacterium | reverse complement strand
GCTCGGCGGAAGCGTCGCGCGGGCTCAGCGCCTCCGTCTCCTCCCAGCCCGTCCCGCCGGTCTCAACCGCGGCGATGTAGTCGCGCACCCCGCGGTGGGCGCGCCCGGCCGTGCGGACACCGTCCCGCGTCAGCCGGGCGTGAGCGCCGGGGCCGGCCGCGGCGTAGTCCTCGCCGCGCCAGTAGACGAGGTTGTGGCGGGAGCGTGCGGCCGGGCCGCGGGCGTGGTTCGACACCTCGTAGGCCTCGAACCCGGCGGCTTCGAGCCGGGTCTGGGTCAGCTCGTAGAGGTCCGCGGCGGTCTCCGGGTCGGCCGGCGCCCAGCGCCCGCGCCCGACGGCGCGGTCAAACGCGGTCCCCGGCTCGATGGTCAGCTGGTAGGGCGAGACGTGCTCGGCTCCGAGGGCCAGCACCGCGTCCAGCTCGCGCGACCAGGCCTCCGGGCCCTGCCCCGGCAAGGCGTAGATCAGGTCCACCGACAACCTCGGGAACGCCGCGGCCGCCACCGTCGCGGCCCGGCGGGCCTCCGCGGCGCCGTGGTTGCGCCCCAGGAAGCGGAGCGCCTCATCGTCGAGCGACTGCACGCCCAGCGACAGCCGGTTCACGCCCGCGGTGGCGAACCCGGCGTAGCGCTCGCTTTCCGCGTCCGTGGGGTTGGCTTCCAGCGTCACCTCGATCTCGCCGTCGGCGGGCCACAGCCGCCGCGCCGCCGCGACGATCTCGGCGGCCCAAGCCGGGTCCATCAGAGAGGGCGTCCCGCCGCCCAGGAACACCGACACCAGCCGGCGCGGCCCCGTCAGCGCCGCCTGCGCCTCCAGGTCCCGCACGATCGCCTGAGCCAGCGCCCGCTGCTGGGACTGGCCGCGGTCGCGCACGACGTTGAAGTCGCAGTAGGGGCAGATGCGGGCGCAGTACGGCCAGTGGACGTAGACGCCGATCGGCGGCGGCGCGTTCACAGCAGCGCGGCCTTCAGCGCCGTGAAGGCGCGGGCGCGGTGGCTGATCGCGTCTTTCCGCTCAGGATCCATCTCGCCGAAGGTGAGGCTTTCCCCCTCGGGTTGGAAGACCGGGTCGTAGCCGAAGCCGCGCAGCCCTCGGCGCGGGAACACCAGCGCCCCGTCCACCCGGCCCTCGACGACGACACCGGGCCCGCCGGGCCAGGCCACCGCCAGCGCCGAGGTGAACCATGCCGAGAAGTCGGCGGAGCCCGTCGCGGCCACCTCCTGCTCGAGCCGGTCCATGGCCGCGCCGAAGTCCCGCTCGGGTCCGGCCCACCGCGCGGACAGCACCCCCGGCGCCCCGCCCAGCGCCGTCACCGACAGGCCGGAGTCGTCGGCCAGCGCCGGCAACCCGGACGCGTCGGCGGCCGCGCGCGCCTTCAGCAGGGCGTTGCCTGTGAAGGTGGCCTCGGTCTCCTCGGGCTCCGGCAGCCCGAGCTCGCCGGCGGAGACCACCGCGAATCGGCCGTCCAGCAGGGCGGCGATCTCCGGGACCTTCCCGGGATTGTGCGTGGCGATCACCAGGCGCGGTTCGCCGATCAGGGTCAGGGCCATGCGCTCACCTTACAGCCTCGTAATGCATTGCGAAAACGTAATATCGACTTTCGATAATTTAATTTGTCCGAAACCCTCTTGGGGCATATCCCTGAAGGTGAGGAACGGGGAGGCAAGCCCAAGCCGGACCTTACAAAAATGACAGCAGCAGGTTTTCTGCTGCACCGCACAAACAAACGAAGTGGAGACCACAAGATGATCGGTTCGATTTCCTCTTTTCTCGATCGCGTCAGCATGACCGTCGGCGCCGCCGCGCTGCTCGCCGCCCTTCCCGTGGCCGCCTACGCCACGGTGACGCAAGCGTTCGCCGGCTGAGGCCCCGGGTTTGACGGCCCTCGGCTTCGGCCCGATCCTCCCCGACCCGCAGCCGGCCGTCTGACGACGCCGGCTGCGGCGCGTGCCTGAGCCCCCTGGAGCCTGTCGATGCGAGCCCTCGGTCCCGGATCCGTCTCCAGCTTCCTGAAGATCGCGCTCGACGTCGTCCACATCGTGCTGTGGATCGCCTTCGCCGCGATGCTCATCGGGTTGCTCGCCGTGCTGGTCGCCCAGCCCTTCGTGACGGGGCAGATGAGCATCGAACTCGAGCCCGGCGAAGACCCCGAGCGGGTTCGCCGGATCATTCGCAGCCCCTTCATCCCCGCCATGGTGGCCACGGGCGCGCTCTACGTCGGCGGCCTCGTCTTCATCGTCGGCCGGCTCCGGCGCGTGTTCGTCAGCCTGGCCAAGGGCGATCCCTTCGAGCCGCTCAACGTCCGCCGCCTGCGCCTGATCGGCTTCACCCTGGGCGGGATCGAGATCCTGTCCTACTTCGTCCGCGGCCTCGTGGCGTGGTGGGAGGAGGTCGGCCCCATCGACTCCGACGTGGACGTCAGCGTAGGCCAGGGCTTCAACCTGACGATCTGGTTCGCCGTCCTGGTGGTCTTCGTCCTCGCGGAAGTGTTCCGCGAAGGCGCGCGGCTGCGGCGCGAAGCCGAACTGACCATCTGAGCCCGCCCCATGCCGATCCGTGTCCAGCTCGACCGTGTCCTCCTCGAACGCCGGATGTCGCTGACGGAGCTCGCTGACCGCGTGGGCGTGACGCTGGCCAATCTCTCGATCCTGAAGACCGGCAAGGCGCGCGCCGTCCGCTTCTCCACGCTCGACGCGCTATGCCGCGAGCTCGAGTGCCAGCCGGGCGACCTGCTCGCCTTCGAGCCCGGCCCCGCCGTCGTGGACGACGAGGAAGACGCCGAAATCCTGGAGGAGCGGCCGGCGCCGAAGCGGCGCGGCCGGCCCCCGCAGCTGAAGCCCGCCGCCGGCGGCTGAGGGCTCACACCGGCGCGCTGACCGCCGTCTCGCGCGCCTCGAACCGGAGCGGCGCTCCCCAGAAAGCCTCGGCGAGCGCGTGCTGGGCGCCCGGCGCGCCCGTGGTGAGGAAACGCCGCAGCCCCGAGCCGCCGGCCTCGTACTCCGGGTGCCGGGCGAGGTAGCGCTCCAGCGCGTCGGCCACCGCGCTCGGTTGGTGGATCAGCGGCGTCCCCGCGGGCAGCGCCTCGGTGAACAGGTCGGCCACGATCTCGTAGTGCGTGCAGCCGAGGATCGCGCGGTCGGGCGCCCGCCCGACGCGGCGTTGCAGCGCCGCGACGTGCTCGCGCACCACTTCGCGCAGCTCCTCGGTCGAGGCGCCCTGTTCGATCAGCCCCGCCAGCGACACGCACGGCTCGGAGAAGGCGGCGACGTCCTGCCGGCGCTTATCGATCTCGATCTCGTAGACGCGGCTCTGGGCGGTCGCCCGGGTGCAGAAGACGCCGATCACGTCGAGCTTTTCGACCTTCTCGCCCCGCCGCTCCGGCTCGTGCTCCCACGGCATTCCGGTGGCCGCCTCGATCGTGGGCACGATGATCCCGACCACGTTCACCGGCCGCCCCAGCTCGCGCCGATATCCCGGCAGCCAGGTCTGCTGCAGCCGCCGGAGCGCGATGGCCGACGCCGTGTTGCAGGCGAGGACCACGAGGTTCGCGCCCTCCTCGAACAGCGCGACGCAGCCCGCCTTGGTGAGTTCGACGATGTCCTCGCCCTCGCGCGGGCCGTACGGCGCGTGCGCCTGGTCGGCCAGGTAGATGAAGTCGACGCCCGGCGCCCGCTCCACGAGGGCGCGGTGGATGCTGAGGCCGCCGATGCCGGAGTCGAATACGCCGATGGACATGAGCGGGCTCTAGCCCGCGCCCGCGGCCGCGTCACCGGGGAGCGCGACGCTCCGCCACATTACATGTCGGTCATTCGACTCTTGATCGCGCCGGAGTAGGGTCCACGTCCCTCATGGGACACCCATGCCACGGAGCCATCCCGCACGATGCGTAATCTGCTACTCGCCGGAGCCGCGATGACCGCGCTCACCGGCCTCGCCGCCTGCGCCACCACCACCATCGAGGAGCCGGCCGCCGTGGCCGCCGCTCCGGCCGAACCCGCCGCGCCCGTCGAGGTTGCGGCCCCGGCGCAGCCCGCCGCCACCGCCAATCCGCTGCTGGCCCAATGGTCGGGCGAGTACGGCGGCGTGCCCGCCTTCGACCAGGTCCGCGCGGCCGACTTCCCCGCCGCGTTTGAAGCCGCCATCGCGGAGCGCAAGCGCGAGATCGACGCGATCATCGCGAACCCGGCGCCCGCGACCTTCGAGAACACCGTGCTGGCGCTCGAGCGCTCCGGCCAGACCTTCACCCGCGTGAACGCGCTCTTCGGCATCTACACCTCGAGCATGAACGACGAGGCCTTCCAGGCGCTGGAGCGCGACTGGGCGCCCAAGCTGCAGGCCGCCTCCGACGAGATCCTGCTGAACCGCGCCCTGTTCGACCGGATCGACGCCGTGTGGACCGGACCCGAGAAGGCGCGCCTCTCCCCGGAGCAGCAGCGCCTGACCTGGCGCACGCACGACGCCTTCTTCCGCGCCGGCGCCAAGGTGGAACCGACCCAGAAGACGCGCCTGGCGGCCGTGAACCAGGAGCTGGCCAAGCTCTACGCCGACTTCGGCCAGAAGGTGCTGGCGGACGAGAACACCTGGACCGCGCTGACGACCGAGGCCGAACTCGCCGGCCTGCCGGACTCGCTGAAGGCGGCCTACAAGGCCGCCGCGGAAGAGCGGAAGCTGCCCGGCTGGGTGGTGGTCAACACGCGCTCCAGCGTGGACCCGTTCCTGACCTACTCGAGCCGCCGTGACCTGCGGGAGAAGGTGTGGACGGCCTTCAAGAACCGCGGCGACAACCGCGACGCCGAGGACACCAACGCCACGATCGCGAAGATCATGCCGCTGCGTGCGGAGAAGGCCCGCCTGCTC
This sequence comes from Caulobacteraceae bacterium, assembly GCA_036386655.1. Classification (GTDB taxonomy): domain Bacteria; phylum Pseudomonadota; class Alphaproteobacteria; order Caulobacterales; family Caulobacteraceae; genus JAHWJX01. The sequence continues at coordinate 3,879 of DASVVG010000017.1, read as the reverse complement.
GGCTACCCGACGTTCGCCCACTGGAAGCTGTCCGACAAGATGGCGGCCAACCCGCAGCGCGCGTCGGAGCTGCTGCTGACCGTGTGGAAGCCCACCACCGCCCGCATCCGCGAGGAAGTCGCGGACATGCAGAAGATCGCCACGAAGGACGGCGTGAAGACCTTCGAGCCGTGGGACTACGTCTACTACGCGGAGAAGGTCCGGAAGGCGAAGTACGACCTCGATCAGAACGAGCTGAAGCCGTACTTCGAGCTCAACAAGATGATCGACGCCTCCATGTGGATGGCGAACCAGCTGTACGGCCTCTCCTTCAAGGAGATCAGCGGCAAGGTGCCGGTCTTCCATCCCGACGTGCGCGCCTGGGAAGTGTGGGAAGGCGATCGCTTCGTCGGCCTGTTCTACGGCGACTACTTCGCCCGCGCCGGAAAGCGCTCCGGCGCATGGGAGAACGCCTACCGCTCGCAGAGCAACGAGGGTCGCCGGGTCACGCCGCTCGTCTCCAACAACAACAACTTCGTGCGGGGCGCGCCGGGCGAGCCGGTGCTGATCTCGCTGGACGACGCGGAGACGCTGTTCCACGAGTTCGGGCACGCCATCCACGACCTGCTGTCGAACGTCACGTACGAGAGCCTGTCGGGGACCAACACCTCGACGGACTTCGTCGAGATGCCGTCGCAGGTGCACGAGAACTGGGTGCTGACGCCGGAGGTGCTCGACCGCTTCGCCCGCCACTACAAGACCGGCCAGCCCTTCCCGAAGGCGCTGCTGCAAAAGGTCGAGGCGGCCTCGAAGTTCAACCAGGGCTACGCCACCGGCGAGTACCTGGCTTCGGCCATCGTCGACATGGAGTTGCACACCGTGCCCGACGGCCGCGTCGATCCCGACCGGTTCGAGCGGGAGACGCTGCAGCGCATCGGCGTTCCGCGCGAGCTGGTGATGCGGCACCGCCTGCCGCACTTCAACCACCTCTTCACCGACGAGGGCTACGCGGCCGGCTACTACAGCTACCTGTGGTCGGACACGATGGGCGCGGACGCCTGGAAGGCGTTCGAGGAAACGGGGAACGTCTGGGACAAGGCCACCGCCGCCCGAATGAAGGCGATGATGGCCGCGGGCGACTCCGTCGACCAGGCCGAGCTCTACCGCCGCTTCCGCGGCCGCGACCCGGAAGTGAACGCGCTGCTCGAGCAGCGCGGCTTCCCGGCCGGCGCGACCAAAGCTTCCAACTGACGCTGGAACACACATGACCAAGATGCTGCTTCTGGGGGCCGCCGCCCTCCTGGCGCTCAGCGCGTGCGCCACCGTCGAACCCGCACCCCCGCCCGCGGAGGCGCCGCCCCCGATGGCGGAGCCGGCGCCCCCTGCGGCCCCCGCCGTGCCGCCGCTGTCCGCGGCGACGCAGGAGGCTCTGCGAACCAACCCGCTGCTGGCCGACTGGTCCGGCTCCTACGGCGGGGTTCCGCCCTGGGACAAGGTGAAGCCGGAGCTCTTCCCGGCCGCCTTCCAGGCTGGGATCGAGGCGCGCCGCGCCGAGGTGCAGGCGATCGCCTCCAACCCCGAGGCGCCGAACTTCGAGAACACCTTCGCCGCGCTGCAGGACATCGGGCGGCCGCTGGGTCGCGTCAGCACGCTGTTCAGCGTGATGACCAACAACATGAACTCGCCGCAGTACCAGGCGCTCGACAAGGAGTGGTCGCCGAAGCTGCAGGCGGCCGGCGACGAGATTACCTTCAACCCGGAGCTCTTCCGGCGGGTGGAGACGGTCTACAACAACCGCGACAGCATGGGCCTCACGGCCGAGCAGAAGCGCATCGTCGAGCGCAGCTACCGCGCCTACGTCCGCAACGGCGCGCAGCTCACCACCGAGCAGAAGGCCGAGCTCGGCCGGATCAACCAGCAGCTCGCCGGCCTCTTCTCCGATTTCGCCAGCAAGGTGGTGAACGACGAGAACACCTGGACCGTCGTCGACAGCGAGGCCCAGCTGAAGGGCCTCCCGGACTCGATGAAGGCGGCGTTCAAGGCCGCCGCCGACGAGCGCAAGCTGCCGGGCAAGTGGGTGATCGTGAACACCCGCTCCAGCGTCGACCCCTTCCTCACCTTCGGCTCCGATCGCGCGCTGCGCGAGCGCGTCTGGAAGGCGTTCAAGGACCGCGGAGACAACAAGGACGCCGAGGACACCAACGCCACGATCGCCCAGATCGTGAAGCTCCGCGCCGACCGCGCGAAGCTGCTCGGTTTCCCGACCCACGCCCACTGGCGCATGGACGACACCATGGCCAAGGACCCCCAGGCCGCGATGCGCCTGATGGAGACGGTCTGGCCGGCCGCGGTCGCGCGGGTGAACCAGGAAGTCGCCGACATGTCGAAGATCGCGCGCCGCGACGGCGTGCGGACCTTCGAGCCGTGGGACTACCTCTACTACGCAGAGAAGGTGCGGAAGGCGAAGTACGACCTCGATCAGAACGAGGTGAAGCAGTACCTCGAGCTGAACAACGTGATCGCCGCCAGCTACTGGATGGCGAACAAGCTGTACGGCCTGTCCTTCAAGGAAGTCACCGGCACGGTGCCGACCTTCCATCCCGACGTGCGCGTCTACGAGGTGCACGATCGCGACGGCTCGCTGCGCGGGCTGTTCTACCGCGACGACTTCGCCCGCCCTGGCAAGCGGTCAGGCGCATGGCACTCCGCGTACCGGATCCACGAGTCGTTCCGCGAGCCGCGGACGGTCCTGAACTCCAACAACAACAACTTCGTCAAAGGCGGCGCCGGGGAGCCCGTTCTCATCTCCGTCGACGACGCGGAAACGCTGTTCCACGAGTTCGGCCACGCCATCCACACGCTGGTGTCGGACGTGAAGTACCCGAGCCTGTCGGGCACGCCGCGCGACTACGTCGAGTTCCCGAGCCAGGTGCACGAGAACTGGCTGCTCACCCCGCCGGTGATCCAGCAGTTCCTGAAGCACTACAGGACCGGGCAGCCCATGCCCGCGTCGCTGGTGAACAAGATCGAGGCGTCCTCGAAGTTCAACCAGGGCTACGCGACGGCGGAGTACCTCTCGTCGGCGCTGGTCGACATGGCGCTGCACACGCGCCCCGATGGCGTGATCGACGCCGACGCGTTCGAGCGGGAGACCTTGCAGCGGCTGGGCATGCCGCGGGAGCTGGCGATGCGCCACCGCTTGCCGCAGTTCAACCACCTGTTCACGAGCGACGCCTACTCGGCCGGCTACTACAGCTACCTGTGGTCGGACGTGATGGCGGCGGACACCTGGGCCGCCTTCGAGGAGTCCGGCGACCCGTTCAATCCCGAGCTGGCGCGGAAGATGCGCGAGTACATCCTCGCCTCGGGCAACGTGTACGACCGGCTGGAGGCGTTCCGTCAGTTCCGGGGCCGCGATCCGCGCGTGGAGGCGCTGCTCGAGCAGCGGGGCTTCCCGACCGGGCCGGTCAGGGCCGGCGGAGCGAACTGATCGGAGAGGGCGGCGCTCCAGGGCGCCGCCCTTTTTCTCAGGCGAGCGCGCCCACAGCCGTGTCCGGCAGCGTGGAGATGCGCGTCATCAGGTTGAACAGAGTCCCGATGAACTTGGTCCGCCGGTCCATCATCAGCTGCATGCGCAGCGAGGCCGCCTCTGTGCGTTCGTCGATCTCGGCGAGGTGCTCCTCGGAGACCGGCGGCACGAGCCGCAGATGCGCCCTCTCGGGCGGGGCGGGCTTCAGCAGCGACCGGGTCTCGATGAACTCGGCGAGGCGCGCGTGCAGCGTCTCGCGATCCTCGGCGGAGGCGCGGACCTCGTCCATGGCGTCGCGGAGCTCCTGCTCCATGATCTTGTTGGCGGCGTTCACCACCAGGAACACGACGGCGTCGGCTTCCGGCCCCTCC
>DASVVG010000016.1:0-21954 GCA_036386655.1 Caulobacteraceae bacterium | reverse complement strand
CGGGTGGTTGACGCGCTTCCAGCTCATGTCGGTGACGTGCAGCAGGCCGTCGATGCCGCCGAGGTCCACGAACGCGCCGTAGTCGGTGATGTTCTTGACCACGCCTTCGCGGACTTCACCCTCCTGCAGCTGCGACACCAGCTCGGTGCGCTGCTCGGCGCGAGCTTCCTCGAGGATGGCGCGGCGCGAGACCACGATGTTCCCGCGGGGGCGGTCCATCTTCAGGATGGCGAACGGCTGCTCCTTGCCCATCAGCGGACCGACGTCGCGCACGGGACGGATGTCGACCTGCGAACCCGGTAGGAAGGCCGAGGCGCCGCCGAGATCGACGGTGAAGCCGCCCTTCACGCGGCCGACGATGGTGCCCATCACCGGCTGGTTGTCGGCGAACACCACCTCGAGGCGCGTCCAGGCCTCTTCGCGGCGGGCCTTCTCGCGGCTGATCACCGCCTCGCCCATGGCGTTCTCGATGCGATCGAGGAAGACCTCGACGGTGTCGCCCACCTTCACCGGCGGCTGGCCGTCCGTGTTGGGGCCGAACTCCTTGGTGGCGATGCGGCCTTCGGTCTTGAGGCCCACGTCGACCACGATGAAGTCGCGGTCCGCGGCGACGACGATGCCCTGGACCACGGTGCCTTCCATGAAGTCGCGGCCCCCGAAGGATTCGTCGAGAAGCGCTGAGAAGTCGTCGCGCGAGGGAGTGAAGCTTTGAACGTCGGTCATGCAGTCTCGGATGTTGCGGCGCCCCCGCGGGATTGCGGAAGGACGCAGGATGGATGTGGAAAAGGTGATCGGACGCGGCTTTCGCCCCGTCTGGAATGTCCGCGGTCCTGATCGCGGGCGGCGCGGTTGGATTACCCTCGGGCCGGATCTCTAGCGAGATTGTTCCCAGCGGGCGCGCGCGGCCTCGACGATGCGGCGGGCCGCATCGGTGGCCTGCTCTATAGTCATTTCGGTGGTGTCGAGCAACTCGGCGTCGGGGGCCATGACCATCGGCGCGTCGGCCCGGCCGGCGTCGCGCGCGTCCCGGCGGCGGATGTCCTCCAGCATCTCGTCGAACGTCAGGCGCTCGCCTTTGCCGGTGAGCTGCCGCCAGCGCCGCTCCGCCCGGACCTCGGCGGTAGCGGTGACGAACAGCTTGGCCGGCGCCTCGGGGGCGATCACGGTGCCGATGTCGCGGCCGTCCAGGACGGCGCCCGGCTCCTGCGCGGCGAAGTCCTTCTGCAGCTGCCGCAGCACCGCCCGCACCCCCGGATGCGCCGCCGCCTGGCTGGCGGCCTCGCCCGCGCCGCGGTCGCCGAGCCGCTCGGAGTCGAGCATGGACAGTTCGAGACCGCGCGCCGCCGCTTCGGCCGCCTTCGGGTCGGCCGGCTCGCCCCCGGCGTCGAGCACGGCGACGCCCACCGCCCGATAGAGCAGCCCGGTGTCCAGGAAGGGCAGGCCGTACTCGGCGGCCAGCCGGCTCGCGATCGTGCCCTTCCCGGAGGCCGCCGGGCCGTCCACGGCGATCACGAACCCGCTCACGCCGCGGCGATCTCCGCGCCCAGGCCCTGCATCAGCTCGAGGAAGCTCGGGAAGCTGGTGGCGATCATCTCCGCCCGGTCCACCGTCACCGGCTGCTCGGCGCCCAGCCCCAGCACGAGGTGGGCCATCGCGATGCGGTGGTCGCCATGGGTGTGCACGTCGGTCCCGCCGAAGGGCGGTTTGCCGTCCCCGTGCACGGTCAGCCCGTCCATCTCCTCCTCGACCTCGACCCCGCAGGCGGCGAGCCCGCGCGCCATCAGCGCGATGCGGTCGCTCTCCTTGTGGCGGAGCTCCTCGATGCCGCACATCACGGTCGACCCGTCGGCGAAGGCCGCCGCCGCCGCCAGCACCGGGTACTCGTCGATCATCGAGGGGGCTCGGGAGGCGGGCACCTTCACGGCCCGCAGCGCGGAGGTCCGCGCGGTGACGTCGCCGACCGGTTCGCCGCCCTGGTCGCGCTCGCCCGTGATCTCCAGCTGCGCGCCCATCTCGATCAGGGTCTCGAGCAGGCCGGCCCGCAACGGGTTCAGCAGCACGCCCTCGACCGTCACCTCGGAGTCGGGCGTCACCAGCGCGGCCACCAGCGGGAACGCCGCGGAGGAGACGTCCCCCGGCACGGCCACGCGCGTGCCGCGCAGCCGCCGTCCCGGCTGCAGGCGGATGATCCAGGCCTCGTCGCTGTGCTCCACGTCGATGTCGGCCCCGAAGGCCGCCAGCATCCGCTCGGTGTGGTCGCGCGTGCGCTTCTGCTCCAGTACCAGGGTGGGCGTGGACGCATTCAGGCCGGCCAGCAGCACCGCCGACTTCACCTGCGCCGACGCCACCGGCGGCTCGTAGGCGAGGCCGCGCAGGAAGCCGCCGTAGAGCGTCGCCGGCAGCCGCTCCTCGGGGCAGCGCACCTGCACCCCCATGGCGGCGAGCGGCTTCAGCACCCGATCCATCGGCCTGCGGCGCAACGAGGCGTCGCCGTCGAACGTCGCCTCGATGGGGAAGGCCCCCATGGCGCCCATCAGGAGCCGGGCCGCGGTGCCGGAGTTGCCGCAGTCTATGACGCCGTCCGGCTGGCGGAACTCGCCGTCGCTGCGCACCCGCCAGCGACCGGGGCTGGCCTGCTCCACCTCCGCGCCGAAGGCGCGCACGGCGCGGGCGGTGGCGAGCACGTCGTCGGCTTCCAGCAGGCCTTCGATCTCAGTGTCGCCGCGGGCCAGACCGCCCAGGATCAACGCGCGATGCGAAACGGATTTGTCGGAGGGGGCGCGGGTCCGGCCGCGCAACCCCGGGCCACGTCGGGACTGCAGGCGCGTGGGAGCGTTCAATGCGTGTCCAGTCTACCCCTCCCGACTGCTTTACAGCCGGAATCACGCGTGGCAAGGGACGCGCCGCTTCACGGCCCCCTGAAGCCTCAGGTCCCCAGAACAGGTGTCCGCCTTGGCTGCTCCCGAACTCGGCGCGAAACAGCTCTGCCCCAACTGCCAGGCGAAGTTCTACGACCTCGGCCGTCGCCCGGCGCACTGCCCGAAGTGCGCGACGGAGTTCGACCCCGACGAGGCGGTGAAGACCCGCCGGATCCGTGCCCGCGCCGTCCCCGCCGACTATGAGGCAGAGGAGGCCGAGGATCAGGTCAAGAAGAAGGACGCCGAGGCGGAGGACGAAGAGGAGGAGGCGGAAGTCACCCCCGAGATCGACGAGGCCGCCGACGAGCCGCTGGTGACCGACGACGAGGACGCCGAAGGCGACGCCGCTCCCGCTCCGGCCGAGGATCTCGGTGTCGACTTCGAGGAAGAGGCCGAGGCCGAGGCCGACGAGGCCGTGCCCTTCCTGGAAGACGAGGACGACGACCTCGCCGACGACGACATCGTGGCGCCCGGCGACGACGAGGAGCCCTGACGGACGTTCGCGTCGCACTTGCTACGAACCGGCCGCGGCGCTATTTCCGCGGCCTCGCCGGGCGGGCCACCAGACCGCACGCGCTTCGGGGCTATAGCTCAGCTGGTAGAGCGCTTGAATGGCATTCAAGAGGTCAGCGGTTCGACTCCGCTTAGCTCCACCATGAAGGCCCCGCGGGAGACCGCGGGGCCTTCGCCGGTTCAGGCGCGCTGCGGCGCTTCATCGGGCTCCAGCGGCTCCTTCAGGTCTCGCAGCGGGGTGACGGTGAGGTCGTGCAGGCGCCAGTCCAGCGCCTTGGCGCCCCGGATCGCGGCGGCGATCTTCTCCGGCAACAGGCGCGTGCCGTCCTTCGGCGTCACGAACGCCTCCCCGAAGTAGACGTGGCCCTCCTCGCGCAGCCGCACCTCCGCGGCCTCCACCCAGTCCAGCTTCTCCAGCCAGTGCTGAACGCGGGTCGGAAGCGGGTCGGCGGCCGACTGGTCGGTCTTCCGGGGGCGCCGGTCGATCAGGTCGGAGACGGCGGTGCCGGTGTTTTTCCAGCCGTCGTGCAAGATGCTGAGGGACACCAAGCCGGCGGCGAGCGGATCGGCCCACCAGAAGCCCAGCCCCACCCCCAGCACCGCGATCGCGGTGGCCAGCGCCACCTGCCAGTCCGCCTTCATCATGTCCGCCTCGGCGAACAGAACTTTGTCGTTGATCTTGGGCGCGAGCTTCAGTTTCGCGCGGCCGATCAGGATGGTGGGCAGGCCGCTGTAGGCGACCGCCGCCAGCATCGGCCACCCGGCCCACAGGGTGTGGCCGAACAGCTCCATCCCCCCAATGGTGGTTCGCTCGTGCGCGGCGAATTTCGAGACCGCCTCGAACAGCAGGAAGGCGCCCATGGCCACCAGCGCCAGCGAGGCGGTCAGGTAGCCGATGGAGACCGCGCCATGGAATCCGTACGGGTGCTCCTTGTCCGGCTTGCGCCGCGCCATTCGCGCCGCCGTCAGGAAAGCGATCGAAGGAGCCAGGCTGATCAGGTCGTCGAAGAAGGTCGTCCGCATCGCCTGCGACGAGCCCATGGTCAGGTAGAGCAGCACCACCGCAGAGGCGATGTAGGCCAGCGTGAGCCATTCCAGGCGCACCGCCTTCTTCAGGGTGTCCGCCTGCTCCGGCGGAAACTCGAACGCCGGCCCCGCCCTCATGGCCTCGCCTCGGCTCGCGCCAGCGCGCGCCACTGCGGCTTCCGCGCGAGGAGGAAGCGATCGAGCGTGTACAGCAGCCGGCTCTCGCCTTGGCTGACCGCCAGCACCCGCTGCTTGGGCGCAGCCTTCTCTCCCTCCGGGACGGAGCCGAGCGTCGTCTTCAGGTAGGGCTGGGTGAGCGCGCCGCGCTTCTTGTGGGCCGTGGTCTTGTCGAGCCCCGCGGCGACCACGTCGAGCTTTCCGGCGTGCAGCGCCTCCATCAGCTCGCTCTCGGCCCCTGTCACATAGCGGGGCCGCACCCCGAGGCTGGCGGCGAAACGCTCCACGATGGCCGGCTCGATCCCGCCGGCGACACGGCCGCCGTCCAGCGTCGCCCAGGGCGGGTCGTGGGTGACGCCGACCCTCAGCTCGCCGGAGCGGCGCACCCGCTCCAGCGTGCCGTGGCTGTCCCGCGGAACCTCCTCGCAGCCGGCGATGAGCGCGAACACGGCGCTCGCGGCGAGCAGGCGGTGGAAAGCTCTCGTCATCGGCCGGAAATCAACGGCCACGCTGGGCCGCCGTTCCGAGCCTCGACGCTACCAGCTCGCGGGCGCGGTCGGATAATCCGTCAGCAGCTTCGAGGCGATCATGGCCCGGTGGGCGAAGTTCACCTTGTCCGGGTCCCACACCGCGCGCTCGCTGGCCACGATCCCCTTCTTCTTGGCCAGGTGGTACACGCTCCACGGCGTGTCGACGCCGAAGGGATTGAAGCCAGCGGTGAAACCGGCGTTCACGGCGCTCGCGACCAGGCTGCTGCACACGCCCGACGACAGGTAGTCGTCGTCCTCGGCGATCGACTTCTTGATGTAGGCCTCGACCGGCCCGGGCTTCACCTTCTCGCTCAGCTCCTGGAGCAGGACCGGCCGCCTCTCGTTCTTCTTCAGGTAGCCGTCGAGCTTGGCGGTGATCCAGCCGCTGGCCCCGGCGCCGCTGCTGAACCAGTCGCCGGTGTTCTCGAAGGAGTAGACCGTGTCGTCGAGGACGATCGCGGTATGGCCCGGCCCGCAGCCCGCGCCGTTCGTAACGCACGTCAGGATCGTCAGCTTGTTGGCCATGCGGCTCCCCCAGTGTCCGCGCCGAGGCGCGCTTCCCCACCGCCGAGGTTAACAAATCTCTGGCCTCGTGAAAACGGCGCCGGGCGCGCGGCTGCCGTCCACGCATCGCCTTGTCGGCCGTCGACCCCGCACCACATGACGAAGACCGCGGACGGTCCGCGCCGCTTCAGGGCGGGCCGGGATCGCGGGGGAAGTCGCTTTCGCGAGGGCTTCGCCGATGACGACGCGCACCATCCTGTTCGACAGCCCGTTCCTGCTCGGTTTCGAGCGCACGCGGGACCTGATCGAGCGGGCCGCCAAGGCGGCCGGAGACAGCTACCCGCCCTATAACGTGCAGGCGATCGGCGAGGACGGCGTCCGCATCACCCTGGCGGTGGCGGGCTTCTCCGCCGACCAGCTGTCGGTGAACGTCGAAGGCGTGCAGCTGACCGTGGCCGGCCGCAAGGACGGGGAGGACGTGGAGCGCGCCTTCCTGCACCGCGGCATAGCGGCGCGGAACTTCAGCCGCACCTTCGTGCTGGCCGACGGCATGGAGGTCTTGGGCGCCTCGCTGGAGCACGGGCTGCTCCACGTGGACGTGGTCCGGCCGGAGCCCGAGCGGAAAGTGAAGTCGGTTCCTATCCGGACGGCGGGCTGAACCAGCCGCAATCCGGCGCGTTGCTTTTTTCAGGAGGTGGTCGTGATGACGCCCGTATTGAGTACCCAGGACTTCGCCGACCTCGGCGCCCCCGATCTCGTCTACGTGCGGGAGGTGAAGGCGGCCGAGATCCTGGAGGACACCCCCGTCGGTGTGATCGAAGGTTTCGACCTCGATCCGGACGATACCCTGTACGCCCTGCACGGGGCCGACGGCGCCCGCCTGGCGGTGCTCTCAGACCGCGATTCCGCCTACGCTGCGGCGCTGGCGCACGAACTCACTCCGGTTTCGGTCCACTAGGCCGCCGAGGGCTGGGCGTCGCGCACGAGCAGCGCGTAGAGGGCGTCCGCCGTCTGGGCTTTGCGGAGCTGCTCCCGCAGGTCGTTCTGACGCAACAACCTGGAGACCTTGGCCAGCGCCTGCAGGTGCTCGGCCCCGGCGTCCTCGGGCGCGAACAGGGCGAAGACCAGGTCCACCGGCCGGTCGTCGACCGCGTCGAAGGCCACCGGCTCCTCCAGGCGCAGGAACACCGCAGCCATCCGCTTCAGCCCCGGCAGGTGGGCGTGGGGCAGGGCCACCCCGCCGCCGACGCCGGTCGACCCCGCCTGTTCCCGCTCCGACAGAGCGGTGAGCACCTCGTCAGCATGAAGGCCGCAGGTGCGCGCGCCGATCTCGGCCGCCGTCGCCAGCGCCTGCCGCTTCGAATGGGCGGTGACCCGCGCGGCCACGCCGCTGCGGCTCAACAGGCTGCCGATGTCCATTCGATCGTCCCTGCACGGCGCGTGCCGTGGTTCATCCGAGCGCCCTCACGGGCGGCGGCGGTAAAGGCCCGCGAAGGCCGCCTGAGTCAAGCGGCGGCGCCGGCGCTCTGGATCCGTTGCGGGTCGATCCAGCCGATGTTCCCGTCGGGCCGCTGGTAGACGACCGCCAGGCCGCCGTGCGCCGCATTGCGGAACAGCAGGACGGGCCGACCGGAGAGGTCGAGCTCGAGCACCGCCATGGCCACCGTCATCGTGCGCAGCGGGGTCTCGGTCTCGGCCACGACCAGCGGCTCGTCGCCGCCCGTCGCGCCGTCGTCGTCCTCGGGCTCGTCGTCGGCGGCCCCGCCCTGCCCCTGCAGCACGATGTAGCGGGTGGTCTCGACCCCGATGTCCCCGGGGTTCGAGGCCTTGCCGGCCGGATTGTTGTGGTTCTTCAGCCGGCGCTTGTAGCGGCGCACCCGCTTCTCGATCTTGGTCTGGGCGTCGTCGAACGCCGCGTGCGCGTCGCCGCCGACCCCGTGGCTGACCAGGAACTGGCCTGACGCCAGGTAGAGCGACACGTCGACGCGATACCCGTGGCCGTCGGGGTTGATCCGCACCTCCGCCGAGCCGCCGCGATCGAAGTACTTTTCGACATTGTCGGAGAGTTCCGAGACGATCCGCGAGCGTAGCGCTTCGCCGACGTCCATCTGGTGTCCAGAGACTTGTACGTCCATGGCCGGATAACTCGCGTCGGGGCGAAAGGTGTCAAGCTTGGCCGCAGGCGCGGCGCGCGCCTCCCCAAGCCGTGATCAGGCGGCGAGCTTGGCCGCCAGCTGGGTCACGTGGCGGCCGAGGTAGCGGGCACCGTCGAGTTCGTTCTCGCTCGGCTGGCGCGAGCCGTCGCCGCCGGTCAGCGTCGTCGGCCCGTAGGGGCTGCCGCCGGTGATCTCGTCCATCCGCATCTGGCCCTGGAAAGCGTAGGGGAGGCCGGTGATCACCAGGCCGTGGTGCAGCAGGTTGGTGATGATCGACATCAACGTCGTCTCCTGCCCGCCGTGCTGCGTGGCCGTGGAGCTGAACGCGGCGCCGAGCTTGCCGACCAGCGCGCCCTTCACCCAGAGGCCGCCGGTCTGGTCCCAGAAGTTCGACATCTGCGAGGCCATGCGCCCGTAGCGCGTGCCGGCGCCCACCACGATCGCGTCGTAGTTCGCCAGCTCGTCCACGGTGGCGATCGGGGCCGGCTGGTCCAGCTTGTATCCGGAGGCGCGGGCGATCTCGTCGGGCACCAGTTCCGGCACCCGCTTCACGTCCGGCTCGCCGCCGCCCTCGCGAACGCCTTCGGCGACCGCGTAGGCCATCTGCTCGATGTGGCCGTAGGTCGAGTGATAGAGAACCAGTACCCGCGCCATGACGCTCCTCCGCTGACTCCGGTCCCGCTGGAGCCCTTATCTGGAACAGCGCATGTTGCAGTTCAAGGGGCGGAGCGCGGCTCGCGGGCTTGTGACCCCCCGAGGCCCGCCTGCGGGTTCCGCGACGTCTCTCTTGTTACGGCCTCAGCACGCCGCCTTGAGCATCCGCCGCCGCTCCACCGAGGAGGGGATGCGCATGGCTTCGCGATACTTGGCGACGGTGCGGCGGGCGATGTCCACGCCGGCCTGCTTCAGGATCTCGACGATACGGTCGTCGGAGAGCACGTCCTGCTCGGCGCGCTCCGCCTCGATCAGCAGCTTGATCTTGTGGCGCACGGACTCGGCCGAGTGGGCCGCCCCGCCGTCCGAAGCCTGGATCGCGGAGGTGAAGAAGAACTTCATCTCGAACACGCCCCGCGGCGTGGCCAGGTACTTGTTCGATGTCACACGGCTGACGGTGGACTCGTGCATTCCGACCGCGTCGGCCACGGTCTTGAGGTTCAGCGGGCGCAGGTGCTCGACGCCGTAGGCGAGGAAGCCGTCCTGCTGCCGCACGATCTCGCTGGCGACCTTCAGGATGGTGCGGGCCCGCTGGTCGAGGCTCTTCACCAGCCAGTTGGCGGTGGCGAGGCACTCCGCGACGAACGTTTTCTCGGCGTCCGTCTTCGCGCCGCCGGACACCCGCGCGTGGTAGCGATGGTCGATCAGCAGGCGGGGCAGGGTGTCGGTGTTCAGCTCCACGTGCCACAGCCCGCCCGCGCCCTCGCGGACGTAGACGTCGGGGATCACCGGGCTGGCCTGCTCGCCGCCGAAGGCCGCGCCCGGACGGGGCGTCAGCGCCTTCAGCTCGCCGACCATGTCCCGCAGGTCTTCGTCGTCGACGCCGCAGACGCGCCGCAGGGCGGCCATGTCGCGCCGGGCCAGCAGGTCGAGGTTGTCCAGCATCGCCGCCATGGCGGGGTCCAGTCGGCCGCGCTCGGCCAGCTGCAGCGCCAGGCACTCGCGGACGTCGCGAGCGAACACGCCGGTGGGCTCGAAGCCCTGCAGCACCTTCAGCACCGCTTCGATCTTCTCGCGGCCGCAGCCCAGGCGCTCGGCGGTCTCCTGCAGGTCGATGCGGAGGTAGCCGCCCTCGTCGACGCCGTCGATGAGCGTGGTGCCGATGACCCGCTCGGCCGCGTCGAGGCCGGCCATGGCCAGTTGGTCGTGCAGGTGCTCCGGCAGCGTCTTGTCGCGCGCCAGCGCCCCTTCCATGTCGTCGTCGCCGTCGAAGCCGCCGCCCTTGCCCGCCTTGGACCAGTCGGTGAGGCCCGGGCCGCCCGGCGCGTCCCCGGCGTCGCCGGTGGCGCGGTCGCCCGGCGCGGCGTCGGCGTAGACGTCGTCATGGCTCGCGTCGAGTTCGGCCTCGGCCGCCCCGCCGGGGGCGTCGTGGGCCAGCGTCAGCTCGGTCTCGCCGCTGGCCGTCGCGGCTTCGGGGGCTTCCCCCTCCGGCTCGGTCGTCTCGCGCTCCAGCAGCGGATTGCGCTCGAGCTCGCCCTCGACGAAGGCCTCGAGCTCGATGTTCGACAGCTGCAGCAGCTTGATCGCCTGCTGCAGCTGTGGCGTGATGACCAGACTCTGGCCTTGTCTGAGCTCTAGCCGCGTGGCGAGCGCCATGGCGGATGGTCCTCTGGCCTGAAACTTGCGCCAGAGTAGGGCCCCATCCCCACCGACCGGTTAACGCAGGCGGTTAACGCCCCCTAATCAGCGGATCAGGCGTACTGCTCGCCCAGGTACACGCGCCGCACCTCTGGGTCGGCCAGGACCTCCTCCGGGCTGCCCTCGAACAGCACTTCGCCGGAGTGGATGATAGAGGCGCGGTCGGTGATGCCGAGGGTCTCACGCACGTTGTGGTCGGTGATCAGGATCCCGATCCCCCGACCCTTGAGGTAGCCGATGACCTCGCGGATGTCGGCGATCGCCAGCGGGTCGATCCCGGCGAAGGGCTCGTCGAGCAGCATGAAGGACGGTTCGCTGGCCAGCGCCCGGGCGATCTCCGCCCGACGGCGCTCGCCACCGGAGAGCGACACCGCCGGCGCCTTTCGCAGATGCTCGATCCGCAGCTCCTCCAGCAGGCGGGTGACGGTCTCGCGGGCGCGGGCGCGGTTCTTCTCCCGCAGTTCGACCACCGCCATTACGTTCTCTTCCACGCTCATGCCGCGGAAGATCGACGCCTCCTGCGGCAGGTACCCCACGCCCAGCCGGGCGCGCTGGTACATCGGCTGGCTGGTGACGTCCTCGCCGTCCAGGTAGATCGTGCCGTAGTCGGCCACGATCAGACCGGTGATCATGTAGAAGCAGGTCGTCTTGCCGGCGCCGTTGGGCCCGAGCAGGCCCGCCACCTCGCCGCGCTTCAGCCGCAGCGTCACGCTCTTCACGACGGCGCGGCCTCGGAAGGACTTCCCCACCCGGTCGACGAACAGGCCCTCGCCCGGCCCGTCCGACGGGCCGAAGCCGCTCAGCGGCGTCAGAGTCATGCGCCGGCCTCCGCGGAGCGGCGGGCCGGCCGGAACGGCGCGGCGGTCACTGCCCCGGCGCTCTCGCCGCAGGCGCCCCGCCGGGCTGGCTGTTCTCCGGGTAGAGCACGGTGCGGACGCGGCCACCGCCGGCGCGCGTCGGGGCCGCCTCGAGGCGGGAATCGTTGGTGCGGGTGTTGATCACCGCCCGGTCGCCGCTGGCGACGTTCTGGCCCTGCGTCACCACCACGTTGCCTGTGAGGGTGATCGTCTCCGACGGCCCGTCATAGACCCCGTTGTCCCCCCGCGCGCTCTGCGTCGGCGTGACGTAGTAGACCGGCCCCGTGCAGGTGAGCGTCTGGATGTCGCCCCAGCTCGCTCCCACGCCGGGCTGGGCGCCGGCGCCGCCGGTGCGCTGGAACTGCGCCCGCATCTCGGAGCAGCGCAGGCGCGACTGTTGCTGCACCACTTCGACCCGGCCGCGCCACACCGCCAGCCCCTGGTTGTTGAAGCCTTCGAACAGGTCGGCGGTGATGTCGACCGGCGCGTCGCCCTGGATCTGCGCCTGCGCACCGCCGATGGCGAGGGAGGCGGCGACCAGCGCGAGGGCGGCTCCGCGCTTGAGGATCGTGCTCGGTCTCATGGTCGCTCAGTCGTCCTCAACGGCGGCGGTTCGATGGCGGGCTGCGCAGGAGCGTGGTGCGCACGTTCCCGCGGACCACCACCCGCTCGCCCCGGTTATAGATCACGTAAGATGAACCGGCGATACGGCCCATGGGCCCCACGCCCTGCACCGGCGTGTTCCCGCTGATGACGTTGCGGTCGGTCTCCACCACCGCGCGCTCGGTGTCGAAGACCCAGCCGGACGGGTCCTCCACGTGCACCTTGCCCTCGAGCACCATGACCAGCGTCCGCTCATGGTAGACGCCGCGCTCGGCGCGGACGGTGAGGGGGCGGCCGTCCCTGGTGTCGAGGCTGAGGAAGGCGCCGGTCAGCAGCACCCGCTGGAAGTCGCGCGAGTCGCGGGCCGCGGTCTTCGCCGCCATGACGTAGGCGCGGCCCTGGTCGTCCAGCCCGCGGAAGCGGGGGTTCACCATGCGGATGGAGACCGACTCGTTCTCCGCCGGCCCCGGTGACCGGATCGCCTGGAAAACCACCCACGCGAGCAGGGCCAGCAGGATGGTTGCGATCGCCGCCGGCAGCGCCCGGCGGAAGAAGCGGATCATGTGCGAGCGCTTGCGCCACCGCGCGATCGCCGCGTGGAGACGTTCGCTGTCGGCCGCCGGGTCGAGAGGCGTGAGGGCGGCGGAGGTCACGGCCGCCGTCAAGTGTGGGCGAAGATGTCCTGGTCCTCCCAGCCGGCGAGGTCCAGGCGCGCGCGCCAGGGCAGGAACTCGAAGCAGGCGCGCGCCAGCTCCGTCCGCCCCTCGCGCTGGAGCATGGCGTCGAGCCGCTCCTTCAGCGCGTGCAGGTTCAGCACGTCCGACGCAGCGTAGTTCAGCTGCTCCGGCGTGAGCGTGTCGGCCCCCCAGTCGGAACTCTGCTGCGCCTTGGAGATCTCCAGCCCCAGCAACTCGCGGGTGAGATCCTTGAGGCCGTGGCGGTCGGTGTAGGTGCGCGCCAGCCGCGAGGCGGTCTTGGTGCAGTAGATCGGCCCCGTGGTGACGCCCAGATGGTGCTCGAACATGGCGATGTCGAAGCGAGCGAAGTGAAAGATCTTCAGCACGTCGGGGTCGCGCAGCAGCCGCTTCAGGTTGGGCGCGTCGTAACCGGAGCGGTTCAGCTGCACCACGTGCGCGTCGCCGTCGCCGGCCGACAGCTGCACCACGCACAGGCCGTCGCGGCCGATGCGCAGGCCCATCGCCTCGCTGTCGACGGCCACCGAGCCGCCGAAGCTCAGGCCCTCGGGCAGGTCGCCGGAATGCAGGTGGATGGCCAAGCGCGCGGGGCTCCGGAAACGAAAACGCGCCTCAGACTTACGGTCTGGAGGCGCGGCTGCCTAGGCGCGGCGCGCCCGAACGGGTGGTGCCCAGGAAAGGACTCGAACCTTCACGGCCTTTCGGCCACTGGCACCTGAAGCCAGCGCGTCTACCAATTCCGCCACCTGGGCCCGATCCGGCTGCCCGGAAGGGAGCGGGCTAACTAGTGCCCGCGCCCTTTTCGGTCAATGCCGCCGCCGAGGGCGCGACGTTGCGCCCACGGGCCCCGGACGGTAAGCCCGGCGCGGCTTCTCGGGTGCGGCATGGACGATCTGGTCACGGTCTTCGGCGGCGGCGGCTTCGTCGGCAACAACGTGGTCCGCATGCTGGCCCAGGACGGCTGGCGCATCCGCGTCGCGGTGCGCAACCCGCACCGCGCAGAGCGCGCGCGCGTGCACGGGCAGGTGGGCCAGATCGACATCGTCTCCGCGAACGTGCGCATGCCGGCCTCAGTCGGCCGCGCCCTCGAAGGCGCTCAGGCCTGCGTCAACGTCGTAGGCGTGCTGCGCGAGCGCGGCCGCCAGCGCTTCGCCACCGTCCAGACGGGAGGCGCCCGCAACATCGCCGAAGCCTGCCGTGATCGCGGGATCACGCGGCTGGTGCATGTCTCGGCGATCGGCGCCGATCCTGAGTCCGCCTCGTGCTACGCTCGGAGCAAGGGGGAAGGCGAGCTGGCCGTCCGCGAGCACGTGCCCTCCGCGGTGATCGTTCGCCCCTCCGTCATCTTCGGCGCCGAGGACCAGTTCTTCAACAAGTTCGCCGGGATGGCCCGACTCGCCCCGGTGATGCCGCTCGTGGGGGCCGAGACCCGTCTCCAGCCGGCCTACGTCGGCGACGTGGCGCGCGCCATCGTTCGGGCGCTGGACGATCCCTCCGCCGCCGGCCGCACCTTCGAGCTCGGCGGGCCCCGGGCTTACACCATGCGCGAGATCGTGGAGCTCGCCAGCCGTGAGGGAGGGCACCCGCGCCCGCTGCTTCCGCTGCCCTTCGCTGTGGCCAAGCTGATCGGGACGGTCGGCGATTTCTTCGCGCCGATCTCGCCGATCGAGCCCCCGATCACGCGGGATCAGGTGGAGCTGCTGAGGCAGGACAACGTCGTCGATCCGTCGCTGCCCGGCTTCCCCGAGCTCGGGATCACGCCTACCGGACCGGAAGGGATCGTCGGCGCCTACCTCTACCGCTTCCGCAAGGCGGGGCAGTACTCGACCATCGAGCCGCAGAAGAGCGTGTCAGGCCGCGCCTGACCAGACCAGCGCCAGGCCCGCGACCCCGACCACGATGCGCCACCACGCGAAGGGCGCGAAGCCGTGGCGCGCCACGAAGCCGATCATCGTCTTGATCACGAACGCGCCGCTCACGAACGACACGACGAAGCCCACCGCCAGCACTCCCAGGAAATCGGCGCTGAGAGCATCGCGCATCTCGTATGCGTCCAGGATGAAGGCCGCGACCATGGTCGGGATGGCCAAGAAGAACGAGAACTCCGCTGCGGCGGGCTTGCTCAGCCCCAGCATCAGACCGCCGGAGATGGTGGCGCCCGAGCGGGACACGCCCGGGATCATCGAGATCACCTGAAACAGGCCGATCCCGAGCGAGGTCTTCCAGTTCAGCTTCATCGCGTCGTCGTGGCGCGGCGCGGGCGCGAAGCGTTCGAGCGCGAGCAGCGCGAACCCGCCCAGGATCAGCGAGATGCAGATCACCTGCACGCTTTCGAACAGCACCGTCTTGATGAAGCCGTAGAACAGCAGCCCCAGGACAACCGACGGGACGAAGGCGATCAGCACGCTGATCGCGAACCGCCGCGACTCCGCCTCCGTCGGCAGCGTCCGCACCACGCGCCAAAGACGGCCGAAGTAGAGCACCACGACCGCCAGGATCGCGCCCAGCTGGATCATCACGATGAAGCTGTTCCAGCTGGCGTCAGTCAGCCCGAGGGCCTCTTTGGCCAGCACCAAGTGACCGGTGGACGAGACGGGGATGAACTCCGTGATCCCCTCGACCAGGCCGAGGATGACCGCGTACCAGAAATCCGACATGACCCGCTCCGGCGACTCGGCAGGGGCGCAGGGTTAGTCCGCTTCGCGCCCGCGGACGAGGGCTCGTGCCGCCCGCCGAGTCCCGCTAAGACGCCGCCCGATGTCGGCCGCGCCCGGACTCACGCTCGAGCAGACCACCGCGCTCACCCGCAGGGTGACGGGCCTCTCCGTGGTCGTGGCCGCGACCCTGATCGTGCTCAAGGCGGTGGTCTGGCAGGTCAGCGGCTCGGTTGCGGTTCTGGCTTCCCTCGCTGACTCGGCGCTCGACCTGCTGGCCTCGCTGCTGACCTACTTCGCGGTCCGCTACGCCGCCGTCCCGGCCGACGCGGAGCACCGCTACGGCCACGGCAAGGCCGAGGCGTTCGCCGCGCTGGCCCAGGCGGGGATCGTCCTCATGTCCGCCGCCCTGATCGCGCGCGAGGCCGGTGCGCGCCTGCTCGATCCCGCACCGCTCCAGCACGAGCAGTGGGCGGTGGGCGTCATGCTGGTCTCCATGCTGCTCACCGGCGGGCTGGTCGTGGCGCAGACGCGCGTGCTGCGCCGCACCGGCTCCGTGGCCGTCTCAGGGGACCGCGCCCATTACTTCTCCGACCTCGCCTCGAACCTCGTCGCGCTGGTGGGCGTGGGGGCGGCGGCGCTGCTGGATCAGCCGGCCCTGGACGCCGCGGCGGGGGTGATCGTCGCGGCGTGGCTGGTCTGGGGCGCCTACGCCGTCTTCCGCGAGTCCTCGCGCCACCTGATGGACCGCGAGCTCGACGACGAGGCCCGCGCAGAGATCCGCCGGCGCCTGTATGCCGACACTGCCGTCCGCGGCGTGCACCAGCTGCGCACCCGCTCGTCGGGGCCCTACGTGCACATCCAGGCGCACATCGACCTCGATCCGCACCAGAGCCTGCTGGAGGCTCACGAGGTGCTCACCGCGGCCGAGGACCGCCTGCTCGAGCTCTACCCGTCCGCCGACATCATCCTGCACCCCGATCCGCAGGGGCACGCGGAGGAGCACGACGAGCCGTTCTCCGAAGAATCCGGGGGCCGCAACCCTGCGGCCACGACGCGGTGAACGTATCCTTAACCGCGGCGGCGCGTTGCTGATCCCGCCTGGCCATGTCCGTCGAACGCACGCTCCATCACTTCCCGCTCGACCCCTTCTCGCGGCAGGCGCGCCTGGCGCTAGGCGAGAAGCGGCTGCCTTATCGCGAGCTGGTCGAGCGCTTCTGGGAGCAGCGGCAGGAGTTCCATGCGCTGAACCCGTCCGGCCTCCCGCCGGTCATGGTCGAGCAGCACGTCGGCGGCCCAACCATCGCGGTATGCGAGAACAAGCCGATCCTCGATTACCTCGAGGAGATCGCGCCCGAGCCCACGCTGCTGCCGGGCACGCCCGCGGAGCGGGCGGAGGCGCGGCGCTTGCAGCAGTGGTTCGACCGCAAGTTCGATTTCGAGGTGAACGGGGTCCTCCTCCACGAGAAGCTGGAGAAGCGCATCATGGGGCTGGGCTCGCCCGACATGCGGGCGATCCGCGGAGGCTGGGAGGCGATCCGCTACCACTTCGGGTACATGGAGCACCTGCTGCAGACGCGGGACTGGCTGGCGGGAAGTCGCATGTCGCTGGCGGACATCGCCGGGGCGGCCCATGTGTCGGTGATCGATTACTTCGGGGATGCGCCGTGGCGCGAGTTTCCGGCGACCAAGACCTGGTACTCGAAGATCAAGAGCCGGCCCTCGTTCCGGCCGCTGCTGCACGACCGGTGGCCGGGCATTCCGCCCGCGGGCCACTATGACGACCTCGACTTCTGAGCGGATCCGGGGGGAGGCGCTGCGCCTCGGCTTCGACGCCTGCCGCATCACCGACGTGCCGGAGAGCTGGCCCGCCTCCGCGCGGCTGATCGACTTCGTGGGCGCCGAGCGCCACGGCACCATGGGCTGGATGGCCGAGACGGCGGAACGCCGCGCGCACCCCAACGCGATGTGGGCCGAGGCGCGTTCGGCGGTGGTGCTGGGGGTCAACTACGGGCCGGAGCACGACCCGCTGGACGCGCTGGCGGACCCCACGCGGGCGGCGATCAGCGTCTACGCGCAAGGCGACGACTACCACGAGCTGATCAAGGGCCGGCTGAAGCAGCTCGGCCGCTGGATGGCGTCCGAGTTCGGCTGCGAACTCAAGGTGTTCGTCGACACCGCGCCGCTGATGGAGAAGCCGCTCGCCGAGCGCGCCGGCCTCGGCTGGCAGGGCAAGCACACCAACCTGGTCAGCCGCGAGTTCGGCTCATGGCTGTTCCTCGGCAGCGTGCTCACCACGCTCGAGCTGGAGCCCGATCCTGCGGAGCCGACCCATTGCGGCTCCTGCACCGCCTGCCTCGACGTCTGCCCGACCGCGGCTTTCCCCGCGCCCTTCCAGCTCGATGCCCGGCGCTGCATCTCGTACCTGACCATCGAGCACAGAGGGCCCATCCCGCTGGAGTTCAGGCCGGCGCTGGGCAACCGGATTTACGGCTGCGACGACTGCCTGGCGGTCTGCCCCTGGAACAAGTTCGCGCAGGCGGGCCGCGAGATGCGACTGCAGGGCAGGGCGGAACTGCGCGGTCCCGAGCTGGCCGAGCTGGCGCAACTCGACCACCAGGGCTTCCGCGCCCTCTTCCGCAAGAGCCCGGTCAAGCGCATCGGCCGCGACCGCTTCGTCCGCAACGTCCTCTACGCGATCGGAAACTCGGGCGATCCCTCCCTGCTGCCGGTCGCCGAGCGGCTGCGCGACGATCCCTCGGACGTCGTCCGCGACGCCGCCGGATGGGCCGTCGAGCGCCTGCAGACGGCTACAGGGCGGATACTTCCCGGAGAATTTCGCTACGTCCCGGCTACTCCCGAAACGGTCTAGCCGAAGCCGATCCCGCCGCTGCGCGGCAGCACGTCCAGCATCTCCATCCGGAAGACGAGCACGCTGTTGGGCGGGATGTCGGGCGGCGCGCCTTCCTCGCCGTAACCGAGTTCCGGCGGCACCCACAGCATCATCTCGTCGCCCGGGCGCATCAGCTGCAGCGCCTCGTTCCAGCCCGCCACCAGCTGCCCCACCGTAAACACCGCCGGCGCGCCCTGCTGGTAACTGGAGTCGAAGACCCGGCCGTCGAGCAGCTTGCCCTCGTAGTGAACCTTCACCTCGTCGCCTTCCTTGGCGGTGGGCCGGTCCTTCGGTCCTGCGCGGACGATCCGGTACTGCAGCCCGGTGGCGGTGGTGACCACACCCGCCTGCGCCTTGTTGCCGGCCAGGAAGGCCTGCGCCTCGGCCGCGCTCGGCGGCGCCGGCTCGGCCTGCTGACAGGCGGCGACCGCGAACAGGGCCGCCAGCAACGCTCCTCGCATCAGAACTCCATTGATCCCTGTTTGGGCGGGTAGCCCGCCTGGGTGAGCGCGGCGCAGATCTCGTCCCCGTGCTCCGGCCCGCGCGTCTCCAGCATCACATCGAACTCGGCGCCCTTCGCGGGCACGTTCAGCGCCATACGGTTGTGGGCGACGTCGATGATGTTGCCGCCGGCCCTGCCGATCACCGCCGTAATTGTCGCCAGCATCCCGGGCCGGTCGTCGCCGATCACGCGCAGCATGATGATCCGCTTCTCGCGCACCAGCTCGCGGTTCAGCACGCTGGAGAGCAGCCGCGCGTCGATGTTGCCGCCGGTCAGGATCAGCCCGACCTTGCGTCCGCGGAACCGCTCCGGGTGCTGCAGCAGCGCGCCCAGCGACCCCGCGCCGGCGCCCTCCGCGACCGTCTTCTCCACCATGCAATAGAGCGCCACGCCCTGCTCGAAGGCCCACTCGTCGAGCAGCACGATGTCGTCGATCAGCCCGTTCGCCACCGGCCAGGTCTTCTCGCCGGCCTGCTTGACCGCGATGCCCTCGGCGATCGTCGCCCCGCCGCACTTCGGCGGCTCGCCCGCGCGCTTGGCGTGGAACGACGGGTACATCGCCGCCTCGACGCCGACGATCTCGATGCCGGGCTTCATCGCCTTGGCCGCCGTCGCCATGCCCGCGATCAGGCCGCCGCCGCCGATCGGGATCGCCAGCACGTCAAGGTCGGGCGCGTCCTCCAGCATCTCGATGGCCGCGGTGCCCTGACCGGCCATGATCGCCAGGTCGTCGAACGCGTGCGCGAACACCAGCCCGCGCTCCCGGCAGATGTTCACCGCGCAGGCGTAGGCGTCGTCGAATACCTCGCCCTCCAGGATCACCTCCGCGCCGTGGCCGCGGGTGTGCTCCACCTTCACCTGCGGGGTCGGCACGGGCATCACGATGGTCGCCGGGATCCCCAGCCGGGCGGCGTGGTAGGCGAGCGCCTGCGCATGGTTGCCGGCGCTGGCGCAGATCACGCCGCGGCGCCGCTGGTCCTCGTCGAGCTGCAGCAGCTTGTTCAGCGCGCCGCGCTCCTTGAACGAGGCGGTGAACTGCAGGTTGTCGAACTTCACCCAGACTTCCGCGCCCGTGATCTTGGACAGGGTGCGCGAATAAAGGCATGGCGTTCTCAGGACGCCGCCACGGATGCGCTCCGCCGCCGCCTTGATGTCGTCCAGCGTCAGGCTCATGTGCGCCTGCCTATCCGAGGGCGGGGGCGGAGGAAAGCGTGCGGATCGGCATACTCGAGACGGGCTATCCGCCCCAGCACCTGGTCGCCGACCACGGCTCGTACCCGGACATGCTGCGCCGCTACCTGGGCCCGGACGCCGCCACCTATGAGGTGTTCGACGTGCAGACCGGCGCCCCGCCGGCGGACCCGCGCGACTACGAGGCCCTGTTCGTGATGGGCTCGCCCGCGGGCGTCTACGACCCGCTGCCGTGGATCCCGCCGCTGATGGATTACCTCCGCTCCGCCAAGGGCAAGACCGCCCTCGTCGGCGTCTGCTTCGGGCACCAGGTGATGGCGCAGGCCTTCGGGGGCGAGGTGCGCAAGTCGGAGAAGGGCTGGGGCCTCGGACTCCACACCTACGACGTCCATCACCCCGAGCCGTGGATGGGCGGCGACGTCCGCCAGATCGCGATTCCCGTCTCGCACCAGGACCAGGTGGTGGAGCGCCCGCCCTCAGCCCGCGTGGTGGCGTCGAGCGCCTTCACGCCCAACGCCGTGCTCGCCTACGCCGACCAGCCGGCCATCTCCTTCCAGTGCCACCCCGAGTTCACGGTCGACTACGCCAAGGCGCTGGTGGAGCGGCGGCGGGGCCAGGTGCCCGACGAGGCGCTGGATCGCGCCAGCGCCAGCCTGGACGCCCCGAACGACACGCCCCGGCTGTCGAGCTGGATCGCCGGCTTCCTCAGCGGCGCGCGACGGCAGGCGGCGTAGCGCCCTCCAGTCCGAGCACGCGGCGCAGGAACAGCACCTCCGCCGCGCGGACCACCTCGGCGTTGGACTTCTTCTGGATGCCGTGGCCCTCGTCGGCTGCGACCACGTACCAGACCGCCGTACCCTGGCGGCGGAGCTGCGCCACCATCTGGTCGGACTCGCTCTTCGGCACCCGCGGGTCGTTCGCGCCCTGGAACACCATCATCGGCTTCGTCATGCGCTGCGACATGCGGATCGGCGCGATCCGCCGGAACACCTCGAGCATCTTCGGGTCCCGCTCGTCCCCGTACTCCGCGCGCCGCAGGTCACGCCGGTACCCCTCCGTGTTCTTCAGGAACGTCTCGAAATCGGAGATGCCGTAGAGGTCGATCACGCCCGCCAGCCGCGGCGCGTAATGCGCGTGCACCGCCAGCACCATGTACCCGCCGTACGACTGCCCCACGACGGCGACGCGGCTGGGGTCGAGGTCCGGCTGCGTGGCGATCCAGTCGAGCAGGGCCCCGACGTCCTTGACCGAGTCCTCGCGCTTCTCGGCGTTGTCGAGCGACAGGTACTTCTTCCCGTAGCCTTCCGAGCCTCGCACGTTGGGCGTTATCACCACCGCCCCGAGCTCGTTCACCCACGCCTGCCGGCGCGGGTTGAAGTTGGGCAGCTCCTGACTCTCCGGCCCGCCGTGGATCTGGATGACCACCGGCCGCTTGCCCGAGGCGGGCCCCTTCGGCCGGTACACGAAGGCCGGGATCGAGAGCCCGTCGAACGAGCGGTAGCGGATCAGCTCCGGCTCCACGAGCGTAGCGGGGTCGAGGCCGCCCAGCTCGCTGTAGGTCCAGCGGTCGAGACGGCCCGCCTGCAGGTCCCACGTCCAGACGTCGCCCGCGGCGGTCGGGGTGTTCATGCTGATCGCCAGCTTGCGACCGTCCGGGGAGAACTTCAGCCCTGTGACCACGCCCTTCGGCAGCCGCGGCTGGGGCAGGGCGCGTTTGGTGCGGAAGTCCCGCAGCACCACGCGCGAGAAGCCCTCCTCGTTGACCGAGTAGGCCAGCACGCGCCCGTCCTTCGACAGGTCGAAGTTGTTGATGTCCCAGCGGCCGTCCTCGTTCAGCCCGACCTTGCCCTCGCCAGGGACGTCGATCTCCATCAGCCGCATGACGTCTGAGTTCTCGTCGGTGAGCACGACGACCTTGCGCCCGTCGGGGGTGAACTCGCCGCCCCCGTAGGCGACCTTCTCGCCCTGCGCGTTGAGCTCGCGGATCGCGCCGGTCCCCAGATCGAGCAGGTAGAGGTGGCTCTCGGCGATCGAGACGTACTTCTGCAGCAGCAGCGTGCGGCCGTCGGGCGACACGTCCACCGGCGAAATAGCCCCCGTGCCCTCGTGCACCACCCGGCGTGAGGACGGGTTCGCCGGGTCCATCACGACGATGTCGTAGTTCGGGTCGCCGCGGCCGACGCGCGCCCAGGCGACCAGCCGCCCGTCGTCGGAGAAGACGAAGCTCTCGTTGCGGGTGCCGGGCTCGGTGACCAGCGTCTCGTTCCCGGCGAGGTCGCGCAGATAGGCCTGGTAGTATTCCGAGCCGCCGACGTCGCGGGCGTACAGGAAGCGCTGCGCCCCGGGCTGGGCCTCCACGCCGGAAATCGGCTCGTCGAAGAAC
>DASVVG010000015.1:0-2594 GCA_036386655.1 Caulobacteraceae bacterium | reverse complement strand
GCCTGGCGGATCTAAGAGTGTGTACGGGAATAAATCCCTTACTGCGGCTGGGTTTGTGCCACGAGCCGGCGTGAGAGGATGGAGATCATGGCGATCCAGATGTGCGCAGCAAAGAGGTCGGGCGCGCGGTCATAGACGATGTTGAGGCGGCGATAGCGGCTCAGCCAAGCGAACAACCGCTCCACGACCCAGCGGATGCCGCTCGGCAGGAAGCGCCCCTCCCGCGTGCCGCCGGGCGAGACCGCGACGTGGATGTCGTGCTCGAGCGCCGCGGCGGCGAAAGGTGCGCCCTTGAAGCCGCTGTCGCCGAGCAGATCACCCTCGAAGCCGAGCGCGGCCAGCCGCGGCAGCGTCGGCAGGATGCCCGCCCGGTCATCCGTGTTGGCCGGATGGAGCTCGAGATCGAGCAGCGAACCGTGCTTGTCGCTGGCGACGAAGAGCTTGATGCCCTTGACCGGCTTGCCGCCGTCGAACCCTCGCGCCCAGGCGCTCGGGGAAGAGCGGAGCGAGCGGCTGTCGACCGCCACCGCCGAGGGCAGGACCTCGTCGCCGCAGGCGAGGCGCCAATCGAAAGCCAGGCGCTGACCCAGTCGGCGCCACAGCCCGAGCCGGGACCAGCGGGCGAAGCTCGTGTGCAACGTGGTGAAGGGAATGCCCGAGAGCAGCCCGGCGATGCGCCACTGCATGCCCCCGAAGGTCAGCATCCAGATCAGCCCGATCACCCGCCGCCGCAGGGCGAGATCCGGCTTGCACCCGCGGCGATGCACCCCGACCCGCTCGCGGTCCATGGCCTCCAGCTCCGCCTCGACCGCCAAGATGAACACCTCCACATCGGCCAAGGCATTCCAGCCGTCACCGCGGCTGGGCCGGGGAACCGGCCGGATGGAAGGCGGCGGCAGATCAGCGGGGCTCAAGAGGCTGGCGTGAGACATCGGCCCCAAATGGTGCGGCGAGGCCAACGCACTGACCTATGTCTCGGGACCGACATAATGAACCGGGTTATTTCGCGTACAGATTCTTAGTCTTACTGTGTCATTCGCTTCCGTGGCGGAGGGCGATCCTGCAGGCAGCACGGGCATCGCGGCAGCCTTTGGATGAGCGCGACCGCGAGGCGGCGGCGGACGGAGGCGATGGAGTGCGGCACGTGCCGCTCAGGCCGGATCGGGGGCGCCGCGCGGCCGGAAGCCTCGGGGTAGCGCAGGTGCCTTCCGCTGGCGGGTGAAGCGCCGCCGAGGGGGGAAAAGGCAGCGCTCGGCCACCAGGAAGCCGTAGGCTGCGATGCAGAGGCTGGCGTGGTGGTGGAAGCCGCGCCAGCCGCGGCCCTCGTAGTGCCCGAGGCCGATCTCCTGCTTCAGTTCCTGGTAATCGCGCTCGATCACCCAGCGCGCCTTGGCGGTGTGCACGAGGTCGCGGAGCGCGGTTCCGGGCGGCAGGTTGGAGAGCCAGTACTTGCTCGGCTCCGCCTCGCCCTCCGGCCACTCGATCAGCAGCCATTCCTCCGGCCAGGGCGCCGAGCGCGCGGTGTCGCGGTGCGCCGGACGCACCCGCCGGGCGGCGAAGCGGGAGCACAGCTCCGCACGGCTGCCCTCGCGCCAAGTGACGGTGCGCCAGGCCTGCCGGGGCAGGCCCCGCGCCAAGTCCTTCACCGAAACCGGGCGATGCTCCGGGTCGCGCCGCAGCCGCGTGGGCGGCCGACCCCGGCCGGACCAAGGCGCGGGCGGCAGCGGCGCCTCGCCGGGGGGCCAGACCGTGGTGGCGCTCCGGATGCCCAGCACGTGGCGGAGACCGAGCGCATCCACGCCGACCCGGAAATCGGCCTCATCGCCGTAGCCGGCATCGGCCAACACGACGCCTCCGGGCACGCCGTCCTCCAGCGCTCGGCGCATCTGCCCGAGCGCGATGGCCGTCTTGGTCTGGAAGCCGATCGCCTCCGGCACCCCCGCCTTGGCCCGGCGGCTCGGATCCTCCGCCCAGGCTTCGGGCAGGTGGAGCCGCCAGGCGACCGGCAGGCTGGCCTGGTCGTTGGCCACCGACAGGCTCACCGCCACCTGACCGTTGTCCTGCTTGCCGAGTTCGCCGCAGTATTGCCGCGCCACGCCGACCGAGTGCTTGCCCTTCTTGGGGAAGCTGGTGTCGTCCACGATCCAGTAGCGCACCGGCCCGTGCCGCTCGATGGCGGGCAGCACCTGCTCGCGCACCGCCCGGAGCAGGGCCGCGTCGTCCCATTCGGCCTTGGCCACGACGTGGTGCAAGGACTGGTGCTTGGCCTGCACCCGGCCGGGCTCCATCCGGGCCGCCATCGGCTCGATGCTCTTGCGCTCGCCCGGCAGCAGCAGGCCCGTGCAGTAGGCCCGCGCCGAGGCGGCGCGCCTCACGTCCCCCAGCACCGCCGCGATCGCCTCCAGATAGGCCGCGAACCGCGCCTCGCCCGTTCCCGGCCGCCTTGTCCGTCTCTCCGCCATTCACCACATCTAGGGTGCTTGGCCTGAAATGACACAGTAAGACTACGCATTCTGACATCATGGGGGCACCGAACGCTTTTGGTCTTGCGGCACCGTTGAGCTGACCGGCGACGGTCAGCATGACGGCGCTCC
>DASVVG010000014.1:0-1710 GCA_036386655.1 Caulobacteraceae bacterium | reverse complement strand
CTCCGCGGCGCGGCTGACGGTAGCGTCCGCGGAGGTCTGCTTTTCCCTGATCACGCCTCAAGAGCTGCCATTCCGCCTCCGGCCGAACTATGCCTGAGCTGCACCCGGTTTCCATGGACAGCGATTTGTCCGACCGGAGACCGGCATGGTGAGGTGCAGCATGGGCGAGAACACGCGTGATGAGGCGGCTGATGGGCCTGTGGTCAGCGAGGGCGGGCGCAGCCCGTCCACGCTGTCCCCAGGCCAGGGCGCCCCGTCGTCGGCCGGGAGCGGGACAACGCTGGGCCCGCTGGCGCCCGGCCGGCGCTGGAGCGTGGCGCGGAAGCGCGAGGTGGTGCTGCGCCTGATGCGCGGCGAGTCCGCCGAGCTGCTCTCCCGCGAGCTCGGCGTGCCTATCTTCAAGCTCGAACAATGGCGCCAGAAGGCCGAAGCCTCGCTCGAGGGCGCGTTGAAGGAGCGCGAGGCGGATCCGGCCGACGGCCAGCTCGCCGCCGCCATGCAGCGCATCGGCGAGCTCAGCATGGAAGTTGAGTTGCTCCGCGCCAGGATCGAGCGGCCCGGCCCTTTGGTCCGCCGGAGGTCGCGCTGATGGCCGAGGCGATCTCCCCCGCAAGCGGCCGGCGCTACGGCATCGCACGCGTCTGCCGGGCCTGGGCCGTCCCGCGCTCCAGCTTCCACGCCGCCCGCAGGCCGAAGCCGGACAGCGTCATGCCGGGTCCGCCCGCGTGCCGCGGGCCGAAGCCGGCCGTGTCCGACGAGGCCCTGCTCGCCGCCATCCGCGCCGACCTCCAGCGCTCGCCCTGGACCGGCGAGGGGTATCGCAAGGTCTGGGCCCGCCTGCGCACGCTCGACGGCGTCCGGGTCTCGCGCAAGCGGGTGCTGCGCCTGATGCGCGAGCACGCCCTGCTCTCGCCGCACCGGGCCGGCCCGCGGCCGGAGGCGCCGCACGAGCGCCGGATCATCACCGCGGCGCCGAACATCATGTGGGCGACCGATGCCACCCAGATCACCACCGTCCAGGACGGCAAGGTCTGGCTGTTCGGCGTCGCCGAGCACTGGAACGCCGAACTCCTCGGCTGGCACGTGGCCAAGCGCGGCACCCGCTTCGAGGCGATCCAGGCCGTCGGCATGGCGGTCCGCCAGCAGTTCGGCCATCTCTCTGCCGGCGCCGCCCGCGGCCTCGCACTCCGCCACGACCACGGCAGCAACTTCATGGCCGACGACTTCCAGAAGCAGGTCAAGTTCTGGGGCGTGTCGCTAAGCTACGCCTTCGTCGGAGAGCCACAAACCAACGGCGTGATCGAGCGCCTCTTCCGCACGTTGAAAGAGCAGATCGTGCATGGTCGCATCTTCCAGACCATCGACGAGGTCCGCGACGCCGTCCGCGCCTTTGTCGCCCGCTACAACGCCGAATGGCTGATCGAGAAGAACGGTCAGCGCAGCCCACTCGACATGCGCGCCGCATGGCAGGAGAAAACCTTCAAGCGCGTCGCGTAGCGCAACCTATTGTCCAAGGAACCGGGCGCGGCACAATGGGCACGCCAAGCAGCTTCGTACTCTACTGACGCCTGTATATCGGACGCCAGCTAGCAGCTACTTCCTATATGCTACGCGCTTCCCCTTCGGCGAGGTGGTGGTGTGGTCCGGAGGTCGTCCGGATGGACAAGGAAGCCGGCAGCCGCGAGCGCACGGCAGATCAGCACCTTCTGC
>DASVVG010000013.1:0-10693 GCA_036386655.1 Caulobacteraceae bacterium | reverse complement strand
CCTGGATCAGTCCGACTCGGTCCACCACCGCGGCCACCGCGCGCGCGGCCGTGGCCGCCGGCGGCGCTCCGAACCCCTGCGCCGCCAGCGCGATCCGCCGTGCGGCTGCGAGCGATATCGTCTCCGCCGCCAAGCTCAGCCCGCCGCCAGCGTGGTCTCGATCAGCACGCCCGCGGCGAGCGTGCGGTGCACCGGGCACTTCTCCGCGATCTCCACCAGACGCGCCCGCTGCTCCTCGCTGAGCGGTCCCTCGAACCGCAGTTCGCGGCGGATGCGGCCCACGCGCGAGTCGTCCGCCTCGCAGTTCTCGCAGTCGAGCGCGTGGTCGCGGTCGTGCTCGAGCCGCACCTCGACGTGCTCCAGCGGCCAGCCCTTCCGCTCCGCGTACAGCCGGACGGTCATCGAGGTGCACGCGCCCAACCCCGCCAGGACCAGGTCGTACGGCGTCGGCCCCGTCGCCAGCCCGCCCACGTCCACCGGCTCGTCGACGTAGATCCTATGCCCGGACGCGACCACCGCCTGCTGGAACCTGCCGAAGCCGGTGTCGCCGACCACCACCGCGCCGTCCGCGTGGGCCGATGGCGCTGCGGCGGCAGGCAGGTACCGCTCGACCGCCGCCGCGATCACCCCGCCGACGTATGCTGCATCCCCGGGGTCCGTCAGCAGGTGGTCAGACTTCTCCAGCGAGATGAAGCTCTTCGGGTGCTTGGCGGCGCGGAAAATCTGCGTCGCGTTCTCTACGCCCACGGTCTCATCCTCGGGCGAGTGGAAGATGACCAGCGCCTTGTGCAGGTGCTCGATCCGCTCCGCCTGCCGTTGGCTGAACACGTCGTCGAGGAACGCGCGGGTGATCCGAAACGGTCGTCCGGCCAGCTTCACCTCGCCCTCGCCGTCGCGCCGGATCGCCTCCACCTGGTCGGGGAAGCTATGTGCAACATGGGCGGGATCGAAGGGCGCCCCGATGGTGACCACCGCCCTCGCCTCCGGCACGTCGCCCGCGGCCGCCAGCACCGCCGCGCCGCCCAGGCTGTGCCCGATCAGCACGGCCGGCGCATGGCCCTGTTCCCGCAGGGCGTGTGCCGCCGCCACCAGGTCGGCGACGTTCGAAGTGAAGTTGGTGTTGGCGAACTCGCCCTCGCTCGCGCCCAAGCCGGTGAAGTCGAAGCGCACCACCGCCAGCCCGTGTTCGGTCAGCGCCGCCGCCAGCCGGCGCGCCGCCAGCACGTCCTTGCCGCAGGTGAAGCAGTGGGCGAACAGGGCGTAGGCCCGCGGCTCCCCCGGCGGCCGGTCCAGCACCGCGGCCAGGCTCTCGCCCCGCGCGTTCGGAAATTCGAACTTTTCGACGATCATGCCTGCCCCCTCTGCGCGCTCGATAGCACGGGAGCGGAGGGCGGGCTCAGCGCGGCTGCGCCGCCACGGTGAAGCGGGCCAGTTCCTCTCGCGGCGGCCCCCATTTCGGGTTCAGCTCCGCCGCCTTGCGGAAGTCGAGGTAGGCGCCGGTGGTGTCGTCGAGCGCCTCTCGCGCCACCGCCCGGATGAAGTACGCTCGCTCCGGCTGCTTCACGCCGAGCGCCAGCCCACGGTCGAGGTCGACCAGCGCCTCCTCCAGCCTGCCTTGGCGGACGCGCACCGAGCCGCGGTTCACCAGCGCCTCGCCGAGTGAGGGGTCGATCGCGAGCGCCTTCTCGAAGTCTGTGAGCGCGGCGGCGTCGTCACGCCGCCGGAAGTGGATCACGCCCCGGTTCACATGTGTGGCCGCGAGGTCCCGCCGCGGTAGCGCCTCCTCCGCCAGCGACCGCGAGCACAGCGCCAGCGCCCGCGAGTCCTGCGCCCCGCCCACCGCCGCTTTCGAACAGGCGGCCGCGAGCGACTGCCCGAGGACCAAGACGCCGGCTCCCGCATCCGTGCCGGCGGCGAGCAGAAGCCCGCCCGCGATCGCGACCGTCACCCAGGTCCGCATGCCGCGCCTCCACGCCAGCTGGTGCCCCGGGTCGGACTCGAACCAACACGCCCTCACGGGCAGCAGATTTTGAGTCTGCCGCGTCTACCATTTCGCCACCGGGGCACGGCGGGCGCGCGAACATAGGCGCGCCCGCCTGTCCGTCAACGCGCCGGCCACCACGCGAAGTCGCGATGCCGCACCTGCCCGTCCACCACCGTGAGCAGCGCCTCGCCCTGCGGAATTCGCGCTTCCGGGACGGTCATCAGGTCGATGTCGAAGACGGTGAGGTCCGCGCGCTGTCCCACCTTCAGCTGACCGACCTCGGCCTCCAAGAAAGCAGCGTAGGCCGGCCATGCGGTGAACAGCTTCAGCGCCTCCTGCCGGTTCAGCCGCTGCTCGGGGTGCCAGCCCGCGCTGCTGAAGCCTTTCAGGTCCCGGCGCGCCACCGCGGCGTAGAACTCGATCAGCGGGTCCCCACGCTCGACCGGCGCGTCGGAGCCGCCGACCACCCGCGCGCCCGCCTGCAGGAAGCTGCGCCAGGCGTAGGCGCCCGCTAGCCGTTCCATCCCCAGCCGAGACGGGGCGAAGTGCAGGTCGCCGATCGCATGGCTGGGCTGCATGGACGCGATCACGCCCAGCTGGTCGAAGCGCTCGATCTCGCCGGGCCGGACCACCTGCGCGTGCTCGATGCGCCAGCGCGGCTCGCGCATGCCCCGCTGCCCCTCCGGCAGCCGCGCGAACGTCTTCTCGTACCAGTCCAGCACCAGCGTGTTGCCCCGGTCGCCGATGGCGTGGGTGGTGACCTGGATGCCGCGCCGTAGCGCCCGCTCGTAGGCCGCCGTAGCCCGCGCCTCGTCCAGCAGCAGCAGCCCCCGGGTTTGCGGCGCGTCCGCGTACGGCTCGTGCAGGGCCGCCCCGCGCGAGCCCAGCGCCCCGTCGACGTAGTACTTGACGCCTCGCGTCACCGCCCTGCCGCCGCCTGCGCTGCGGGGGCCGCTCTCGATCAGGCGCTCGGCGGCCTCGGGCACGACGTAGTTCACCACGCGCAGCGAATTCTCGCCGCTCTCCGCCAGCGCCTCGATGATCTCCACGTCGGCCCAGTCGACGCTCATGTTGTGGACGCCCGTCCAGCCGTAGCGGGCGTAGACATCGTTGCCCTGCCGCAGCGCGCGGGTGCGGTCCTCGCGGCTCGGCTCTGCGCGGAGGCTCCCCGCCAGGCCCATCGCCGCGTCGATCAGCATGCCGTTGGGCCGACCGCGCGCGTCCTTGAGGATCTCCCCGCCGGAGGGCGCCTGCGTCTGGGGCGTGATCCCCGCGAAGCGCAGCGCGGCGGTGTTGGCCACCAGCGCGTGCCCGTCCGCCCGCGTCAGAAGCACCGGGTTCTGCGGCGCGACCGCGTCGAGGTCCGCGGCCGTCGGGAAGCGCTTCTCCGGCCAGTGCGTCTCGATCCAACCGCGCCCGGTGATCACCGCGTCCGGACCCGTCTGCTCGACCCGCGCCCGCAGCCGCTGCTGCAGGTCCGCGATCGAGGTCGCGCCCTCCAGGTTCAGCGTCAGCTCGCGCTCGCCGATGCCCCGCAGGTGCGCATGCGCGTCTATGAAGCCCGGGTAGAGCGCGGCGCCCTTTAGATCGACGACCTCCGTCTGCGGCCCCACGAAGTTCCGGGCGCCGGCGCGGGCGCCGACGTAGACGATGCGCCCGGCGTCCACCGCAACCGCCTCGGCGGCCGGCCGCGCGTCGTCCGCGGTGTGGATCGGGCCGCCCCAGAACACCAGGTCGGCCGGATCAGCCGGCGGCGCGGCGGTGGCGCATCCGGCGAGCACGAGGGCGAAAAGGCAGGCGAACAGACGCATGGAGGCTCCGCGAGGCTGCGCCCTCGTAGCCCCTCTGGGCGGCCGAAGACTAGTCGTCCTCCTCGACCTCCGGGTGTCCGTGCCGGCGGACTACACGCGTGCCGCCGACGAGGTCGTGGAGCCCGCGCGTCTCCGGGTGCAGCAGCATCGACAGACCGAGCGCCCCCGCCAGCACGTAGACGCCGATGAAGGCCCACAGAGCCTGGTGCAGCATCGCCGTGTGCACGAGCTCGAACAGCGCCAGCAGCAGCGCGAACCGCAGCACCAGGCGAGCCATGGGGACGCGACCCTCGCCGTCGAGCGGCAGCAGGCGCAGGGCGGTCACGCGCTGCCCCAGGGTTGCGCCGTGCAGCCAGCTCGTCGCCACGAAATACAGCAGCGCCGGCAGCGTCGCCGTGGCGGCCACCCACAGGTGCCGCTGGCCCTGCCCGATCGGCCCGCCCACCGGGTTGAGGCCCAGCGCCAGGAGCGCCGCCTGCGCCGTCCCGATGATGGCGGCGGTCACCGCGACGTCCACCAGGAAGGCCGAGAGGCGCGCCACCAGCATCCGGACGCGCCAGTCCGCACTCACGACCAGCACTCCATGCTCAGAGCTCGGGCTCCGCCACCGGCTGCTCGATCGCGCCGAAGATCGAGTGCCCGCGCTCGTCCTTCATCTCGATGCGGACCAGGTCGCCCCAGCGCAGGAACGGCGTGCGCGCCTCCCCGTGCAGGATCGTCTCCACGACCCGCAGCTCGGCGACGCAGGAGTAGCCGACGCCGCCCTCGCTGATCGGCTGCCCGGGCCCCTCGTCCGGGCCGCGGTTGGACACCGTTCCCGACCCGATGACGGTCCCGGCGCCCAGGTCGCGCGTCTTCGCCGCGTGCGCGATCAGCGTGCCGAAGTCGAAGGTCATGTCCTCGCCGGCGTTCGCACGCCCGAAGTCCTGGAAGTTCAGCTCGACCAGCAGCGGCAGATGCAGCTTCCCGTCCCGCCAGGCGTCGCCCAGCGCGTCGGGCGTCACCGCGACCGGCGACAAGGCCGAGGCGGGCTTCGATTGGAAGAAGCCGAAACCCTTCGCCAGCTCGCCGGGGATCAGGTTACGCAGCGATACGTCGTTGACGAGCACGACCAGCCGGATCGCCGCCAGGGCCTCGTCGCGCGAGCAGCCCTGCCGTACGTCCCCGGTGATCACCGCCACCTCGGCTTCGAAGTCGCAGCCCCAGCTCTCGTCGGCGAGCGGGATCTTGTCCCGCGGCGCCAGGAAGCTGTCGGATCCGCCCTGGTACATCAGCGGGTCGGTCCAGAAGGTCTCCGGCATCTCGGCGCCGCGCGCCTGGCGCACCAGCTTCACGTGGTTCACGTAGGCCGAGCCGTCCGCCCACTGGTACGCCCGCGGCAGCGGCGAGGCGGCGTCGCGTTCATGGAAGCGCTCGCGCGGCACGGACCCGTGCTCCAGGCTCTCCGCCAGCCCGCGCAGCGCCGACTCATAGCGGGTCCAATCGTCGAGCACCGCCTGCAGCGTCGGGGCGATCAGCTTCGCGTCGGTGTACCAGTGGAGGTCGTCGGAGACGACGACGAGGCGGCCGTCACGGCCGCCCTTCAGCGAGGCGAGCTTCATGCTCCCGGCTTAAAGCGCCGGGCCCCCGCTAGCAAACCGGCTCAGCTCCGGCGGATGACGCAGTCGCGCGTGACCACCCGACCCGTGCCGTCCGGCCGCTCGTATACGGACACCTGGCAGACGATGTCGCCGCCCCGGCCCTCCGCCCAGGTGTAGCGCCGGTGGACGAGGTAGGGCGCCTCCGGGCAGGGGTCGCAGACGTCCACGAAGGGGGCGAGCCCCTCGAGCTCCTCCCACTCGTGGCAGAGCGCGTGGCTCAGCTCGTCGCTGCACAGCCGCTCCAGCGCCGCCGCGGCGTCGTGCTCGTATCCGGGGTGAGTGTCGCGCGCCATGTCCGCACCTCTCGCAGATGCAGAGGGAGGCTAGGCTGAGTCGCTCAGATCGTCGTCTTCGGGATGATGCGGCGTCTGCGCGCAGCCTGCTCGAACCGGGACGGGTCTTCGTACACCGCCACCTCGCACAGGATGTCGCCGCCCGCCCCCTCCGCCCAGATGTAGCTGCGCTCGAACTGCGCCGAGCGCCCGCCGGGCGTGAAGCCTTCGTAGGTGTCGCCCCACGGGATGCAGCGCGACACCTCCCGCCAGGAGAGATCCAGCGCCCGCTCGATCTCCTCGTCCGCCGCCAGTTCCAGTTCGAACTCCACGCCGCTCAGCCGGCCTTCCAGCTGTCCACGTAGGCGTGGTTCTCCACCGCCGCCGCGCCCTCGCCGACGTCCAGCGGGTCGCGGGTGTCGATCATCACGGCGTACTCGTCGGTGGCGGGCTTGTCCTGCACCAGCATCTTCTTCAGCGCCTTCGGATGCGGCCCGTGCGTGAAGCCGCTGGGATGGAAGGTCATCATCCCCGCTTCGATGTGGTCGCGGCTGAAGAAGTCGCCGCGGTGGTAGAACAGCACCTCGTCGAAATCGTCGTTGTTGTGGAAGAACGGGATCTTGATCGCGCCGGGGTCGGTCTCGAACGGCCGTGGCGCGAAGGTGCAGACCACGAACCGGTCGCTGACGAACGTGGTGTGGGCGCTGGGGGGCAGGTGGTAGCGCGCGCTCATCACCGGGCGGATGTCGCGCACGTTCAGCTTCACCGGCGCGAGTTCGCCGTGCCAGCCCACCGCGTCGAGCGGGTTGTACGGGAAGGTCGCCGCCGAGACCTGCCCCCGCTTCTTGATCTGCACCCGGAAGTCGCCCGCCTCGGCCTGGTGAGCCTTGAAGGGCTCGTCCATCTTCGGCGTCTCGAGCACCGCCGGGTCGTACAGCGCGTGCGGCCCCAGCAGCCCCCGGTCGGGCAACGTGTAGTGGGTGTTGGTGGCCTCGATCATCAGGATCGCGGTCGGGCTCTCCGGACACAGCCGCCACATCGTGCCCCGCGGCAGGTACAGGTAGTCGCCCGCCTCGTAGCGGAGCCGCCCGTAGTCGCAGAGGAGCTCGCCCTCCCCGTCGTGGACGAACAGGAGCTGGTCGCCGTCGGCGTTGCGGGCCAGGCCCGGCATCGGCTCGGCGAGCTTCCAGAAGCGCACCTCGACCGACTTGTTGTGCAGCACCACCGGCGCGGCCCACGGCGAGCCCGCCGCCTCGTTCAGGCCGTTCAGGTCGAACGCCCGCGGCCGCAGGGGCCCCTCGAAGCTGGTCCAGCCCGTCGGCGGGTTGCGGTGGTAGAGGAAGGCGGCCGGCCCGAAGAAGCCCTCCTTCGACACCTCGCGCTCGTAGGTGCCCGCCGGCAGGTCGGCGTGCGCCTGGCGGGAATGCACGCCCTCGGCGCCGCGCACCGGCAGCCAGTTCCGCTTGCTCATGCCTGCTGAGGTAGCCCCGTCGCCGCGCAGCGGCAACCGGGCGGCGGGCTCAGGCGGTTCGCGCGGGAATGTCGTCGATCGAGGGGGGCTCGCCCCGGTGCATATCCCTGAAGCCGGGGGTCAGCTTGCCGTACAGGTGCCGCTGGATGCTGCCCCCGATCTCCAGGATCAGGTTGCTGCCGTGCACCAGCGTGTCCGAGCTCAGGGCGTTGTGCATGATCGTGGCCAGGAAGGCGTTCCGCGCCCAGTAGGCCTGCCGGAGCTCGCCCGACGGGCTGTCCGCCAGAGCCAGCAGGAACTGCCGCCCGTCGATCACCAAGATGATCTGCTCCCCCGGCCAGATGTCGACCAGCACGTCCGCGATCTTCGAGAGCACGCACTTGGCGCCGGGGACGTCGTCTTCGGGCCGCAGGATCAGCCCGGCCGCGGCGACCCCGCGCCCGACCGCCTGGGCGAGATCGTCGCGGAGTTCCTGCGCCCACGACGGGAACCAGGAGAACGAGATCGTCTCCTCCGCAGCCGCGAGCATGGCGCGGGCCCGTTCGATGACCTGGTCCGTGTTTCGGAGTTGGTAGATGCGCTCGTCGTCGGCCGCCTTGGCCTCCAGTTGGGTCAGCGAGGTCTGCGCGGTGTCGAACTGCTGCTCGAACTCCCGCCGCAGCCGCGCCAGCAGCTCGGCCGGCGGCGTCGCGCGGAAGCTGCGCGTGTCGCCCTCCTCGAAGACCGCCGCGCCCTTCTGCACCAGACTGTTGAGGGTCTGATAGGTGTTCGCTTGCGCCTTGTTGATCGAGCGCGCGACCCGATAGCCCGTCGAGCCCGGGTTCTTCAGCAGGTCGCAGTAGACCAGCGCCTCGGTCTCGTTGAACCCGAGCGTGGTCAGCACCTGGACAGGAACGGCGTCCTCAGACGTAGCCATTCCCGACTCTTCGGACGTCCATTACAGAAATGCAATCTTTCGTCACTCGGCGGCCGGCGCTTGGATCACGCCGCGGCGGATCTGGTCCAGCTCGATGCTTTCGAAGAGCGCCTTGAAGTTGCCCTCCCCGAAGCCCTCGTTGCCCTTGCGCTGGATGAACTCGAAGAAGATCGGCCCGAAGGCGTTCTGCCCGAAGATCTGCAGCAGCAGCCCCTGTCCCTCCGAGGGCGCGCCGTCGATCAGGATGCGCCGCTTCTTCAGCTCCTCCACCGGCTCGCCGTGCCCGGGCAGCCGCTGGTCGACGAGATCGTAGTAGGTCTCGATCGTGTCCTGCAGCGGCACCCCGTTCGCGTTCAGTACGTCCACCGTGCGGTAGAGGTCGCTGCAGCCCAGCGCGATGTGCTGGATGCCCTCGCCGCGGTACTCGCGCAGGTACTCCTCGATTTGGTCGACCTGGCCGCTGTCGCCCTTGGACTCGTTCAGCGGGATGCGGATCTTGCCGTCGGGGCTGGTCATCGCCTTCGAGACAAGACCCGTGACCTGCCCCTCGATGTCGAAGTACCGGATCTCCCTGAAATTGAAGACCTTCTCGTAGAAGCCGGCCCAGGTCGCCATGTTGCCGCGGCGCACGTTGTGGGTCAGGTGGTCGAGGTAGAGCATCCCCGACGAATTGGCGGCTTCCTTTTCCGCGGCGCCGGGGATCGGATCGAATTCGAGGTCGTAGAGGCTCGGCCGGTCCCCGTACTGGTCCACCAGGTAGAGCAGCGACCCGCCGATGCCTTCGATGATCGGCACGCCGAGCGACAACGCCCCCGCGCCCGGCTCGACCGGGGTGGCTCCCCGCTGCAGCGCCCCGTCCGCCGCCGCCCCGGCGTGGCGCACCCGGAACGCCATCCCGCAGGCCGAAGGCCCGTGGTCGGCGCGGAAGCGCGCGGCGTGTCCCTCCGCCTCCCGGTTCAGCAGGAAGTTGATGTCGTTTTGCTTGTAGCGGACGACGTCCTTGCGCTTGTGCCGTCCGACCGCGGTGAAGCCCATCCGCTCGAACAGGGCGCCCATGGCGTCCGGGTCGGGCCCGGTGAACTCGACGAACTCGAAGCCGTCGGTGCCCAGCGGATTCTCGAAAAGGTCGGCCATAGGGGTCTCCTCGTCCTCGCGACAGGTAGTCCCCCGCCGGATGGGCGGCAAGCGAGGGCCCCGCGGCTCGACGCCCGGCGGCGAACCGCCTAAACACCGCCCGTTCCCGAGGAGCAGTGTTTGGGCCACCGAGACGACACCGGCCGCGGCTTCAT
Source organism: Caulobacteraceae bacterium (assembly GCA_036386655.1). Taxonomy (GTDB): domain Bacteria; phylum Pseudomonadota; class Alphaproteobacteria; order Caulobacterales; family Caulobacteraceae; genus JAHWJX01. The sequence goes on along the minus strand of DASVVG010000013.1, from coordinate 1,310 downwards.
CGGCCTGGTCGTCGACCTGGCCGCGCGCTCGGGGCCGGAAGGCCTGACCATCCGCGAAATCCGCGACACGTTGGACGAGCGCGGCTTCGGGCTCCTGATCCTGATCCTCTCGATCCCCTGCCTGGTGCCGGCGCTCTACGGCGTGCCGCAGGTGATCGGGATCCCCATCCTGCTGCTCGCGCTGCAGATCCTGCTGGGGCGTGAGGAGCCGTGGCTTCCCGAGACGGTGCTGAAGCGCCGCGTCTCCAAGGCCTGGCTCGACCGGATGGCCGACTTCGCCTCGAAGCGGATGCTCTGGTTCGAGCAGTTGTCGCGTCCCCGGCTGAAGATCCTCGCCTGCGGGCCCGGGGAGAGGCTGGCTGCGCTCATGATGGTCGTCGCCACCCTCACCATCATCATCCCGTTCACCAACACCGTGCCCTCGATCGCACTGGCGCTGATGGCTGTCGGGTTGATCGAGCGCGACGGGGCCTTCGTCGTCCTGGGTGAGCTAGTCGCCCTCGGGTGGGCGGGCTTCCTCGTCACGGTCGCCCTCGGGCTGGTGCTGGGCGCCGGTTGGGCGGTAGGTCTGTTCGAGCGCTTCGGGGGCGCGGCGGTGATGGACTTCTTCGGCAGGCTCTTCGGATGAGTTGGTTCCCGCTCGGCGCGCGGAGCTACGCGCTGTTCGCCGTCCTGGCCTCGGCCGCCATGCTCGCCGCCGCCCATGCCTTCGAGCGGTTCGGCGGTTACCAGCCGTGCCTGCTCTGCCTGCGCCAGCGCGAGGTCTACTGGATGGCGCTCGCCATCGCGGCCCTGGGCGTGCTCGCCCTGCTCCGGCGGCCACACCCCTCGCTGGTGCGCGCCCTGCCCCTCCTGCTGGCTCTGATCTTCTCCCTGGGCTTCCTCGTCGCCGGTTACCACGCAGGCGTGGAGTGGGACTGGTGGCCCGGCCCCGAGCAGTGCGCGGTCGGCAGCTCGAGCGCGGCCGCCGTCCAGGCCTTCGCCGGCGGCGCTCCCGTGCGGGAGGTGAGCTGCGACGAGGCGGCCTGGGTCTTCGCCGGCCTCTCCATGGCCGGATGGAACGCGCTGGTCTCGCTGGGGCTCGCCGCCTTCGGTGTGCTGGTGGCCCTGCGCCGGCGGCCGACGCTGTGACCGCACTTCCGGTCCCCCCGCGCCCCGGCCGCGGCGCGGTCCGCTCGCGGCTGGCGGAGATCCTGCGCGTCGACCACGCCGGAGAGCTCGGGGCCGTGCACATCTATCGGGGACAGCGGGCGGTGTTCGAAGCCGTCGGCCGCGACCGCATCTCCGGCCAGCTCGCCGAGATGGAAGGT
>DASVVG010000012.1:0-8974 GCA_036386655.1 Caulobacteraceae bacterium | reverse complement strand
CGTCGCCCTCGTTGTGGCCGAAGCGGCGGTAGGAGAACATGTCGATCACGACAGGCTTCTGGAAGCGCTGACGGTATTCGGCCGCCACTTTTGCGGCGAAGACCACGGCCTCCGGATCGTCGCCGTTCACGTGGAAGATCGGCGCCTGCACCATCAGGGCGACGTCGGAAGGGTACGGGCTCGACCGCGAGAACCGCGGGCTCGTCGTGAAGCCGATCTGGTTGTTCACGACGACGTGGAGCGTGCCGCCGGTGCGGTAGCCCTTCAGGCCCATCAGCGCGAAGCACTCGGCCACCACGCCTTGGCCGGCGAAGGCGGCGTCGCCGTGCAGCAGCAGAGGCAGCACCTTGGAGCGGGCGAGGTCGCGGACCTCCATGTCCTGGCTGCCCTTGAAGTCGTAGGCCTGCTTGGCCCGCGCCTTCCCGAGCACCACCGGGTTCACGATCTCCAGGTGGCTGGGGTTGGCGGTCAGCGACAGGTGGACCATGTTGCCGTCGAACTCGCGATCCGAGCTGGCGCCCAGGTGGTACTTCACGTCGCCGGAGCCCTCGGCGTCGGACGGCATGGTCGATCCGCCCTGGAACTCGTGGAAGATGGCGCGGTACGGTTTCCCCATCACCGCCGCCAGCACGTTCAGCCGGCCGCGGTGCGGCATGCCGATGACGATGTCGCGGACGCCCAGCGCCCCGCCGCGCTTGATCACCTGCTCCAGCGCCGGGACCACCGCCTCGCCGCCGTCGAGGCCGAACCGCTTGGTGCCGGGGAAGCGCTTGTGCAGGAAGCGCTCGAAGGTCTCGGCCTCGACCAGCTTCTTCAGGATCGCGACCTTGCCCTCGGGAGTGAAGGCGATCTCCTTGTCGCGGCCCTCGATACGCTCCTGGATCCAGGCCTTCTCGGCCGGGTCCGCGATGTGCATGAACTGCACGCCCAGGGAGCCGCAGTAGGTGCGGCGCAGGATGCCGAGGATCTCCCGGACGGTGCCGGTCTGCAGGCCCAGCACGCCGTCGAGGAAGATCGGTCGGTCGTAGTCGGCTTCAGTGAAGCCGTAGTTGGAGGGCTCCAGCTCGACGTACGGCTGGGGCTGCTCGATGCCGAGCGGATCGAGGTTGGCGGCCAGGTGCCCGCGGATTCGGTAGGCGCGGATCATCATGATCGCGCGGACGCTGTCCTTGGCCGCGGCGTGGATCTGGTCGGGCGTGGCGGAGGGCTGCGCCGCCTCGAGCTTCTTCGCGGCTTTGGCCTCCACCGCTGCCGGCCACTGGCCGTCGAGGGCGGAGGTCAGCTCGTCGCGGACCGGCTGCACCTTGGCGCGCGCCCAGGCGGGTGCGGGCGCCGGCTGTTCGCGCAGGCTCTCGAAGAAGGCGCGCCAGGACGGCTCGACCGAGGCGGGGTCGCGGCCCCACCGCTCGAACAGGTCCTCGATGAACGCGGCGTTGCCGCCGTAGAGGAAGGCGGTCTCTTCGAAGACCTGGTTGAGCCGCCCGCTGTCGTCCGCCGCCATGTCGTGATCCGAGGCGGTCCGGGAAACGGGAGGAGCGAACCGCTCCGTCTAGATAGTCGCTCCGGAGGGGAAAGGCCACAACAGGGTTGCGATACGCAACCCTGAGGGAAATCAGCCCTTCAGCACCTGCGCCAGCGTTTCGCCGAGCGCCGCTGGAGACGGCGACACGCGGATGCCCGCCGCCTCCATCGCGGCCGTCTTGTCGCCCGCGCCGCCCTTGCCGCCGGAGATGATCGCGCCGGCGTGACCCATGCGGCGGCCCGGAGGCGCGGTGACGCCGGCGATGAAGCCGACCATGGGCTTCGAGCGGCCGCGCTTTCTCTCGTCGGCGATGAACTGGGAGGCGTCCTCCTCGGCGGTGCCGCCGATCTCGCCGATCATGATGATCGACTGGGTGGCGTCGTCCGCCAGGAACATCTCCAGCACGTCGATAAACTCGGTGCCCTTCACGGGGTCGCCTCCGATGCCGACCGCCGTCGTCTGGCCGAGACCCGCGTTGGTCGTCTGGAACACCGCCTCGTAGGTCAGGGTGCCGGAGCGGGAGACCACGCCCACCGAGCCCTTGGAGAAGATGTTGCCCGGCATGATGCCGATCTTGCACTCGTCCGGCGTCAGCACGCCGGGGCAGTTCGGCCCGATCAGGCGGGACTTCGACCCGCACAGCGCGCGCTTCACCTTGACCATGTCCATCACCGGAATACCTTCGGTGATGCAGACGATCAGGGGCACCTGAGCGTCGATGGCCTCCAGGATCGCGTCGGCGGCGAAGGGCGGCGGGACGTAGATCTGCGTGGCCGTGGCGCCGGTGCGCTCCACGGCCTCGGCGACGGTGTCGAACACCGGCACGTCGTCGAGAACGGTGGTGCCCCCCTTCCCGGGCGTCACGCCGCCCACGACCTTGGTGCCGTAGGCCAGCGCCTGCTGGGTGTGGAAGGTGCCCTGCGCGCCGGTGATCCCCTGGGTGATCACCTTGGTGGTCTTGTCGACGAGAATGGACACTAGGCGGCCTTCCGAACGGCTTGCACGATCTTCTCCGCGCCGTCGGCGAGGTCGTCGGCGGAGATCACGTTGAGGCCGCTCTCGCGGATGATCTGCTTGCCGAGTTCGACGTTCGTGCCTTCAAGGCGGACCACCAGCGGCACCTGCAGGCCGACGTCCTTCACAGCCGCGATCACGCCTTCCGCGATGATGTCGCAGCGCATGATGCCGCCGAAGATGTTGACGAGGATGCCCTTCACCGCCGGGTCGGCGGTGATGATCTTGAAGGCGGCCGTCACCTTCTCCTTCGAGGCGCCGCCGCCCACGTCGAGGAAGTTGGCGGGCTCCGCGCCGTACAGCTTGATGATGTCCATGGTCGCCATGGCCAGGCCGGCGCCGTTGACCATGCAGCCGATCTCGCCGTCGAGCGCGATGTAGGAGAGGTCGTACTTCGACGCCTCGATCTCCTTCTCGTCCTCCTCGGTCTCGTCCCGCAGCGCGCGGACGTCCTCGTGGCGGTAGAGGGCGTTGCCGTCGAAGCTGATCTTGGCGTCGAGCAGGACCACGCGACCGTCGCCGGTGACGATCAGCGGATTGACCTCGAGCATCTCCATGTCCTTGGCCAGGAACGCCGTATAGAGCTGGCCGAGGATGCGGGCGGCCTGCTTGGCCGTGTCGCCTTCGAGCTGGAGGGCTTCGGCCAGGGCGCGGCCGTGGTGGGGCATGACGCCCGTGGCCGGGTCGATCTGGATGGTGTGGATCTTCTCCGGCGTGTCGTGGGCGACCGCCTCGATGTCCATGCCGCCTTCCGTGGAGGCGACGACGGCGACCTTGCTGGTCTCGCGGTCGACCAGCAGCGACAGGTAGAGCTCGCGGGCGATGTCGGCGCCTTCCTCGATGTAGAGGCGGTTGACCTGCTTGCCCTTGGGGCCGGTCTGGATCGTCACCAGCGTGCGGCCGAGCATCTCCTCGGCGTTCGTGCGGACGTCCTCGATCGACTTCACGACGCGGACGCCGCCCTTGGCGTCGGGGCCGAGGCCTTCGAAGCGACCCTTGCCGCGGCCGCCGGCATGGATCTGCGACTTCACCACCCAGACCGGGCCGCCCAAGGTCTCGGCGGCCTTGACCGCCTCGTCGGGCGTGAAGGCGGCGCGCCCTCGCGGAACGGGGACCCCGAACTCGCGCAGCACGTCCTTGGCTTGGTGCTCGTGGATGTTCATGAAGACCCGCGCCGGTGGGAAGTGGCGCGGCTTATAGAGAGGCCCCCCGGAAGCGGCAACCGCTCGCCGTCAGCCCTCCACCCAGTCCCGCCTCAGGGTGCGTGAGGCGAGGATGAGCAGCAGCGAGGCGGCCACGTAGAAGCCGAGCCCGCTGTAGATGGCGTAGCGAAGGCTCTCCTCCCCGTAGCGGGGCGCCAGCAGATCGGAGACGGCGCCGAAGTAGTAGAGGCCGCCCGCGATGCCGATCAGGTTGTTGATCAGCAGGAACATGGCCGACGTGGTGGAGCGCATCGTCCCCGGCGCGAGGTGCTGCACCGCCGTCACCACCGGCCCGAGCCAGGCGAGGTTGAGGCCCGTCGGCACCAGGAACAGCAGGAAGGCCAGCAGCCGGGATTCGGTGTTCACGGCGACGAAGAAGATCGGCAGGGCCACCAGGAAGGCGATCGCCGGCACCAGCGGATAGGCTCCGCGGCTTTTCGCGCCGAGCCGGTCGGCCAGCCAGCCGCCGCCCCAGATGCCGAGCATGCCGCCGATGAAGGCGATGCCGGCATAGAAGACGGACGTTTCGGACAGGGTCATGCCGAAGCTCCGCGCGAAGTAGGACGGCAGCCAGAAGGCGACGCCGTAGCCGCAGACGGATGAGCAGGCCGCGCCGAAGGACAGCAGCCAGAAGCTGGGCTTGGGCAGCACCGTCCCCGCCACGCGGCGGAAGCTCGGGGCGTCGGCGCTGCGCTGGGCGGCGGCGGCCTTGACCGTCTGCCCGGCGGAGCGGGTCTGCGGGTCCCGGACCGTGAGCTTGAAGATCGGCGCCAGGATGACGCCGGCGAGGCCGACCACCACGAACGCCGTGCGCCAGTCGATCTGCGCGGCGATCAGGCCGCCGAACAGCGTGCCGGCCGCCGTGCCGATCGGGATGCCGAAGGAGTAGGCGGCCAGCGCCCGCGCGCGCTGCTCCGGCGGGAAGTAGTCGGCGATCAGCGAATACGCCGGAGCCACGCCGCCGGCTTCGCCCACGCCCACGCCCATGCGGTAGAAGAACAGCTGCCAGAACCCCACCGCCGTGCCGCAGAGCGCGGTGAAGCCGCTCCACATCGTGAGCGCGATGGTCATGATCCAGGTGCGGCTCCACCGGTCGGCCAGCCAGGCCACCGGCACCGCGAGCGTGGAATAGACGAGCGCGAAGGCCAGGCCGCCCATCAGTCCGAGCTGCCCGTCGCTGAGCTTCAGCTCCGCCTTGATCGGGATCGCCAGGATCCCGAGGATCTGCCGGTCGAGGAAATTGAAGGTGTAGACGAGGGTCAGCAGCAGCAGGACGTAGAGCCTGTAGCCGCGCGTCGGGGCGGCGGGAGCGGCGGCGGCTTCGGTCACGGTGCCTCCCGGCGGTGCTGCGGATCAGGCTTGCCCCAGAAAGCGTCGGCCGCCAATCGGCGGCCGGCGTCGTTCCGGATCAGAAGCGAAGGCTGATGGTCGCCGTCAGCGTACGCGGCGGGCCGTAGAAGCCGATCACCGTGTTGCCGGTGAGCGCGCCGAACGAGCTGAAGTCGTAGCCGCCGACACGGTATTCCTCGTCGCCGAGGTTCTTGCCGTGCAGGCCGACGCGGATCTTGTCGTCCGGCGACGTCCACACCACGCTGGCGTCCAGCAACCAGTAGCCGTCCTGGTCGAGGATCGGCTGCGGGGCCTCGAACAGCTGGTAGGCGCCGCGATAGGCGGCGTTCGGCGTGAACGAGAGCCGCCCGCCGTTGACGAGGGGCACGTCCAGCGTGAAGCCGATCGAGCCCGTCCACTCCGGCGTGTTCTGGAATGCGCGCACCGCCGACAGGTCGATCACGCAACCCGGCAGGGTCGGGCAGGTCGTGTTCAGCGGGCCCGTGGGCACGTAGCCCAGGAACTCGTCGAACTGCGCGTCGATGTAGCTGAGCATCGCGTTGATGACGAAGTTGTCGGTCGCCCGCAGCGAGCTCTCCAGTTCCCAGCCGCGGATCGTGGCGTTGCCGACGTTGTCCACCACCGAAGCCACCACTCCGGGAGTGGCCGTCGGGAACTGGGTGGTGATCTGCATGTCCTGATACGCGGTGTCGAAGACGGCCGTCGCGAAGTTCAGACGCCGGTCGAGGACAGCCCCCTTCAGGCCCAGCTCGATCGTGTCGACCAGTTCGGGGTCGTAACCCTCCACAGTGCCGGGGAAGGCTACGGCGTCTCCGCGCATGTCGAAGCCGCCGGACTTGAAGCCGCGCCCGTACGATGCGTAGGCGGTCAAGTCGGGCGAGATCTCGTAGGTGGCGCTGAGGCGCGGCGTGAACTGCTCGAAGGTCTCGGTGTCGGTGTAGTTGGTCCGCGGCGCCTCGAACGCGATGGCGGCCGCGTTGCCGAAGTAGGGGCTGCGGATGCCCAGATACCGCTGACGGAAAACGAAGCCCGTCTTCTCGTCACTGGTGTACCGGCCGCCCACCGAGAGCGACAGCGCGTCGGTGACGTCGTAGCTGAAGTCGCCGAAGACGGCGTAGCTGCGCGTGTCGACGTGGCCCAGGGTGAGGGTGGTCAGGTTGGCGGCGCCGATGACCGTGTCGAAAGCGCCGGCCGCGGTGGAGTTGAGGTAGAAGATGCCGCCGACCGCCTGCCAGCGTTCGCCCTCGTACAGGATCTGGAGCTCCTGCGTGAACTGGTGGTCCCGGTACTCGGCCGGTATGTCGAGCAGCGGGGCGGGCAGGTTGTCGAAGTCGATGACTCCGTCCGTGTGCCCGCTGCGATAGGCGGTGATCGACTTCAGCGTCAGCGCGTCGGAGACCGACCACTCGCCCAAGAGGGAGACGCCGCTCGTCACGACCTCGTTGTCGTCGCCGGCTCCCGCGAAGGTGTCGTAGACGCTGCCCGGGCTCGGCGCGAGTTCGCGGTAGCCGTGGCGGGGATTGGAGTCGTCGCGGATCCAGTCGCCGGAGAGGCGGAAGAACAGGTCCGCCGAGGGGGTGAACTCCAGGCTCGCGCGGGCGGCGGTCACGTCCTTGTTGTAGTGCTCGGCCCCGGTGTTGCGGTTCTCGCCGTAGCCGTCGCGCACATAGCGGGCCACCGCGACCGAGGCGCCCACCATCGGCGAGAGGCGCCCCTCGCCCGAGAGGATGACGTCGCGCTGGTTGTACGAGCCATACGCGCCCCGAAGGTTGAACTCCGGCTCCGCGCCGATCTTGTCGGTCACGTACTTGATGGCGCCCCCGATCGTGTTGCGGCCGTAGAGCGTGCCCTGGGGCCCCCGCAGCACCTCGATCCGCGAGATGTCGAAGATGTCCAGCACGGCGGCCTGCGGCCGCGCGATGTAGACGTCGTCGATGTAGAGCCCGACGCCGGGCTCGAAGCCCCACAGCGGGTCCTGCTGGCCGACGCCGCGAATGAAGGAGATGAGCGTCGAGTTCGAGCCGCGCGCGGCCTGCAGCGTCAGGCTGGGCGTGCTGCGGGTGAGCTCGGTGATGTCGAGAGCGCCGGTGCTCTCCAGCCGCTCCGCCGTGAACGCGGTCACGGCCACGGGCACGTCCTGGAGCGCCTCCTCGCGACGGCGCGCCGTTACGACGAGTTCGCCCACCACGTTGGAGTCTTCGCTGACGTCGTCCGCTTCCTGCTGCGCCTCCTGCTGGGCGACCGAAGCAGCTTCGCTGGGCTGGGCCACCGAGGCGTCCTGCGCGGAGGCGACGGACGTCCCGAGAACGGCGATCGCAGCCCCGCCGAACAGGGCCGCCTTCATGGAAGCTCGCATCAAACCCTCCCCGCGGGCGTCGTTATTCAGCGCCCGATGATTTTCTTCTGGCAAGCTGAAGCTTGACCGTGCCAGTGTCAATCGGTTCCGGGGGGCCGGACGCCGAGTTTGTCGCGCTGGTGTGGCGCCGGGGACCATGGGCGAACGCAAGACGAGCAAGCGGGGGAGGCCGCCGAAGGAGGCGGGCGGCGACACCAGCGGCGCCATCCTGGACGCGGCCGAGGAGCTGTTCGCGCTGCACGGGTTCGACGGGGTGACGCTGCGCCAGGTCGCCAAGGCGGCCGGCGTCGACGTGGCGCTGATCGGCTACTACTTCGGCGCCAAGCGCAGCCTGTTCGACGCGGTGTTCCTGCGCCGCGCGGACATCCTCAACCAGGAGCGGCTGGACGCGCTCGACCGCTACGAGCGCGAGGCGGGCGACGCGATGACGCTCGAAGGCCTGATGGAGGCGTTCCTGCGCCCGACGATGGAGCCGTCGACCCACCGCGGCGAAGGCTGGCGGTACTACTTCGCGCTGGTGGCGCAGGTGAACAACACGCCCGTCTGGGGCGGCGAGACGATGACCCGCTACTTCGACCCCGTGATCCACCGGCTGATCGGCCTGGTGCACCGGGTGATGCCCGAGGCGGCTGAAGAGGACGTCTACTGGAGCTACCACATGCTCTCGGGGGCGCTCACGCTGAGCCTCGGACAGACGGGGCGGCTCGACCTGCTGTCCGGCGGCCTGTGCCGATCGGACGACCTGAGGGCGGCCTGCGACCACCTCGTCCCCTTCGCGGCGGCGGGATTCCGTGCGGCCTGCGCCGAGCGGCGGGCCGGGCGCCGCCCCGAGGCGCCGGCCTAGCGGGTCCCCTCGAGGTCCTGCTTCAGCGCGTTGTTGAGGACACGCAGGTCGAGGTCGAGCGTCTGCAGCTTCGGCTCGTGCATGTCGTCGGCGAACTTGGAGAAAGCGTCGTTGAGGGCCGCCACGGTCTCGCGCGCCTGACCGGCGAGCTCAGGCTCCCGCTCGGGCTTGTCCTCCAGCACGCGCCAGCCCTCGGCCACGCTGGCGGCGTTGGGCAGGTAGAAGGTGAACAGCCGGCGGACCTGCATCGCGGTCGAGGGGTCGGCCTGCGCCTCGCGGATCACCCGGTCTGCCTTCATCGTGAGCAGCTTGATTTCCTCGCGCATGAGTTCGTCGCGCACCGCGCGGCCGGTGCGGCGGAGGCGCTCGAGCGCCGCCTGCCCCTCGGCGATCAGCTCGCGGGCGGTGGCGTTGCGGCCGTCCTCCACCCGCCCGGCGCCGCCGGAGCCGCGGCCTAGGCCGAGCAGGCCGAACAACGCGCCGCCGATGCCGAAGCCCAGGCCGAGCCCGAGCCCGGCCGGCTGATCGAAGCCCAGCACCAGGATCGGCGGGACGAGGGCCGCGACGGTCCCGGCGACGATCGCGGCGGCCCCGGAACTCAGCTTCATCGGGTCAGGTCAGCTCCCGCGGCGCCCGGGCCAGCGTCTGGCGCAGCTGCTCGGTCTGGCGCTCCATCTCGACCTCGA
>DASVVG010000011.1:0-1670 GCA_036386655.1 Caulobacteraceae bacterium | reverse complement strand
TCGCCGATCACCCAGCCGCCGCCGTGGAAGAAGACCAGCACCGGGCCGGCCGTCGGAGGAGCCGCGGCGGGGCGGTACAGGCGCAGCGGGATCGGGCCGTGCGGCCCCGCCGCGGTCAGGTCGCGCACCTCGGGCACCGGCACGGGCTCGGGCGCCGTGACCTGGCGACCGGCCAGGTAAGAGGCGCGGGCCTCGTCGGGGCTCAAGGTGTGCCAGGGCGGCCGACCGGCGGCGCGGATCATCTCCAGCACTTGCGCTGCACCTGGATCGAGCATCATTGGCGTTCGGTGTGTGGCAGGGTCAGGGGTCATCCCGCCAGCTTGGCCCAGCCTCTTGGGTCCGGGTAGACATGGCCTGCACCCCTGAACTGGATCCGGGGTGATGGTCCCGGAGCTGGGTAGCGTGCCTGAAGAGCCTCTGTGATGGTGGGAGGGGTCGGGGAAATTAGCCGGCCCGCGCGAGGAGCCCCTGGCGTCATGGCGGCACCGGATCTGGTGAACCTTTCCTCCCTGATCGATGACGCCAAGTGCTTCGCCTTGGTGCGGCAGCACCGCTGGCCGGAGGGTGTCCGCTGTCCCGCCTGCGGCAGCGGCACCGTGGTCCGGGACGGGTTCGACGACACCCAAGCGCACCGGCAGCGGTATCGGTGCAAGGCATGCGCGGGGCGCTTCGACGACCTCACGGGCACGGTGCTGGCGGGACACCATCAGCCGCTGCGGGTGTGGGTCCTGTGCCTCTACTTCATGGGCCTGAACCTCTCGAACCGGCAGATCGCCGCGGAGCTGGAGCTGGGTGCGTCCGACGCGCAGGCCATGGCGGAGGCGCTGCGGAACGGCTTGGTCGCCCGGGTCCCGCCCGTGCGGCTGGCGGGCGAGGTGGAGATCGACGAGGTCTACGTCGTGGCCGGGCACAAGGGCCAACCGGCAGCCGTCGCCCAAAGGGGCGGCTTGGCCGGCGCCGCAAGCTGAAGGCGCCGCCGGGCCGGGGTATGCTGGAGAAGGATAAGCCACCGGTCCTCGGCCTGATCCAGCGGGGTGGGCAGGTGGTGCTGCGCATGCTGGCCGATGTGCGGCAGAGGACGATCCAACCCATCATCGAGGCCACTGTCGCCAAGGACACTCTCGTCCACACCGATGAGTACAACATCTACACCCGCCTGCCGGCCTGGGGCTATCGGCACAAGACCGTCCGCCACGGCCGCGGGGGGTACGCGCGCGACGAGGACGGCGGCGGCTTCTGCGAGATCCACGTCAACACCATGGAGGGGACTTGGTCCTTGCTGCGCTCCTGGCTCCGCCCGCATCGGGGCATCTCGCAGGAGAAGCTGCCGCTCTACCTCGGCTTCTTCGAGTTCGTGCACAACGCCCGGCGCCGTGGCAAGGCCCTTCTCGGCGCTCTCGTCGCAGCCCTGGTCGTGTGATGCGCTCCATCACCCCGGTTCCCACCAAGAGCCAAGCACGAATGTCAATCGTAAGCCGTTGGGCTTGCTGCCGAATTTTTGTTTCTGCCCAGGTAGTGCTAGGACCAGTTGAGATGCGCCGCGATCACGCCGAGCAGCCTGCCATCCGCCGCATGCACGGGCGCGGCGAGGTCGAGCAGGCGCAGCCTCTGGCCCTCTCCCAGCGCGCGGGCCATCAGCAGGGCGTCGTGCACGTTCTCCACCACGGGGC
>DASVVG010000010.1:0-14605 GCA_036386655.1 Caulobacteraceae bacterium | reverse complement strand
GTCCACCTTCGGCGGCGGCGTGAAGGCGCGGGCGGGAAGGTCCATCACCAGCCGGGCTTCTGCGAGCGCCTGCGCGAGCACGCCGAGGCGGCCGTAGGCGCCCTCGCCGGTGCGGGCGACGATGCGCTGGGCCACCTCCTTCTGGAACATCAGGGTCATGGCCTCGGGCGGCTCGGGCGCCGTCAGCCACTTCACCAGCAGCGGGGTGCCGACGTTGTAGGGGAGGTTCGAGATCACCCGCCACGGCGCAGCGCCGGCGAGGGCCGGTTCATCCACCGTCAGGGCGTCGGCCCCCACGACCTGAAGCCGCCCGCCCGCGGCGGCCGCGAGTTCCTCCAGCAGCGGGATGAAGCGCGCGTCCTTCTCCACGGCGACGATGCGAGAGGCGCCGCTCTCGATGAGTGCCCGAGTCAGGCCGCCCGGACCGGGCCCCACCTCGATCACCGCGCGCCCGGCGAGGGGCCCGGCGAGGCGCACGATCTTGCGGGTGACGTTGAGGTCCAGCAGGAAGTGCTGGCCGAAGCTCTTCTTCGCCAGCAGCCCGTGGGCGTCGAGCGTCTCGCGCAGCGTCGGCAGGCCCGCCAGGGCGTCGCCGTTCATGCGGCGGCGGAGCGGCGCTCGGCGAGGAAGGAGGCCATGCGCAGCGCGGCGATCAGGCTGTCGGGGCGAGCCAGGCCGCGACCGGCGATGTCGAACCCGGCGCCGTGGTCGGGCGAGGTCCGGATCACCGGCAGGCCGAGCGTGATGTTCACGCCGCCCCAGAAGTCGAGCGTCTTCAGCGGGATCAGGGCCTGGTCGTGATAGGCGCAGATCACCGCGTCGTAGGTGCGCCGCGCGTCGGCGTGGAACAGGGTGTCCGCCGGGCGAGCGTCGGAGCAGTCCACGCCCATCGAACGAAGGGCGGCCGCGGCCGGGTTGAGGATCTCGATTTCTTCTTCGCCGAGGGCTCCGGCCTCTCCGGCGTGCGGGTTGAGGGCGGCGAGCGCCAGCACGGGCTTCTGGATCCGGAAGTCGTTTCGCAGGGCGTCGTCGAGGACGCGGCCGACCCGCACCACCTTGTCGATCGAGAGCGCGCGGGGAACGTCCCGGAGCGCGCAGTGGCTGGTGACCAGCGCGGTGCGCAGACCCGGCGCGGCCAGCATCATCACGGGGCCGCGGGGGCGGTTGAAGGCCTCGCCGGCGACAAGGTCGGCGATGAACTCGGTGTGGCCGGCGAAGGGGAAGCCGGCGTCGTAGAGCGGCTTCTTCGCGATCGGGGCCGTGACGATCCCGCAAACGGTGCCCGACAGCGCCAGGCCCACGGCTGTCTCGATCCAGCGGATCACGGCAGCGGCGGAGCTGGGCGACGGCTGGCCGGCCACCACCGGCCGCTGCAGGGGCAGGTCGATGACCGGAACGGCGTCGGCGAAGATGTGCGGGGCTTCAGAGGGCCCGCTGACCCGCTTCACCACGCTGCCGCCGGAGGGGGAGGAGGCCAGCGACTGGTAATCGCCGACCACGACGAAACGCGGCCCGCTCTCGCGGAGCGCGGCCCAGGCCTTCATCACGATCTCAGGCCCGACGCCGGCCGGGTCTCCGAGGGTGAGGGCGAGGGGTAGGCTCAACGGGTCTCGATCGTGGCCGAGTTTCTCAGGTCCCTCAGGTAACGCCGGGAAACCATCGCCAGTTGCTGGCTAAGCAGGTTGTCCTCGACTTGGTCGGCCGTGGGCACGCGGGCGCCGGCGGCGCGCTTGCCGCAGACGGCGACGAGGTGAAGACCGACTTCGGTGCGAATGGGCGCGCTGATCTGCCCCGCGTTCAGCTGCTGCGCGACCGTCTGGAACTCGGGCGCGAGGTCGGTGATCTCGGCTTCGCCCAGGTCACCGGCGATGACCCCCTCGACGGCCCCGGCGCGGGTCTCGAATTCGTCGCAACCGGTGAGGCGGGGGCGGAGGCTCTCGAGCTTCGTCCGCGCCGCTTCGATGTCCGTGGCGGACGCGTCTGCGGCCAGGCGCACGGCCGCCTGTTTGAGGGTGACGGCCGTGGCGCCGGCTCCGGAGCTGCGCTGGCGCAGCTGGACGAGGTAGACGCCGTCGCTGGTCGGGATCGGCTGGGACACCTGCCCGGGTGCGAGTTGTTCGACGACCGGGCGGACGGGGGCGGGGAGCTCCTCGGCCGTAAGCCAGCCGGTGTCGCCGCCCTGCGCCGCGGACGCGGACGAGGAAAACTGCCGCGCGACCGACTCGAACGGCGCGCCCTGCTGGATCTGGGAGAACAGTTGCTGGGCTCCAGCCTCCGCGTCGGCCTGGCCGCCGTGGCGCGCGGCCTCGATGAAGATCTCGCGGATCCAGTACTGGGGCTTGGCCGACGACTCGACGATGCGCTTCAGCGTCGCCTGCACCTGTTCGCGGCCGACGCGGATGGACGCGCCGTAGCGGCCGCCGATCCAGCGTTCCCAGCTGAGCTGGGTGCGCAGCCGCTCCCGCAGCGTGCTCTCCTGAACACCCGCGGCCCGGATGGACGCCACGAGCTGCTCGGGCGTGGTCTCCGACTGACGGGCGAGGTTGCGGATCGCGCTGTCCACCTGGGCGTCGGTGGCGATCAGGGTGTCGATCTTGCGTTCCCGCTGCTCGTTGCGGAGCTCCTGCATCTGGAGGCGTTCGTCGATGAGCAGGCGCAAGGCTTCGCGCTGGATGGCCGGGATCTGCTCCTGCGTGGGCCGCACGCGCGCCTCGAGGACCAGCAGCAGCATGCGCTGGCCGAGGTCGTAGGTGGTGATGATCTCGTCGTTGACGATCGCCACGGCGCGCTCGCTGATCACGGGCGCGGCGGGGGCCGTCGGCGTCGGGGCGGCGGCCGGAACCGTCGCCGGAGCCGGGGCGATCTGGGCCGTGGCGGGCAGGGCGAGGGCGGTCGCCAGCGTGAACCCGAGGGCGGTACGCGGTAGCTTCATGGACGGGCGTGTTCCTCGTGAAGGGGCGCCGGGCGGCCGGCGCCGCGCCTCCGGTTATCTCGGCTATACGGTGTGTCGTTTATTGTGGCGAGCGTTTGGCGCAGCCCTCAGCGCTGGCGCTCGGGCCGGCCGGCGAGACCCAGGCTCTCCCCGAAGCCGGCGAGGGTCACCCCTACGCGGATGCTCTCGTTGGGGCCGAGGGTGCGGTTAAATGTCTCTTCCCGCTCGTAGACGACCTCGAAGCGGATGCACTCGTCCTGATAGACCACGCCGAGGTCACGGCGGCGCCACACCCCCTCCTGCGCGTCCCGCACGCCCGAAGCGACGATCCCCCAGCGCCGCGTGACGAAGGCCTGGGCGAGGAAGTCGATGTCCTCGCGCGTCCGGCCGTTCACGTCGACCACGTCGCGCAGGTGACTGGCCGACAGGTAGAGCCTCGGCAGAACCACGGCGGCGCGCGTCTCCGAGCGCTGCACCTCCAGCGTGTCCCCGTCGAGGCGGGCGCGGGTGGCGACGGAGAAGCCGTTCAGCGGCGTGATCGTGGCCGCGACGATCCAGTCCGAGGCCGTGTCGCGCAGGCCGAGGCGCCCCTCGGGGCGCAGCGTGGCGCCGGCGGCGATCTCCTGGGCCGTCAGGAAGACGTCGTCGCGTTCGGCGCGGAAGCTGCGGCCGACGAGGACGCTGGCGTTGCGTCCCGCGCCCCAGTCGAAGGTGCTGCGGACGCCCAGGTTGGCGCGCAGACCGCCCTCGAAGCGGTCGAAGCCGGGGAACTTGTTCGGCTCGAACAGGGTGGTCTCGTCGAACTCGAAGGAGACGCTGTCCTCGTTCGGGATGGTCGGGTCGCGGTCGCTCTCGTTGGAGAGAGCGACCTGGGCCAGTGGCTCGACGACGATGCTGCCCGCGCCGGTGGGCCGGATGAAGGGCCAGGAGACGTCCACGCCGAGGGTGCCGTAGGCGCGGGTCTTGGTCTCGTCGTCGAGCGCGGGGGCGAAGTCGCGGATCTGGTAGACGTCCCCGCGGCCGTACACGAAGGGCTCCACGCGCACGCCGCTGTTGAGGGTGAAGGCGCGGCGCCAGTCGACGCCGGCGGTGACGCGGCGGCTGTCCACGCCGGTGTCGCGCTCGAGCACGGCGGAGTGGCCGAAGGCGCGCAGGCGGCCGCCGACGACAGCCCCCGCGAACTCGTAGCGGCCCTCCGCCAGCGGCGCGACGATCGGGAAGGTGCGGTCGTCGTCGGTAGCGCGCAGGCCCTGAAAGCTCATGGTGGCGACGGAGAAGAAGCTGCGCTGCGTCTGCCGGACGGCGTAGAGTTGCGAGAGCAGGCGGCGGTGGTCGGGCTCGTAGAGGCCGCGGGTCTGGTAGACGTCGCCGATGTCGTAGCGGTCGAAGATCAGGTCGTCGGAGGCCCGCTCGGCCGAGAAGCCCCAGCGCCAGTGGTCCCGCAGGTCGAACGCGCCGCTGGCGAGGACGTAGCTCCGGTGCGTCTGGTCGCCGAACTTGACGTCCTCCTCGCGGATCCCATCGCCGTTCAGGTCGATGTCGCCGAAGTCCTGCTCGTAGGTGTAGCCGAAGCGCGCCTCCAGCTGCCCCGACCAGAAGCGCTTTCGATAGTCGAGGTTCAGGAAGGGGTTCACCTTGGTGTTCAGCATCGGGCTGATCACCAGGTCACTGTAGGGGGAGATCACCCACAGGTAGGGCTGCTCGTAGGAGAGGCCGAGCCGGTCCGAGAGTCCGATGTCGGGGATCAGCAGGCCCGAGCGGCGCTCAACGGTCGGGTCGGGGTGGGCGAAGAAGGGCGTGTAGAAGATCGGCACGTCGCCGACTTTGAAGACGGCGTCGCGGTAGGTGATGGTCCCCCGCTCGCGGTCCTGGGTCACACGGCGGCCCTGGATGGACCATGTGGGGTCCTTCGCGCGGCCCTCGTCAGTGCAGAGATTGCAAGCCGTGTAGATGAAGTTGTTGAGCTCGCGCAGCGTGCGGCTGCGGGAGACCGCCGAGGCGGCGGCGATGGTGATGTTGCCGGGCTGGCGAGAGGCGAAGCCCAGCGCGACGCCCGCGCGGAAGTCCTCGTCGAGCTGGACCTCGTCGGCGTAGGTGACCGAGCCGTCGAGGTCGATGAGCTGCACCTGGCCGCGAGCGGTCACCACGCCGGTGACGGTCTGGTACACCACCTCCTGGGCGCGGACGGTGCGGCCCTGGTAGCGCGCCTCGACGTTGCCGCGGGCCGTCCAGGTGCGGGCGGCGCGGTTCTCGATGAGGAAGTCTGATTCCATGGCCGCGCCGTCGGGGCGCAGGCCGTCGGGGCCGGGCTGATCCGACGCGGCGGCGGGGGGCGGCGCGGTGCTGATGGGGGCCTGGGCCGCCGCCTCCCCGGCCACCAGGGCCAGCGCCGCCGCGCCGCAGAAAAGGCGCAGCTTCACCCCCGCGGTCGAGACCTCACCGTAACGCATGAACCATCCTTGTTGCGGGTACAGACGCCGTTCCCCCCGACTCCCCGGGCGTCTAGCCGTCCTCGGTGTAGCAGAGCAGGGTGAAGCCGGACAGGAGGGCCAGCAAGGGGGGCGTCCAGGCCGCGGCGAAAGCCGGCAGGATGTCGGCCCGCCCCATTGCGCTGCAGATCTGGTCCAGGAAGTAGAACACGAACCCCAGCGCCACCCCGGCGCCCGCCAGCGCGGCGAGGCCGCCCAGGCGCATCAGGCGCAGCGAGAAGCCGGCCGCCAGGATGGACATGGCCGCGTACATCAGCGGCGACACCAGGAGCTGGTGCAGCCGCAGCCGGTAGGCGGTGGCGGAGAAGCCCGCAGCCTCGGTCTCGGAGATCACCCCCGGCAGACGCCAGAAGGGCACGGTCGAGGCGGTGCGGGACGGGGTGAGAGCGGCACTCGCTTCCAGCGTGGTCGGGATTGCGAGGGTGTCGTAGCGCACCGCGGCCGCCCCGGGGCCCGCTTCCCGCGCGTCCTTCAGCCGCCACTCGCCGTCGGCGAGCACCGCCTCGGCCGCCTCGATGCGGCGCTGGAACCGGAGGCCGCCCTCCGGCGTCACCGTCTGGACGAAGAGGGAGACGTCCCGCAGGCGCGTCCCGGTGGCGTCGCGCCCCTTGGCGTTGATCACGACCTGTGTCTGGTCGTCGCCCTGCCGGAGCCAGATTTGCTGGTCCTTCTCCTCGAGATAGTTGTCCATCAGCGACTCGCGCACGTTCTCGAACTGACCGGCGAGCATGGTCGCGAGCGGATTCAGCGCGGTCACCGTCAGCACGCCCACGACGGCCGCGGCCCCGGCGGCCGGGAAGATGAAACGCCAGGCCGAGACCCCGGCGGCGCGCATGGCGATCAGCTCGCTGCGCCGGTTCAGGTTCACGAAGGCGGCCAGCACGCCGAAGAGGAAGGCGAAGGGAAGCAGCTGCAGGATCAGAGCGGGCGAGCGGAGCAGAGTGAGCCCGAACACCTGGAAGAAAGAGACCTCGGCGCGGACGCCGAGCGTGCGCGAGAGCTCGACCACGTCGATCAGGATGATGATCGAGGCGATCACGGCCAGCGCGCCGCCGACCGCGAACAGCGTGCGGGTGAGCACGTAGCGTTCGATGCGGGAAAGCATCAGGCGGGCGCTCCGAGCGGCTTCAGTTCCGCGCCGCCGCCCATCGGGATGCCGAGCGAGACGCCGCCGATGCGCCGCTTCACCACCTGCGCATACGCCCCGTAGGCGCCGCCGAGCGGCACCGCGTACTGCAGCACGTTGAGCCACGCGACGTCGTCGCAGGCGGCCTGGACGCCGAAGCCCACGATGCGCAGCGTCGCGGCGACGGCTCCGGTGATGGCGATCCGGCGCGCATAGCCCAGCCGGCTGAACGATCCGCCCAGCACGGCGGCCAGCGCGAGGCCCACGAAGGTGAAGGTGTAGAGCGGCGCCGAGAGGCGGTAGTGCGCCTCGGCCAGCATCTTGGTGCGGTTCCAGCGCTCCCAGTCGTGCCGCAGGTCGGGGAAGACCAGCTCGTGCAGGTACCGGTCGGAGATCTTGAAGACGAGCTTCTCCTCCGTGTTCAGGTAGGGCGCGAGATCGAACACGTTCTCGTCGAACTCGAGGTAGTTCAGCACCCCGTCGCTGTCGAAATCCTGGCTGGAGCCGTGGCGCAGGATCAGCGCGGGCGCGGCGCCGGTGGTGACGATGACCGCCTCGCGGGCGTCGAAGGTCTCCGCGCCCCCGTCCGGCTTCTGGCGCTGGATGAAGACGTTGGTGAGACGGCCGTTCGGATCAACGCGTTGCGCGTAGACGATGAGGCCAGGAGCCGGCTGGTTGAACTCGCCTTCGCGCACCAGCACGGCCGCGAGGTCGGTCCGGACCTTGAACACCTCCTCGCGCATCAGGCGCGCGCAGAAGGGCGAGGCCCACAGGTTCAGAACGAGCACCACGAGCGCGGCCAGCGCGGCTAGCCGGACGGCCGGGGAGATGACCGCCCAGCGGCTCATTCCGCTGGCGAAGCAGATGACGATCTCCTGCTCCGTGTGCAGGCGATTCAGGGCCACCAGCGAGGCCACGAAGACGGCGATCGGCAGGATGAGCGAGAACAGCTGCGGCAGGCTGAGCGCGATGATCTTGGCGTAGATGGCTGCGGTCTGGCGCTGCTCGACGATGATCTCGAGCTGGCCCAGGCTCTGGCTGAGCAGCGCCACGCCCGTGAGCGCGAGCGTGGCGACGGCGGCGGGCCCGAGCAGTTGCCGGAAGAAGTATCGCTGGACGAGCGTCATGTTCCGTCTGGGCCCGCGCGGCGCTCGCGCGTTCTATAGAGCGTCGCAGGCAGCGCCAACCCGGCTTTCCCGGAGCGGCGCGGCGGTCTAGGCAGAGCCCGCCGCAGAAGCGCGGCGTGCGGGAGCAGTTGCATGCAGGTCGAGTTCGTCAACTCCGTGGCCGCGGAGGCGCTGCGCGCGGTGCTCGTGTTCGAGGACGGCGGACGCTCCGCCGGCGCGCGCGAACTGGGCGCCGGGCTCGACCGCGCGCTGGCTGGCGCAGCCCGGTTCAAGGGGTCGAAGGGGCAGACGCAGGACCTGCTCGGGACTGAGGCCGGCCGCGTGCTGCTGGTGGGGGCCGGCGCCCAGGGCGAGTTCGCGGCGGCGGGCATGGAAGCCGCCGCCGCGCAGGCGTACCAGGCGGTGAAGCTGAGCGGCGCGGAGACGCTGGCCGTCGACGCCCGCGGCTTCACGCCCGAGTTGGCGGCGAGGGCGGCGCTGGGCGCGGAACTCGGATCGTACCGCTTCGACCGCTACCTCACCCGCGAGAAGGCCGAGAAGAAGCCGTCGGTCACCCGCCTGCAGGTGGTGACGGACGATCCCGACGCGGCGCGAGCCGCCTACGCGCCGCTCGCCGCGATCGCGGAGGGGATGCGGTTCGCGCGCGACCTGGTGTCCGAGCCCCCCAACATCCTGCACCCGGAGGAGTTCGCGCGGCGCTGTCAGGGGCTCTCCTCGCTGGGGCTCGAGGTCGAGGTGCTGGGCGAGGCGCAGATGGCCGAACTCGGCATGGGCTCGCTGCTCGGCGTAGGGCAGGGGAGCGTGCGCGAGAGCCAGCTCGTCGTGATGCGCTGGAACGGGAACCCGGGCGACCAGGGGGCGCCGCTGGCCTTCATCGGAAAGGGCGTCTGCTTCGACACCGGCGGCATCTCGCTGAAGCCGCGCGAAGGCATGGAGGACATGAAGTTCGACATGGGCGGCGCGGCCGCGGTGACCGGCCTCATGCACGCGCTCGCCGGGCGGAAGGCGAAGGTGAACGCGATAGGCGTGCTGGCGCTGGTCGAGAACATGCCCGACGGGAACGCGCAGCGGCCGGGCGACATCGTCACGTCCATGTCGGGACAGACGATCGAGGTGCTGAACACCGACGCCGAAGGCCGGCTGATCCTGGCGGATGCGATCTGGTACACGCAGGACCGGTTCAAGCCACGGTTCATGATCGACCTGGCGACGCTCACCGGGGCGATCATCGTGTCGCTGGGCAACGATTACGCCGGCCTGTTCAGCAACAACGACGAGCTGGCGGGCCAGCTGCTCGCGGCCTCCGAAGGCGAGGGCGAGATGCTGTGGCGCATGCCGCTGCCGCCGCAGTACGACAAGCTGATCGACAGCCCCGCCGCCGACATGAAGAACATCGGCCCCGGTCCCGCCGGCGGTTCGATCACGGCGGCGCTGTTCATCAAGCGGTTCGTCCGTGACGACCTGCCGTGGGCCCACCTCGATATCGCCGGGACGGCCTGGACCAAGAAGACGTGGTCGCCGGTCTACCCGGAGGGCGCCACCGGATACGGCGTGCGCCTGCTGAACCGGCTGGTGCAGGACAACTTCGAGGGCTGAGGTGGCGGAGGTCTGGTTCTATCAGTTGGGGGAGACGGGGCTCGATCGCGCCCTGCCCGAGCTGCTGGAGAAGACCCTGGCGAAGCCGTGGCGGGCGGTGGTGCGATCCACGAGCCGCGACCGGGTGGACCACCTCGACGGCTGGCTGTGGACCTGGCGCGACGACAGCTTCCTGCCGCACGGGACTGACGAGCAGCCGGAGCCGGAGCGCCAGCCGGTATTGCTGACCACGGGCTCGGGCAACCCGAACGGCGCCCAGGCGCTGTTCCTGGTGGACGGGGCCGATCCGGGCGACCTGGAGGGCTACGAGCGGTGCGTGATCCTGTTCGACGGCGCGGACGAGGCGGCGCTCGCGGAAGCGCGGGGCCGGTGGAAGACGCTGAAGCAGGCGGGGGCGGTCATCTCCTACTGGCGGCAGACGGAACGCGGCGGCTGGGAGAAGCAGGCGTGAGGGCGGCCGCCCTCGGCCTACTCGCGCTCGTGGCCGCGTGCGGCGAGCTGGACCGGCCGGTCTATGCGCCTCGGCAGGCCCCGGTCCGACCGGACACGTCGGTGTCCTCGCCGGTGCTGCAGACGCCCGCGCCCGCGCCTCAGCCGATCGACCAGGCGCCCGCCGACGCCTGCGGGGCCAAGGCGCTGGCGCATCTCGTGGGCAAGAACCGCAGCGAAATCCCGGTGCCCGTGAACCCGGCGCAACGGCGGGTCGCCTGCACCACCTGCCCCATCACGGAGGACTACAGCCCCTGGCGGCTGAACATCTTCTACGACGCGAAGAGCGGAGTGATCACCGAGGTCCGGTGCGGGTAAGGAGAACGCCGATGAGGACGTCGGGACTGCTGCTGCTGCTGCTCGTCGCGGGCGCCTGCGCGCCCTATCCCGTCCATGCGCCGCCCCCGGCGCAGCCGGGGCCGTGGTACGGTCACCATCACGGGCCTCGCCCGCACCCGTACCCGCCGTCGCCTCCCCGTTACACCTACGCTTCGCCGGATCCCTCGGACGCCTGCGGCGCGCGCGAGTACCGCTGGCTGGTCGGGCGGGATCGGAGCGAGATCCCGCCCCAGCGGCCGAACCAGGCGTGGCGGGTGTACTCGACCACCATGGGCGTGACTGCGGACCACTCGGCGACGCGGCTCAACATCCTCTGGGACGCGCGGACCGAACGCGTCCTGCAGGTCTCTTGCGGATAGGAGGACCCCGATGAACGTAGCGAGCCTCGCGATGGCGGCGGCCCTGCTGGCTGCCTGCGCCCCATACCCGCCTCCGCCCGCGGCCTGGCCGGAGCCGCCGGTTTACGCGCCGCCAGTCTATGCGCCCCCGGTCCACGCGCCGCCTTCACAGGGGAACGATCAGTGCGGCGCGAGCGGGTACCGCTGGCTGATCGGACGGAGCCATGCGGAAATCCCGCCGCGGCCGGCGGGCGCGCTGTGGCGGGTCGTGGCGCAGGGAGACGCCATGACGCGGGACCTGCGGCCGAACCGGCTCAACATCATCTACGACCGCCAGACGCACCGGGTGCTCGAGGTCTGGTGCGGCTGACGCGGATCGGCTTGGCGGGGGCTGCGGGCGTGGCTATAAGCCCGCACCCTTTCCGGACCCCTCCTGTGTGTGTGAGCCACCGATGACCGAACGCACCTTCTCCATCCTGAAGCCCGACGCGACCGAGCGGAACCTGACCGGCGAGATCAACGCCGTGATCGAGAAGGCGGGCCTGCGCATCGTCGCCCAGCGCCGCATCCGCATGAGCCGCGAGCAGGCCGAGAAGTTCTACGAAATTCACCGGGAGCGTCCGTTCTTCGGCGAACTGGTCGAGTTCATGACCTCCGGCCCGGTGGTCGTGCAGGTGCTGGAAGGAGACAACGCGGTCGCTCGCTACCGCGAGGTGATGGGGGCCACGAACCCAGCCCAGGCGGCGGACGGCACCATCCGCAAGCTGTTCGCCCGGTCGGTCGGCGAGAACTCCGTCCACGGCTCGGACAGCGCCGAAAACGCGGAGCTTGAGATCCGTCAATTCTTTAACGACGACCAAATCCCCGGGTGATTTCGGGGAGCGGCGGTTAGACGCCTCTTAAGCATCTTGCGTCATGCTCCCTACAACTTGGGGGCGTGCCATGTACGTCGTGATGTTCTTCTGTGGCGTGGCTCTCGCGCTGATGCTGGTCTGGAAGGCGACGAATTTCGCCGTGGGTCAGATGCGCAAGGCCGCCGGCTACCAGACGCCGAGGCGCAACCGCCGCGGACGTTTCGTGCCGATTTCCGCCACCCACCTGCCGGTCTGACCGGCGCGCGCCGCTAGGCGCGGGGATTGAACAGGGCCGCCGTCGCCTCGGGCGATGCGCGGCCTTTTTCGTCCGCGACGAAGCTCGCCAGGGCCGCCGGATAGAGACGGTGCTCGGCCGCGAGCACCCGGGCCCGCAGCGTCTCCTCGGTGTCGTCGGGCAGGACCGGCACCGCCGCCTGGCCCACGATCGGCCCGCAATCCACCTCCTCGGTGACCACGTGCACCGTACAGCCGTGCAGCTTCACGCCCGCGTCCAACGCGCGGCGGTGGGTGTCGAGCCCGGGAAACAGCGGCAGCAGGCTAGGGTGGATGTTGAGGATGCGGCCGGGCCACGCGTCGATGAAGGCGCCGGTGAGCAGGCGCATGTAGCCGGCCAGCGCCACGTACTCGACCCCGGCGGCGTGGAGCGTCTCGTCGAGCGCGTGCTCGTGGGCGGCCTTGCCGCGGCCGAAGGGGCGGTGGTCGACGGCGCGGGCCTCGATGCCGGCCTCCCGGGCGAGCTGCAGGCCCGGCGCGTCGGGGTTGTTCGACAGGACCAGGGCGACCTCGGCGGGATAGCCCGGGTCACGGGCGGCTTCGATCAGGCAGGCCATGTTGGAGCCGCGCCCCGAGATCAGGACGCCGACGCGCGTGCGGATCATGCCCGCGCCAGCTCGCCGCAGACGAAGGCGTCCTCGCCCGCTTCGAGCAGCGAGGAGAGCACGGCGCCGGCCTGATCCGGTCCGGCGATCAGGATGAAGCCGACCCCGCAGTTGAAGGTGCGGCGCATCTCGTGGTCGGCGACGCCGCCCGTCTGCTGGAGCCACTCGAAGACGGGTGGAAGCGGCCAGGCGGTCCAATCAATGCGGGACCGCAGCCCCGCGTCGACAGCGCGGGGCGGGTTCTCGATGAGCCCGCCCCCGGTGATGTGGGCGCCGCCTTTCACCAGGCGGCCGTGCGCCAGCGGCAGCACGCTGTTCACGTAGATCCGGGTGGGCGTGAGCAGGGCTTCGGCGAGGGAGCCCGGCCCGAACGGCGAGGGGGCGTCCCACCCGAGGCCAGAGCGCTCCACGATGCGGCGGACCAGCGAGTAGCCGTTCGAGTGCGGCCCGGAGGAGGCGACGCCGATCAGGAGGTCGCCGGCCAACTGGCTCTCCAGCCGGGGGAGCACGGCGCCGCGCTCCACGGCGCCGACGCAGAAGCCCGCGAGGTCGTAGTCGCCTTCGCCGTACATGCCCGGCATCTCGGCGGTCTCGCCGCCGACCAGCGCGGCGCGGGCCTGGCGGCAACCCTCCGCTATTCCGGAGACCACGCTTCGTCCCACCTCGAGGTCCAGCTTCCCCGTGGCGTAGTAGTCGAGGAAGAGCAGCGGCTCGGCGCCCTGGGCCAGCAGGTCGTTGACGCACATGGCGACGAGGTCGATGCCGATCGTCTCGTGACGACCGGTCTCGATCGCGATCCTGAGCTTGGTGCCGACCCCGTCGGTGGTGGTGACCAGCAGGGGGTCGGCGTATCCCGCGGCCTTGAGGTCGAACAGGGCCCCGAAGCCGCCCAGCGCGGCGTCCGCTCCGGGCCGGCGGGTGGCCTTGGCCAGCGGCTTGATCGCCTCGACCAGCGCGGCGCCTGCGTCGATATCGACACCGGCCTCGGCGTACGTGAGGCCGTTCGGCCGATCCGTCATTCACGCCTCTGAAAAGCAAAGCTTGCGCGGTTCCGCGCGCGGCGGGCAATAGCTAGCCGATGGAGCCCATCGTCGCCACCGCGGACCTCGAAGCGCTTTGCACCCGGCTCTCGCTGGAGCCCTTCATCGCGGTGGACACCGAGTTCATGCGCGAGACCACCTACTGGCCGCGGCTGTGCCTGATCCAGGTCGCCGGGCCGGACGAGTCCGCCGTGATCGACCCGATGGCCGAGGGGCTCGACCTGTCGCCGCTGCTCAAGCTGCTCGGCGACGAGACCCTGATGAAGGTGTTCCACGCCGGGCGGCAGGACATCGAGATCTTCAACAACCTGGGCGTCATCCCCCGGCCGGTGTTCGATACCCAGATCGCGGCCATGGCCGCAGGGTACGGCGAGCAGATCGCTTACGACGCCCTGGTGCGGCAGATGCTGCGGGTGGACCTCGACAAGTCCAGCCGGTTCACCGACTGGGCGCGGCGGCCGCTGAGCGCCGCCCAGCTGACCTATGCGGCGGCCGACGTGATCCATTTGGCGACGCTGTATCCGAAGCTGCGCGAGCGCCTGGAGAAGAACGGGCGGCTGGCCTGGGTTTCGGACGAGATGGCTTCGCTGCTCGATCCGTCGAACTATGACGTCGATCCGGAGAACGCGTGGAAGCGGCTGAAGCCGCGGCGGTTCACCGCAAAGTACCTGTCCGTGTTCCGGGCGGTGGCGGCCTGGCGAGAGCGCACGGCGCAGACCCGGGATCAGGTGCGCTCACGGATCCTGAAGGACGAGGCGATCGACGAGATCGCCGCCCAGGCGCCGACGAGCACCGACGCCTTCGAGCGGTTGCGGTCGGTCCCCAAGGGCTTCGGCAACTCCAAGTTCGGGCCCGAGCTCGCGGCGGTGGTGAAGCAGGCGGTCAGCGAGGCCGACACGTACGCCCCCACGGTCGAGCGGCCGGAGCGGCAGGCGCCGGCGCCCGGCGCGGTGGTGGAGTTGCTCAAGGTGCTGCTGAAGTCGAAGGCCGAGGAGGCAAACGTCGCGCCGCGCCTGATCGCGACCGTGGGCGACCTGGAGAAGATCGCCGTCAACGACCGCGCGGACACGCCGGCGCTGAAGGGCTGGCGGCGGCAGCTGTTCGGCGAGGACGCGCTGAAGCTGAAGCGCGGCGAGCTCGCGCTGGTGCTGGAGGGCGCCCGCGTCCAGGTTGTCGAGATCGAGGCCTAGGCGGCGTTCGCCACTGACTCGAGTTCCAGGTGTGCGGCGAGCGCGGCGAGGCGCTTGCGCGTGAGTTCGCCCAGCAGCAGGTCGGCCGAGCCCGCGGCGGCCGTGAGGACGGCGCGACCGGGTTCGAAGGCCAGCGTCGACTCCGCCAGCAGGGGCGGGCTGCGGCCGGAAAGGTCGCAGCCGAGG
>DASVVG010000009.1:0-8191 GCA_036386655.1 Caulobacteraceae bacterium | reverse complement strand
CGCGCGACCCGACGACCTTCTGGAACGTGTTCGGGGCGATCCCCTGGGATCCGGCCACCGCGCCCCTGATCGGGAGCTTCCTGGGGGGGCCGCTGCACATCGGCGTGTGGCCGCTGCTCTACGGCTTCACCATGTGGCTGACCCAGTCGATGAACCCGCCGGCGCCGGACCCGATCCAGCGGAAGATCTTCCAGTTCTTCCCGGTGATCTTCACCTTCGTGATGGCGCCGTTCGCGGTGGGCCTGGTGATCTACTGGACCTGGAGCAACGTGCTCTCGATCGTCCAGCAGTACGTCATCATGCGCCGCTACAAGGTCGAGAACCCGATCGACACCATCATCGCCCGCGTGCGCGGGCGGCCGCAGCCGCACAAGGCGTGAGCTTCGAGCCGGAGCAGCTGGAGGCCGCCCGCGTCCTCTTCGCGCGTCCGGTCGAATTCATGATGGGCGCGGTCGCCATCCCGCAGCTGCCCGATCCCGTCCTTCCGGAGGTGGCGTTCGCCGGCCGGTCGAACGTCGGCAAGTCGAGCCTGATCAACGGGCTGGTGAACCGGCACAAGCTGGCCCGTGCCTCCACCGAGCCCGGCCGCACCCGCGAGATCAACTTCTTCGTGCTGGACGAGCGCCTGCGGCTGGTCGACCTGCCCGGCTACGGCTTCGCGAAGGTGTCCCGAAGCACGGCGAAGCAGTTCCAGAACCTGGGCCGCGACTACCTGCGCGGCCGGGTGAACCTGAAGCGCGTCTACCTGCTGATCGACGCCCGCCACGGCATCAAGCCGCCGGACCTGGAGGCTCTCGACGCCCTCGACCTGGCGGCCGTCTCCTACCAGATCGTGCTGACCAAGGCGGACAAGCTCCGCTCGCCCTCCGAGCGCGAGAAGGTGCAGGCGCAGACCGCCGCCGCGGTCGCCAAGCGCCCCGCCGCCTTCCCCCGCGTCGTCCTCACCTCGGCGGAGAAGGGCGACGGCATGCCCGAGCTGCGGGCGGAGATCGCGGAAGCCGCGGGCCTGCTGTCCTAGCCGCCGCCGATGCCCTCGATGACCTTGCCCGTGCCGTCGCAGGTCGGGCAGGCGCGGCCTTCCAGCCGGCCGGAGCCGTTGCACTCGGGGCAGAGGTTCTCGCCCGTTCCGGGATCGCCCGGCGCGCCCTCGTCTCCGGGGCTGAGCGGTTGCTGGTCTGAAGCCATGGCGTCCCTCCTGCGCAGGTGAAACAGACCAGCGGCGCGGCGGTTTCCACAGGCCCCTCGATCCGCTACTCCGCGCCGCCATGACCGACGCGCTCACCAGCCACATCGCCGGCGAACAGGGCTGGGCCACCGCGCGCACGCTGGCCGAGGCGCTGCCCTTCATCCAGCGCTACGACCGGGCGATCGTCGTCATCAAGTACGGCGGCCACGCCATGGGCGAGGAGGCGACCGCCCGCCAGTTCGCTGCCGACGTGGTGCTGCTGAAGCTGCTCGGCATGCACCCGGTGGTGGTCCACGGCGGTGGGCCGCAGATCAGCCGCATGCTCGAGCGCGCGGGCGTGCAGTCCACCTTCGTCGACGGCCTGCGCGTGACGGACCCCGCCACCATGGAGGTGGCCGAGATGGTCCTCTCCGGCGCCGTGAACAAAGAGATCGCCAACTGGATCACGCTGGCCGGCGGCGAGGCGGACGTCCGCGGCGTCGGCCTCTCCGGCAAGGACGCGCGCCTGATCACCGTCACCAAGGCCACCCGCACCCGCAAGGATCCCGGCAGTGAGCTGGAGAAGGTCGTCGACCTCGGCCTCGTCGGCGAGCCTTCGCACGTGGACCCTCAGCTGCTGCTCGCGCTGATCCACGCGGAGCAGGACTACGTGCCCGTCATCGCCCCCATCGGGGTTTCCGAGCAGGGCGAGACCTACAACATCAACGCCGACTCGGTGGCGGGCGCCGTCGCCGCCGCCCTCGGGGCGAAGCGCATGCTTCTGCTCACCGACGTCTCGGGCGTATTCGACGCCGCCGGTGAGCGGGTCGAGCAGCTGAAGGTCGAGGAAGCGCAGCGCGCCATCGACGAGGGCGTCGCCACTGGCGGCATGATCCCGAAGCTCGAAACCTGCATGGCGGCCGTGCAGGCCGGGGTGGAAGGCGTGGTCATCCTCGACGGCCGCCAGCCGCACGCGCTGCTCATCGAGCTGTTCACCGAGCACGGCGCCGGAACGCTGATCTGCGCATGAACGCCGACCTGACCCACGTCGACACCTGGATCTTCGACCTCGACAACACCCTCTACCCGCCCGAGCGGGAGGTGCTGCAGGCCGTCAACGACAAGATGACCGCCTTCACCATGCGGGTGACCGGCCTGCCGTGGGACGACGCCCTGGCGCTGCAGCACAAGTACCACCACGAGCTCGGCGCCACGTTGACCGGCCTGATGCGGGATCACGGCGTCGATCCGGCGGAGTTCCTGGACGCCGCGCACGACGTGATGCTCGACCACCTCGAGCCCGACCTGCCGCTGGAGCGCGCGCTCGGCCGCCTCCCCGGCCGCCGGCTGGTGTTCACCAACGGCTCCGCGAAGCACGCGGAGCGCGTGCTCGGCGCGCTGGGCGTGGCTCACCGCTTCGACGACGTCTTCCACATCGAGGCCGCCGAGCTGGTCCCGAAGCCGCGCCCCGAGGCGTTCGAGCGGTTGATGCGCGCACACGACGTGCGGCCCCGCGCGTCCGCCTTCTTCGAGGACCTGGAGCGCAACCTCAAACCCGCCGCCGAGATCGGCATGACCACGGTGCTGGTCGGGCCGCGGGCTCTGCAGGTGGACGAGCCCTTCGTCCACCACCGCGCGCTCGAGCTCGTGCCGTTCCTGGATAGCGCCCGCGTGGAGAAGGCCGCATGACCGACGCCGAAGCCTGGCGGCAGGAGATCGACACCGCCTGGGAGCAGCGCGACCAGCTCTCGCCCGCCACCGGCGGCCACGTCCGCCACGCCGTCGAGGGCGTGCTGGCGGCGCTCGACCGCGGCGAGCTGCGCGTTGCCGAGGAGGTCGGCGACGACTGGGTCACCCACCAGTGGCTGAAGAAGGCGGTGCTCCTGTCCTTCCGGCTCGAGGACAACCGCATCGCCTGGGGCGGCGGCGCGCCCGATCCCGTGGGCGAGGGGGCGGGCCTCGGCCCCTGGTGGGACAAGGTGCCCAACAAGTTCTCGGCCTGGGGCCAGCAGGACTTCCAGCACGCCGGCTTCCGCGCCGTGCCCGGCGCCGTGGTCCGCCGCGGCGCCTACGTGGCGCGGAACGTCGTGCTCATGCCGTCCTTCGTGAACATCGGCGCCTACGTCGGCGAAGGCACAATGGTCGACACCTGGGCCACCGTCGGCTCCTGCGCGCAGATCGGCCGCAACGTGCACCTCAGCGGCGGCGCCGGCATCGGCGGCGTGCTGGAGCCGCTGCAGGCCAACCCGACGATCATCGAGGACGGCTGCTTCATCGGTGCCCGCGCCGAGGTCGCGGAGGGGGTCATCGTCGGCGAAGGCGCCGTTCTGGCGATGGGCGTCTACCTCTCCGGCTCCACGAAGATCGTCGACCGCGCCACCGGCGAGGTGCATCGCGGCCGCGTGCCGCCCTACAGCGTGGTGGTCCCCGGCGCGCTACCCGACCCGAACGGCGGCCCCAGCCTCTACTGCGCCGTCATCGTGAAGCGGGTGGACGCCCAGACGCGGGCCAAGACCGGCGTCAACGAGCTCCTGCGCGACTAGCCTCAAAGAGAAAGGGCGGCTCTTCCGAGCCGCCCTTCCCGGACCGTCAGTAGCCGGTCATGCCGCCGCCCGGCGGCTGGTCGCTGCGCTGTTCCGCCTTGCGGGACAGCCGCTCCAGCCAGCGCGACGCCGTCTCGCGGCCGCCGAGGCCGAAGGCGATGGCCCCGCCGACGCCGAAGGCGATCGCCGCCGCGCCCAGGATCAGGCCGAACGCCAGCGTCACGATGTCGTCCGCCAGGCCCATGAAGCGCAGGCCCATGGCCGTCGCCAGCGCGATGGTCGCCCACTTCACGATGTCCGAGGCGAAGCTGTCCGCCCCGTTCGTGGAGCGGTCGATCGCCGTCGCCAGCAGGTTGGCGATGATCACGCCCGCCGCGATGATGATGCCGCCGAACAGGACCTGACCGCCCAGCTCGAGGATCTGGTTCAGGATCTGCGCGATGGCCTCGAACTGCAGCAGGTTCGCCGCCTCGATCGCCGCGAAGATCATGATCGCCGCGAACGCCACGTTGGCCAGCACCTTCGACGGGGTCATGCCCGAGGGCGCGCCGCCGCCGGCCGCGCCCGCGGGCGCTCCCGTGCCGGCGCCCACGCCCGGGTCGCCCATCGGCGAGGTGGCGCCGCCCGAGGCCGCGCCGGCGTCGGAGCCGCCGCCGCTGAACGAGCTCATCATCGCCCCCAGCGCCCGGTCGAAGCCGAGCGAGGGCAGCAGCTGCTGGATCAGGCTCGACACCCAGCGCGCGATCACGAACGCGATGGCCAGCACGATCAGGGCCGCGATGATGTGCGGGATGGCGTCCAGGATGGTCGCGAGCACCGCCACCGCCGGATCGGAGATGGCGCGGATCTGCAGCACCTGCAGGGCCGCGATGGCGGTGGGGATGAGGATCAGCACGAACACCAGCGTGCCGATCGCGTTGGCCAGCCCCGAGGCGCCGGTGGCCCGGCCGATGCCGGCCTTGTCCATCCAGCGGTCGAAGTTCGCCGCCTCGAGCGCCGCCACCACCAGCCGCTTGGCGATGGTCGCGACGATGAAGCCCACGAAGAAGAGGACGATCGCGCCCACGAGGTGAGGCACGAACTGCATGAAATCG
Source organism: Caulobacteraceae bacterium (assembly GCA_036386655.1). Lineage (GTDB taxonomy): Bacteria > Pseudomonadota > Alphaproteobacteria > Caulobacterales > Caulobacteraceae > JAHWJX01. The sequence continues at coordinate 3,389 of DASVVG010000009.1, read as the reverse complement.
GTGAGCATCGCGTTCAGCGGCGTCACCACGCCGGTGAGGTTGAGCATGTTCAGCGCGAGGATCACGCCCACCAGCAGGACCAGCCAGTACCCCACGTCGCCCAGCCGGGCGCCGATGGTCGCCTTGCGGTCGGCGCCTTCGTTGACGTGGCGGGTGCCCGGGATCCGGTCGATCCCCTTGGCCAGCGCCCACTTCACGCCCTTGCCCACGAAGTACGCGACCACGAGGATGGCGATCGCGCCCAGAATCTTCGGCCCCCAGACGGCGAGCCAGTTCTCGACCCCCTCCATGGAGAGGGTGTTGTCCGTGTACATGTCCGCAAGCCCCTTGCTGGTGCGCGGAGTTTAACGGGCCGCCGCCGCGCCTGTTCCGGATTCTCCCGTCAGGCGTGTCTTTGCGTCCAGCCGGTCAGCTCATGCGCCCTTTGTCGTGGTCGTAGGGCCGCCCGTCCTTGTGACGATAGCCGCGCGTACCCGCGGGGATGGTCAGGTCGATGTCGGGGTAGTCCGCGCCGTCCGCGTCCGGGCGCCGCGAGCCCACCTCCAGCACGACCGCCTCGCGGTCCGACCGGTTCACCAGGTGGTGCCCGTTGGGCTCCCCAGCCGGGAAGCCAGCGCAGTCGCCCGCCCGGAGCAGCGTCTCGCCGGCGTCGTCGATCAGCACGACCTCGCCCTCGACGATCCACACGAACTCGTCCTCCGCCGTGTGCCAGTGCCGCTGGCTGGACCATGTGCCGGGCGCCAGCCGCGTCAGGTTCACGCCGAACTGCGTCAGGCCCGCCGCGTCCCCGAGCTTCCACTTCCGCCGCGCGCGGCAGGGCTCGTCGTACGGCGGCGGGTACGCGGTCCCGTGGCGGGTGGGCGCGGTCTCGACGTCGATCTTCGGCATGGCTCCCCCTTTGCGGCTGAACGGGGCGCAGCCTAAGCAGGCGGCATGAGCGACGCCACCGCCGCCCTCGACCTCGCCCGCGTGCTGATCTCCCGGCCCTCCGTGACGCCGCAGGACGCCGGCGCGATGGACGTGCTCCAGGCGGCGCTCGAGCCGCTCGGCTTCCGCTGCCGCCGCATGCGCTTCGGCGAGGTCGAGAACCTCTACGCCCGCTGGGGAAGCAAGGGCCCGAACCTCTGCTACGCCGGACATACCGACGTGGTGCCCCCCGGCGACGAAGCCGCCTGGACCCACCCGCCCTTCGAGGCCGTGGTCTCGGACGGCGTGCTGCACGGTCGCGGGTCGGCCGACATGAAGAGCGGGATCGCCGCCTTCGTCGCCGCCGCCGCCGCCGCCACCCGCCGCGGCGACGTCACCGGCTCCGTTTCCCTGCTGATCACCGGGGACGAGGAGGGCGTCGCGGTCGACGGCACCAAGCGCGTCGTGCGCACCCTCGAAGCCGAGGGGGAGCGCATCGACCACTGCATCGTGGGCGAGCCCAGCTCGGTCCACGCGGTGGGCGACGTGATCAAGGTCGGCCGCCGCGGCTCGCTGAACGCCTGGATCACCGTCGAGGGTCGCCAGGGCCACGTCGCCTATCCCGAGCGCGCCGCCAACCCGATCCCGGTGCTGGTCCGGCTGCTCGGCCGGCTGCAGTCGCGCACGCTCGACACCGGCTGGCCCTCGTTCCCGCCGTCGAACCTCGAGCTCACCACCGTCGACGTGGGCAACGCGGCCATGAACGTGATCCCGGCGTCGGCCGAGGGCCGGCTGAACATCCGCTTCAACCCCGCGCACACGGGGGAGTCGCTGATCGGATGGCTCCAGGAGGAGGTGCGCGAAGCCGAGGCCGCCTCCGGCCTGACCATCCGCCTGCGCACGCTGCACTCAGGGGACGCCTTCCTGACCGAGCCCGGCCCGTTCGTGGACCTGGTGCTCGACACCGTCGAGCAGACCCTCGGCCGCCGGCCGGAGCCCTCCACCAGCGGCGGCACCTCCGACGCGCGTTTCATCCGCGCCCTCTGCCCCGTCGTGGAGCTGGGCCTCGTCGGCACGACCATCCACCAGGTCGACGAGCGCGTGCCGGTCTCGGAGATCGAGGAACTCCAGCGCGTCTACGAGCGCCTCATCGCGCGCTACTTCGAGCGCTTCGCTCAGTAGGTGACCGCCTTCAGGTAGAGCCCCTCCGGCGGCGCCACCGGCGCGCAACGGGCGCGGTCCCGAGCCTCCAGCGCCGCCCGTACGTCATCCGCCGTCCAGCGCCCGGCGCCCACCTCCGCCAGCGTGCCCGTCATCGAACGCACCTGCCGGTGCAGGAACGAGCGCGCCGCGAACGTCAGCCGCACCTCCTCGCCGTCTCGCCGCACTTCGACGGCGTCCAGCGTCTTCACCGGGTCCTTCGCCTGGCAGTTCACGTCCCGAAAGGTCGTGAAGTCGTGCCGCCCCACCAGCACCTGCGCCGCCTCCGCCATCGCCTCGGCGTCGAGGCCACGGCGGACCCACCACACGCGGCCCCGCAGCAGCGCCGGCGGGCTGCGCCGGTCCATGATCCGGAACAGGTACCGCCGCCCCGTCGCGGAGAACCGCGCGTGGAAATCCTCGCCGACCGCCTCCGCCGTCAGCACGCTCACCGGCTGCGGCCACAGGTGCGCGTTCATGGCGTCCCGCACCGTGTCCGCCGGCCACGCCTTCTCCAGATCGAAGTGCGCCACCTGCCCGCTCGCGTGCACGCCCGTGTCGGTGCGTCCCGCCCCCGTCACCCGCGCCTGCTCGCCCGCGAACGCGGTGATCGCCGCCTCCAGCGCCGCCTGCACGGACGGACCGTTCGCCTGCGCCTGCCAGCCCCGGTAGGGGCCGCCGTCGTACTCGAGGAGCAGGCGGTAGCGCGGCACTAGCCCAGCACCGTCCCTTCCCGCAGCGGGAAGCCGCGCAGGAAGGTCTCCGCGTCCTGCACCCCGCGCCCTTCGCGCTGCACGGTCAGCAGCCGCACCGCGCCCTCCCCGCACGCGACCAGCAGCTGGTCGTCCAGCAGCTCGCCCGGCTTCCCGGCCGCAGGGCTGGCGCGGCTGGTCAGCGCCTTCACGCGCACCGGCCCCTTCTCTCCGGGCGCCTCGAACCACGCGCCGGGTGACGGCGACAGCCCGCGGATGTGCCGGTCCACCTCCGGTCCGGGGCGGCTCCAGTCGATCCTCGCCTCCTCAGGCCTGATCTTCTTCGCGTAGGTGACCCCCTCCGGCGGCTGCGGCGTCTCCTGCGCCTCCCCGCGCTCCACCGCCGCCAATGCACGGGGCAGCAGCGCCGCGCCGGCGAGCGCCAGCTTGTCGTGCAGGGTGGCGGCGGTCTCGTCGAAGTCGATCGCCACCGTCTCGGACAGCAGCACCGGCCCCTCGTCGAGGCCCTCCGTCATCCGCATCACCTGCACCCCGGTGCAGGCGTCCCCGGCCATGATCGCGCGCTGGATC
>DASVVG010000008.1:0-1679 GCA_036386655.1 Caulobacteraceae bacterium | reverse complement strand
CGCCCTGCTTGCGATCGGGCAAGGGCCGGTGCTGGCTTCCCTGCGCCAGCGCTTCGCGTCCTCGGCATTTCCGCCCGGTGGATGAAATCCGACAGAAGCGTTCCCGGAGGAGTGACGACGGCCCGGCGCCTCATACCAAGGGCCCGGATCGTTGACTCGCCTGTGATCCCGCGTGCGCTTGTGGGGATGATCCGCTTCTCCCGGACCTGGATTCGGGAGGCTGGAATGGCGGTGGCGATCACCCGGACCGAACTGTCGGCGGCGGACCTGCGGCGGGAGGCGGCGCGGACGCGGGATGCGAAGACGGCGCGTCGGATGCTGGCGATCGCGCTGGTGCTGGAGGGCCGCCCGCGGGGCGAGGCGGCGGCCCAGTGCGGCATGGACCGGCAGGCGCTGCGCGACTGGGTGCACCGCTACAACGCCGAGGGCATCGCGGGCCTGTCCGACCGGCCGGGCCGCCCCGGCCCGAAGCCTTGCCTGTCGCCGGCGCAGGAGGCCGAGGTGGAACGGTGGGTCGAGGCGGGGCCGGACCCGGCCGCGCACGGCGGCTTGGCGCGCTGGCGCCGCACCGATCTGCGCGACCTCATCGAACGGCGCTTCGGGCCGCGGCTGCACGAGCGCACGGTGGGCAAGCTGCTGCGCCGGCTGCGCTTCCGGCGCCTGTCCGTGCGCCCTCGGCACCCCGAGAGCGACCCGGCGGCGCAAGAGGCGTTCAAAAAAACTTCGCCGCTCTGGCGAAGGCGGCCCTGCCGCCCGCGGCGCAGGGCAAGCCGATCGAGGTCTGGTTCCAGGATGAAGCCCGTGTGGGTCAGCAGGGCACCATCACCCGTGTCTGGGCCAGGCGGGGCTCGCGTCCGCGCGCCCCGCGCGACCGCCGCCACACTTGGGCCTGGCTCTTCGGCGCCGCCTGCCCGGCCCGCGGCGTCGGCGCCGCCCTCGTGCTGCCGGAGGTCAACGCCGAGGCTACGGGCTTGCACCTCGCCGAGATCGGCCGCCGCGTCGCCTCCGGCGCGCACGCCATCGTCCTGTGCGACGGCGCCGGCTGGCACCAGCAGGGCGGCCGCTTGGTCGTGCCCGACAACCTCACCCTGCTGCCGCTGCCGCCCTACGCGCCGGAACTGAACGCCATGGAGAATGTGTGGGAGTACCTCCGCGGCAACCGGCTCAGCCACAAGGTTTGGGATGCCTACGACGCCATCCTCGATGCTTGCTGCGATGCCTGGAACAGCCTGGCCGAGGAGCCCCAGCGGCTGACCTCCATCACCAACCGCTCCTGGGCAAAAGCGGTCATCGAATAGGGCCGTTGGTATTACTTCCTTACCACCTTACGATCTTACTGGCCGGGCCCGCGGCTCTTCGGACGAATGGCGCGGATCGGGCGTCGGCGGCCGGCGGCGTCCGGGCGACGGGCGCGGCTCTGGCGTTGATCGGCGCATCGTAGCTTTTCCGGGCCGGGGATTCGAGCCTTTCGCGCCTCAGCGGCCCCCGAGGCGCGCCAGGGTTCCCGCCGCCGCGGCCTCCGCCATCGCCGCCGCGTCCGCCGGCAGGAGCAGCCGGTCTTTCACCAGCGCTTCCGCCGCGGCGCGCACCTCTTCGACGTAGTCGGCGGCGGAGGGGTAGCGCTCCTCAAGGGAGGCGCGCGGGTCGTTCGCGGCGAGGCGCTCGGCGCGGGTGGCGGC
>DASVVG010000007.1:0-6023 GCA_036386655.1 Caulobacteraceae bacterium | reverse complement strand
GTGGGGACCGGCGGCACGATCACGGGCGCCGGCGCGTTCCTGAAGGAGCGCAACCCGCTCCTGCGCGTGGTCGCGGTCGAGCCCGCCAGCTCCCCGGTGCTCTCGGGCGGGCAGCCCGGCCCGCACAAGATCCAGGGCATCGGCGCCGGGTTCATTCCGGAGATCCTCGACCGATCGGTGATCGACGACGTGGTCACCGTTTCGAATGAGGACTCGTTCGACATGGCCCGCCGCGCCGCCCGCATCGAGGGCCTGCCCGTCGGCATCTCCTCCGGCGCGGCGCTCACCGCCGCCTTCCGCGTCGCCGGCCGCGACGACATGGCCGGCAAGACGGTGGTCGTGATCATCCCGAGCTTCGCCGAGCGCTACCTCTCGACCGCCCTGTTCGAGGGGCTGTGACGGGCAGGGCGCCGCCGCCCGACCCGCACGCGACGTCCGACGTCTTCACGCCGGAGAAGCGCTCCCAGGTCATGGCGCGCGTGCGCCAGCGGAACACCGCGCCGGAGCTGACCCTTCGGCGCATGCTGCACGCCGCCGGCTATCGCTACCGCCTGCACGCGAAGGCGCTGCCCGGCTCGCCGGACCTCGCCTTCGCCTCGCGCAAGGTGGCGCTGTTCGTCCACGGCTGCTTCTGGCACGGGCACGACTGCCCCCGCGGCGCCCGCGCGCCGAAGGCAAACGCCGCCTACTGGTCCGCCAAGATCGAGCGCAACCGCGCCCGCGACGCCGCCGCCGAAACTGCGCTCGCGGGGCAGGGCTGGAGGGCCGTCACCGTCTGGGAATGCGAGCTCCGCGACCCCGCGCTGCCCGGCCGCCTGGCCGAGGCGCTGGGCCCGCCCGGGGCTCAGGCCACCGCGGCTTCCGCCGCTTCCGGGTCGCGCCCGGCGCAGGCCGCCTCCACCGCGCGGTAGAGCGCCCGCGGGTCGATCGGCTTCGGTACGCAGCCGTTCATGCCGGCCACGCGGCAGCGCATGCGTTCCTCGCTACTGTCCCCGCCGGTCACCGCCACGATCGGGATTGCGCGGTTCGGCCCGCTCGACGCCCGCAGCGTCTTGGCCAGCACGACGCCGTCCATTGACGGCATGTTCACGTCGGTCAGCATCACGTCGAACGGCTCGGTCGCGAGGCGCTCCAGCGCCTCCTGCCCGGTCGCCGCCAGCACCACCTCGGCGCCGGAGGGCGCCAGCAGCAGCGCCGCCGTGCGCCGGTTGATCTCGTGGTCGTCGACGACGAGGATCCGCAGCTTGCCGGCGCGTCCCACGCCCTGCGGCTCGGCCTGGGTCACCACCACCTTCTCGCCGGTCGGCGGCGCCACCGGCAGCGTCAGCACGAAGGTGGAGCCTTCGCCGACCACGCTCTCCACGTGCAGGTCGCCGCCCATCATCCGCGCCAGCTCACGGCTGAGCGCCAGGCCCAGGCCCGTGCCGCCGTGGGTGCGCGCCACCGACACGTCCGCCTGGTCGTACGGCGTGAACAGCCGCTCCAGCTTCTCCGGCGGGATGCCTGGCCCGGTGTCGGTCACCCGGATGGCCAGCATCCAGCCCTCGCGGGTGTCGACGCCCTCGACCGACCAGCGCACGCCCTCAGGGCCCGTGAACTTCAGCGCGTTCGACAGCAGGTTGTTCAGCACCTGCCGGATGCGCGTCGGGTCCGCCGACACCGTTCCGGGCAGGCCCAGCGCCGACGTCAGCTGCATCGGCTTGCCTGTCCGGCGCGCCGCGGCCGACCAGTGGCGCGCCAGCGTCCAGACCAGCCCGCCCATGTCGAAATCGACCTTCTCGATGGTCATCCGCCCGGCTTCGAGCTTCGACAGGTCGAGCAGGTCGTCCAGCAGCGCGTGCATGAAGCGGCCGGCGTCGACCATCACGTCGATGGCCTCGATGTTCTGTTCCTTCTCGAGCCGGCCCTGCAGCTCCTCGCCGGCGGCCAGCACGCCGGACAGCGGCGTGCGCAGCTCGTGGCTCACCATGGCCAGGAAGGCGGACTTGGCCGCGGTGACCCGCTCCGCCTCCCGCCGCCGCTCGTCCAGCTCGGCGTTCATCCGGCGCAGCTGCGCGGTCGACCGCGCCTGCCGCCGCACCACCGCCAGCAGCGTGCAGCCCAGCCCCGCGCTCAGACACAGGGCGGCGACGAGCGCGAGATCGGCGGCGGGCGCGGGGGGGGACATGGGCAGAATCTGCCCTCTCGCGCCTAACGTGTGGTGAAGCGACGCGCTGAAGAGCCCGTTAACCGAGGCCCGTCAGGCGGCCTGCGACGAGGCTCGGCCGTAGAAGCTTTCCCCCTTCGCCGCCATGTCGCGCAGCCGCTGCGGCGGGGCGAAGCGCGGGCCGTAGGTCTGGGCCAGCCGGTCGCAGGTGTTCACGAACTCCTGAACGCCCACGCCCTCGATCAGCGAGAACGGCCCGCCGCTCCACGGCGCGAAGCCCCAGCCCAGGATCGCGCCCACGTCCCCGTCGCGCGGGTCGGTGACCACGCCCTCCTCGAAGCAGCGCGCCGCCTCCACCGCCTGCCGGTAGAGCAGCCGCGTCTTCAGCTCATCGACCGCCGCAGGATCGGCCTCGGCGGTCTTCACCGGCGCCAGCTCCGCCAGGCCCGGCCACAGCCGCTTGGCGCCCTTGTCGGCGGGGTAGTCGTAGAAGCCCTTCTGGTTTTTCCGCCCGTAGCGGCCGAGCTCGACCACCATCTTCTCGACGATCGGCTCGTAGCCGGACGGCTTCCAGGCGTCGCCGAGGTCCTTCTTCGTCTGCTGCGCGATCTTGTGCGACAGGTCGAGCGCGACGTCGTCGTGCATCTCGAGCGGGCCCCGCGGCATGCCCGTCATCCGCCCGACGTTGTCGATGATCGCCGGCGCAATGCCCTCCGACAGCATCTCCATGCCCTCGGTCAGGTACGTCGAGAAACAGCGCGAGGTGTAGAAGCCGCGGCTGTCGTTCACGACGATCGGCGTCTTCTTGATCTTCAGGACGTAGTCGACCGCCTTGGCGAGCGCCGCCTGCGAGGTCTGCTCGCCCATGATGATCTCGACCAGCATCATCTTGTCGACCGGCGAGAAGAAGTGGACGCCGATGAAGTTCTCCGGCCGCGCGCTCGCCTCCGCCAGCCCGGTGATCGGCAGCGTCGAGGTGTTCGAGCCGAACACCGCGTCGGGCGCCAGCTGCGCCTCCGCCTTCTTCGTGACGTCCGCCTTGATCTCGCGCGTCTCGAACACCGCCTCGATGACGAGATCGGAGCCGTTCACGAGACCGTAGTCGGTGGTGGGGGTGATCAGCGCCAGCGTCGCGTCCGCCTTCTCCTGCGTCATCTGCCCGCGGGAGACGCGCTTCTTCAGCAGGTCGGCGGAGTAGCTCTTGCCCTTCTCGGCGGCCTCCTGGCTCTGGTCGATCAGCACCGTCTCGATGCCGGCCATCGCCTGCACGTAGGCGATGCCCGCGCCCATCATCCCGGCGCCCAGCACCGCCACCTTCTTCGGGTCCGAAGCTGCCACGCCCTTTGGCCGGCCGGCGCCCTTGTTCAGCTCCTGCATGCCCAGGAACAGCGACCGGATCATCGCCTTCGCCTGCGGCGTCATCAGCGTCTTGGTGAAGTAGCGCGCCTCGATGCGCAGCGCCGCGTCCATCGGGACCTGCAGGCCCTCGTAGACGCACTTCATGATGTTCAGCACCGCCGGGTAGTTGCCGTACGACTGCTTCCTCAGCATGGCGTTGCCGACGATGAACACCTGCGCGCCCTGCGGCGAGTAGGGCATGCCGCCCGGCACCTTGAACTCCTTCTTGTCCCAGGGCGCGACAGGGTCGCCCTTCTCACGCACCCAGGCCCTGGCGGTCTCGACCACCTGGTCCGCGGGCACCACCTGGTGCACCAGCCCCTGTCCCAGCGCCTCCTTCGGGCGCAGCGACTTGCCTTCGGTGATCAGCATCAGCGCCGCCTGCGCGCCCATCAGGCGCGGCAGCCGCTGCGTGCCCCCGGAGCCCGGCAACAGTCCCACCTTCACCTCGGGCAGGCCCACCTGCGCCTTGGAGTCGTCGGCCAGCACGCGGTGATGGCAACAGAGCGTCAGCTCGAAGCCGCCGCCCAGCGCCAAGCCGTTGATCGCCGCCGCCACGGGCTTCCCGCAGGTCTCCAGCCCGCGCATGGCGCGGCTGAGCGCGGACACCTGGTCGAAAGCTTCACGCAGCCCGGCCTCGTCCAGCCGCGAGTTCTCGAACAGCCCGCCCGCCATCTCCGCGAGATCGGCCCCGGCGCAGAAGCCGGTCGCCTTGCCCGAGGTGAGCACGGCGCCCTTCACCGCCGGGTCGGTGCGGATGCGATCCACCACCTCGCCGAGGTCACGGATCACCTGCAGGGTGATCGTGTTCATCGACTTGCCGGGCACGTCGAAGGTGACGAGCGCCACGCCGTCGGAGTCCACGTCGATCTTGAAGGTTTCCATCCGCACTCCTGTGGGGCCGCCCACAGGCGCGGCCCGGTCCTACGTCAAAGGCTCCGGGCGCCCGTCCCGGCGCCGACGCCCCTCAGCACCCCGATCACGGTGCCGATGCCATGGGCCTCGGCAGGGCTCCAGCTCGGCGTCTCGAGCGAGACGATGTCGCCATAGTGCACCCCGATCATGCTCACCACGTCCATGCGGAGCCGCACGTTGAGGCCGTTCACGACGTTGAAGGTCGCGCGGATGTCCCGCCAGGCCTGCCGGGGGCTCATCACCGCGCTCAGGGTGGCGCCGGCGGTGCGGACCGCGAGGCCCGTCACCGTGCTGCTGCCGATGTTGCGCGAGGCGAACAGCGCCACGCCCGGCGCGTTGAAGGTCGCGAACTTGATGCTCTGCCGGTTGCCGACGATCTGCGTGATCGCGCCGCCTAGCGAGTGGCCGCAGAGCGTCGTCTTGCTCGGATCCCCCGCGTGCGCCGACGCGTACGCTTCGGCTTCCGCGAAGTACTCGCAGTTCATGCCGAGCCCCAGCATGGCGTCGGCCTGCAGGTCGCCGCTCTGCGACGGCACCGTGCCGCGGAACGCGATCACCGTCTCCGAGCCTTGGGTGTAGGTCGCCGCCTGCAGGCCGCTCCGGGGCGGGGCGGTCTTGGCGTCCACCTGCGTCCAGCCGTTGGGCGCGTTGGTCAGGTCGTAGACCGCGTTGGACATCTCCGCGAGCTCGAGAATAGTAGGCATTACTGACTTTCCCCCCTTGGTCCCCCCTCGGACCTTCCCTGCGACTTTAGCTTAGCCGTGTGACGGCTCCAAGCTTCACACCCGTTCGATCACCGTGGCGGTCCCCATGCCGCCGCCGATGCACAGCGTGGCCAGCGCCGTCTCCTTCCCTGTGCGCTCCAGCTCGTCGAGCACGGTCCCCAGGATCATCGCGCCCGTAGCGCCCAGCGGGTGCCCCATGGCGATGGCCCCGCCGTTCACGTTGATCCGGTCGTGGTCGATGTCGAGCGCCTGCATGTAGCGCAGCACCACGGCGGCGAATGCCTCGTTCAGCTCGTAGAGGTCGATGTCGCCGACCTCCATGCCGAGCCTGCCGAGCAGCTTTCGCGTGACCGGCTCCGGCCCGGTCAGCATGATGGAGGGCTCCGAGCCGACCGAAGCCATGCCGCGGATCTTCGCGCGCGGCTTCAGTCCCAGCGCCTCGCCGATTTCGCGCGTGCCGATCAGCACGCCGGCGGCGCCGTCGACGATGCCCGACGAGTTGCCGGGCGTGTGCACGTGGTTGATCCGCTCGACCTCCGGGTAGCGCTGGATGGACACCGCGTCGAAGGCCATGTCGCCCATGGCCTGGAACGACGGGTTCAGCGAGCCCAGCGTCTGCATGGTGGTGTCGGGCCGCATGTGCTCGTCGTGGTCGAGGATCGGCAGGCCGAGCTGGTCCTTCACCGCGATCACCGAGTTCTTGAACCGGCCCTCTTCCCAGGAGCGGGCGGCGCGCTTCTGGCTCTCCACCGCATAGGCGTCCACGTCGTCGCGGGAGAAGCCGTACTTGGACGCGATCAGGTCGGCGGACACGCCCTGCGGCGTGAAGTAGGTCTTGA
>DASVVG010000006.1:0-13759 GCA_036386655.1 Caulobacteraceae bacterium | reverse complement strand
ATGCGGGCGGCGTTGTTGCGCTCGCGGGCCTGGCGGATGCGGGAGGTGGTCAAGCCGCCGGTGAACAGCGGGTAGCTGAGCCCGACCGTGGCGCCGAGATCGGTCGTGTACTGGCCGAGGTCGGTGCTGGTGAGCTCGCGGCCATAGCCGGCGTTGCCGCGAAGCTGCACGGACGGGCGGGTCTCGGCCCGGGCCGCGGCCACGCGGGCGGCGGCGGCCTGCTCAGCGTAGGCGGCGGACCGCAGCAGCGGGTTGTTCCCTTCGGCGACGTCGAACGCCTGCTGGATGCTGGGCGGGATCGACGCCAGCACCGGCTCCGGCGCCAGGGTGCCGGGCGCCTGCCCGACAACGGCGGTGTAGCTGGCGCGGCTGGTGGCGAGCTGCGCCTGGGCTTGCGAGAGCAGAGCCTCGGCGGCGGCCAGCCGGGCTTCGGCCTGAGCGACGTCGGTGCGGGTGATCTCGCCGACCTCGAACCGGGCGCGGGTCTCCTCCAGCTGGCGGCGCAGCACGGCGACGTTGTTCTGCCGGATGGTCAGAGCCTCTTCGTCGCGGCGGACGTCGACATAGGCCTGGATGACCGACTGGAAGAGGTCGTTCTCGACGCTGCGCAGCTGCTCGCGACCCGACAGGATGTCGGCCTCCGCGGCGCGGACGCCGGAGGTGATCCGGCCGCCGGTGTAGAGGTTTTGGAGCACGTTGGCGGTGAAGCCCAGCGAATCCGTCGTGCCGGCGCCGCTGAAGGGATTGTCGCCGAACTCGCCGTTGACGCCGCGGTTGCGGACATTCGCGCTGGCTCCGAGGTCGGCGCTCGGGCGGTAGCCGGAGCGGGCCTGAACGACGGTCTCGTCGAGCGCACGCAACTGGGCGCGCTGCTGCTGCAGGGTCGGGTTGGTCTGGTAGGCGAGCGCGAGGGCGTCGGCCAGCGTCTCGGCCCCGGCGGGGAATGACGCACCGAGCAGGGCGAGGGCGGACGCCCCGGCCATGGCAGGGCCGAACCTGAACTTCATCGAACCGAATCCCCGACAGCGCGACACGTGCGCGCCAGCTTACACGTATGTCCCGCGGCGACCCGTCGCCAGTTAAGCTTTCGTCACAAGCTGCGGCTTTTGGACCACATTCAGCCGGCGGCGCGCTCCACGCAGCCGGCCCATCTGCAGCGGCTCCAGACCGTCTGATTCGTCTGACCAGTCTCACCCGTCTTCGTACTCGGTTGCCGCTCATGAGGGGCGACAAGCCTTACCAGGAGGCGGCCTAGGAGTACAGTCCTACGTCAGAAGACGAAGGCGGCCTTGGGCTCGAAGCCCGGCAGGAGCGGCGGGAAGGAGTCGAATATCTCGCGGGCGCTGAGGGTCTCGCCGGAACGGAGGTAGAGCGTGGCCTTGCCCACTGCGGCGCGACGGAGAACGGCGGCCAGGCGTCCGCCGGGGGCGACGGCGTCCAGCCAGCCCTGCGGGAGCTCGGCGACGGCGCCCTCCGAGACCACGAGGTCGTAGGCGCCTTCCGGCCGGTCGAGATCTCCGGAGACGACCGAGACCCCCTCTCCTTCCAGTTCGGTGCGGACGCGCGCGAGCGCGTCGGGCGTGTCGAGCGCGGTCACCTGCGCCCCAATGCGGGCGGCGATCGATGCGGCGTAGGGGGCGGCGATCGCCAGCACCCGCTCGCCGGCGCGGGGGCGGGCGGCCTGCAGCAGCTTGCCCACGTCGCGCGGGGGCAGGAGGAAGCGTCCCGGAGCGTACTCCGGCGGCCGGTCCGAGTACGCCAGCGCCTGGCGCGCGGGCAGTACGAACCGCTCGCGCGGGATCACCCGCATGGCGTCCTGGATCTCCACGTCGGTGACGTCGTTCGTGCGGACCTGGCTCTCGACCATGTTCGCCCGCGCGGAAAAGAAGTCCACGGTTCGAAGCCTCCCGGCCGCCCTCGGCCGCACGCGCGGCTCATAGGACCGCCTTAACCCGAACGCAATCTGGCCCGCCCATTGCTGGCGCAGGTGGGTTCTGTTAGCCGTCGCGCCGCGGCGGCACGCCCCTGAGGCCCGGTGGCGGAGTGGTTACGCAGAGGACTGCAAATCCTTGCACCCCGGTTCGATTCCGGGCCGGGCCTCCACTCCTTTCAATGACTTAGGCGATCAGCCCACGGCTCCGCTGGAGATCGTGGCGCCGCCGTCGACCACGATCTCCTGTCCCGTGATGAACGACCCGGCGGGGGACGCCAGCATGATGGCGGCGCCTGCGATCTCGTCGGGCAGGCCGATGCGCTGCAGCGGCGTGCCGGCGGTCGCGATCTTCAGCAGATCGGGGTTCGCCCAGAGCGCGCGGGCGAAGTCGGTCTTCACCAGGCCCGGCGCGATGCAGTTCACACGAACGTTCCGGGGGCCGAACTCGACCGCGAGGTTGCGGGCGAGCTGGAAGTCGGCCGCCTTGGAGACGTTGTAGGCGCCGATCACGCCCGAACCGCGCAGACCGCCGATCGACGAGACGATCACGATCGAGCCGTCGCGGCGCTCCAGCATCTGCGGCGCGACCATCTGGATCAGCCAGTGGTTGGCCAGCACGTTGTTGTCGAGGATCTTGCGGAACTGGTCGTCCGTGATGCCGGCCATGGGCCCGTAGTAGGGATTGCTGGCGGCGTTGCAGACCAGCACGTCGATGCGTCCGAACGCGCTCATCGTCTCGTCGACGAGGCGTTGCAGGTCCTCCTTCGACGAGATGCTGGCGGCGACGGCGATGGCGGAGCCTTCGCGGCGTGCGTTGAGAGGGGAAGCGACCTCCTCGCAGGCGGCAGCCTTTCGCGAGGAGATCACCACCTGGGCCCCCTGCTCCGCCATGCGCTCGGCGATCGCGCGGCCGATGCCGCGGGAGGAGCCGGTGATCACCGCCACCTTGCCGGTCAGATCGAACAGGGACATCGGCCGGCTCCTCAGCGCGTCGTCGTGGGAGCGGTGAAGGACCGGCGGAGCTTCGCCATCCCGCCGATCCAGCGGTCGTAGTTCTCGACCTTGTTGGTCATGTAGGTCCGCACCTTGGGGTGAGGCAGGATCAGGAAGCTTTCCGCCTCGAGCCCGGCGACCGCAGCCTCCGCCACGTCTTCAGGTGAGGCGACACCGTCGATGTCGGCGCCCAGGAAGACGCCGCCGGCGGCCATGGCAGTGTCCACCGCCTGGGGGCAGAGCACCGACACACGGATGCCGTGGTCGCGGTGAGTGATGGCCAGGCTCTCCGCCAGTCCGAGGGCCGCATGCTTGGTGGTCGAGTAGACGGCGCTGCCGATCTGCGACAGCAGCCCGGCGGCCGAGACCGTGTGCAGCAGATAACCTTCGCCGCGCGCCACCATCGACGGCAGCACGGCGCGCGCAGCGTAGACATGCGCCATGACGTTGACGCCCCAGGCGCGCGCCCAGGTCTCGTCGGCAGCCGAGGCGCCGTTCTGGAGGTCGGGGTCCACGTCCACGATGCCCGCGTTGGAGCAGAAGAGATCGATCGGCCCCGCCGCGGCCTCGGTCTCGGCGACGACGCGGCGCAGGTCCGGCTCACTCGAGACGTCGCAGGGGAAGCCGGAGCCGCCGACCTCCGCGGCCACCGCCTGAGCGCCGGCCTCGTCGAGGTCGGCCACCGCGACGTGACGGGCGCCTTCGCGCGCGAAGCGCCGCGCCAGCGCCCGGCCGATGCCAGACGCGCCGCCGGTGACCACGACGACCTTTCCTTCGAGGCGCATCTCAGACCTTTTCGTTGGTGTGGCGCGCGTACTCGAGGCGCGCGATGGCGCGGTTGTGCACCTCGTCGGGCCCGTCCGCGAGCCGGAGCGTTCGGATGTGCGCGTAGGACCGGGCCAGCGCGAAGTCATCTGACACGCCGGCGCCGCCGTGCGCCTGGATGGCGTCGTCGATGATCTTCAAGGCCATGCGCGGCGCGGCGACCTTGATCATGGCGATCTCCAGCTGCGCGGCCTTGTTGCCGGCCCTGTCCATCACGTCGGCGGCCTTCAGGCACAGCAGGCGCGTCATCTCGAGCTCGGTCCGGGCTTCGCCGATGCGCTGCTCCCACACGGACTGCGCGGCGATGGGCTTGCCGAAGGCGACGCGACCCAGCAGGCGCCGCACCATCAGCTCGAGCGCAGCCTCGGCGGCCCCCACAGTGCGCATGCAATGATGGATGCGCCCGGGGCCGAGGCGGCCCTGCGCGATCTCGAAGCCCCTCCCCTCACCCAGGACCAGGTTTTCCGCCGGAACGCGGACATCGCGCAGCACCACTTCCGCGTGGCCGTGGGGCGCGTCGTCGTAGCCGAACACCGGCAGCATGCGGGCGACCTCGACACCGGGCGCGTCGAGCGGCACGAGGATCTGTGACTGCTGGGCGTGGCGGGCGGCGGAGGGGTCGGTCTTCCCCATCACGATCGCGACCTTGCAGCGGGGATCGCCGACGCCGGAGGACCACCACTTGCGACCGTTGATCACGTACTGGTCGCCGTCTCGGACGATCGACGTCTCGATGTTGGTGGCGTCCGACGAGGCGACCTTCGGCTCGGTCATCAGGAACGCGGAGCGGATCTCGCCGGCCATGAGCGGGCGGAGCCACTGCGCTTTCTGGGCCTCGCTGCCGTAGCGGTGGAGCACCTCCATGTTGCCGGTGTCGGGCGCGGAGCAGTTGAACACCTCCGACGCCCAGGTGACGCGGCCCATCTCCTCGGCGCAGAGCGCGTACTCGAGGTTCGTCAGGCCGGCTCCGTGGAACTCGCCGGCGTCGTGGTCGGAGGGCGGCAGGAACAGGTTCCACAGGCCCGCCGCGCGCGCCTTCGGCTTCAGCGCCTCGATGATCGGGACCACCTGCCACCGGTCGGCGCCGAAGCCGCGCATCTGGTCGTTGTAGGTCTCGACGTGCGGATAGACGTGCTCGTCCATGAAGCCGCGGACGCGGTCGCGCCATTCGACCTGGCGGGCGGAGAGGGTGAAGTCCATCAGGGCCCCTGCGGCGATCCTCCAGCGTGGCTGTACGCCGGGCTCGCTGCAGGACCAAGCCCCGGCGGTGGCGGCGGCGCCCTGTTCGCGTTAAGGCCGCGCTGTCGATCACCAGAAGGCGCCGCCCGCCCATGCCCCCAGCCGATCCGGTCTCGCACTACAGCGTGGAGGACGGGATCGCCGTCCTCACCATCGACAACCCGCCGGTGAACGCGCTTTCCGCGCGGGTGCGGCAGGCGCTGGTGGAGGGGGTCAGGGCGGCCGAGGCGGACGACGCCGTGCGGGCGCTGGTGCTGGCGTGCGCCGGGCGGACCTTCTTCGCCGGCGCCGACATCAGCGAGTTCGGCGGGCCGATGCAGGAGCCGATCCTCCCGGCTGTGGTCGAGGCGATCGAGAACTGCGGCAAGCCGGTGGTGGCGGCGATCCACGGCACGGCCCTGGGCGGCGGGTTCGAGGTGGCGCTGGGGTGTCATTACCGGGTGGCCGTGCCGTCGGCGAAAGTGGGGCTGCCGGAGGTGAACCTCGGATTGCTGCCCGGCGCGGGCGGGACGCAGCGGCTGCCGCGGCTGGTCGGCGCGGAGGCGGCGCTGGAGATGATCACGTCGGGCAAGCCGGTTGGCGCGCGGGCCGCGCTCGAGGCCGGCGTGCTGGACTCGGTGGTGGAGGAAGGCCGGCTGCGTGAGGAGGCGGTCGCGTTCACGCGCTCAGTGGTGCGTGAGAACCGGCCGCTGCGGCGAGTACGCGACCTGAACGAGAAGCTGGCGGCGGCGCGGGACCGACCCGAGCTGTTCGCCGAGTTCCGGCGGGCGAACGCGCGCAAGTTCCGCGGCTTCCGGGCGCCGGCGGCGATCGTGAAGGCCGTGGAGGCGGCGGTGAACCTGCCGTTCGAGGAGGGGCTGAAGCTCGAGCGCGCGCTCTTCATGGAGCTGATGCCGAGCCCGGAATCGGCGGCGCAGCGCTACGCCTTCTTCGCCGAGCGGCAGGCGGCGAAGGTCCCCGGGCTGGCGGACGACGTGCGCCCGCTGCCGGTGGAGCGGGTCGGCGTGATCGGCGCCGGGACCATGGGCGGCGGCATCGCCATGAACTTCCTGAACGTCGGGCTGCCCGTAGCGATCGTGGAGAGTTCGCAGGCGGCGCTCGACCGCGGCGTGGCGACTATCCGGCGGAACTACGAGAGCTCGGCCAAGAAGGGGCGGATGAGCGCCGCGCAGGTGGAGGAGCGCATGGCGCTGCTCACGCCCACGCTGGAGTTCGACGCGCTCGGGGACCGCGACCTCGTGATCGAGGCGGTGTTCGAGACCATGGAGGTGAAGAAGGACGTCTTCGGCCGGCTGGACGCGGTGGCCAAGCCGGGCGCGATCCTGGCCACCAACACCTCGTACCTGAACGTCGACGAGATCGCTGCGTCGACGCAGCGGCCGGAGTCGGTCCTCGGGCTGCACTTTTTCTCCCCGGCCAACGTCATGCGGCTGCTGGAAATCGTGCGCGGCGCGAAGACGGAAGACCGGGTGCTGGCCACGGCGATGCAGCTGGGCAAGCGCATCGGCAAGGTCGGCGTGGTGGTGGGGGTCGGCTACGGGTTCGTCGGCAACCGCATGCTGGCGGCGCGGCAGCGCGAGGCGAACCGGCTGATCCTCGAAGGCGCGATGCCGTGGGGCGTGGACCGCGTGCTGTACGACTTCGGCTTCCCGATGGGACCGTTCGCGATGGCCGACCTGGCGGGGCTGGACCTCGGCTGGACCCGCGAGAAATCGACGGGGTCGACCGTGAGAGAAGTGCTCTGCGAGATGGACCGGCGGGGGCAGAAAACCGGGGCCGGCTTCTACGACTACGACGAGGCTCGCAGGGCGAGCCCCTCGGCGGCGGTCGAGCAGGTGATCCTCGAGTTCTCGCGCAAGCAGGGCCTCGAGCGCGGCCCCGTCTCGGAGGAGGAGATCCTGCAGCGGTGCGTCTACCCGATGATCAACGAGGGGGCGAAGATTCTGGAGGAAGGGATTGCGTTGCGCGCCTCGGATATCGACGTGGTGTGGGTCAACGGCTACGGCTGGCCGGTCTACCGCGGCGGACCGATGTTCCATGCCGACAGCCTGGGCGCGGCGGCGGTGGTGCAGGCGCTCGAGGGATTCCAGGCCCGCTTCGGGGACGACTTCGCGCCGGCGCCGCTGCTGAGGCGGCTGGCGGCGGAGAACCGCCGCTTCCAGGACCTCTGAAGGCGAGCGGGGCGGCGCGCGAACGCCGCCCCGTCGTCGGTCAGTACCTCACTCGCAGGGTGACGCCGTAGGTGCGCGGCTGGCCCAGGAAAGCGTTGTAGGTCTGGGTGTCCAGCGCCGGGTTGTAGAAGGTCCCGTTCGGCTGCGGCGTGGCCTGGAAGGCGGTGCCCTGGAACGGCGCGTTGAACCCGACCTGGAAATACTCCTGGTCGGTCAGGTTCATGCCCCACAGCTCCAGCGTCCACCGCTCGTCGGCGGCTCCGAAGCCCACCCGGCCGTTGAGCAGAGTATAGGCGTCCTGATCCTTGGCGGGGAGCAGGTCCGACGCCGTGCTGTAGTCCGACAGGTACTTCGCCGAGAGGTTGGCGAGCACGCGTAGGCCACCGATCTCCCGGTCGTAGTTCGCCGAGCCGGTGATCGACCACTCGGGCGCGAAGGACATCTGCGCGCCCGGCAGCAGGCTGAGCGAGGGGAAGCGCGAGGGGACGGTCAGGTCGGAGGCGGTGAACTCGCCGTACTCCGTCTTGGCGTATGTGACGCCGGCGGTGAGCGTGAGCCCGTCGATCGGCCCGAGCCAGATCAGGTCCGCGTCGACGCCCTTCGACTCCACCTCGGGGATGGACTCCACGATGAAGGCGACGCCGGCGAAGGTGTTGAGCTGGAAGTTCTCGAACGTCTGCCAGAACAGCGTGCCGTTCAGGAGCAGGGTGCCGTTGAGCCAGGTGGTCTTCGCGCCCAGCTCCCAGCTGTCGGCCGTCTCGGCGGGGAAGGCGGTGCTGGGCTCGGGGACGAGGTTGGTGGTCACCCGGTCGAGGTTGAAGCCGCCCGCCTTGTAGCCGCGCGCGTACGACGCGTAGGTCATCAGCTGCGGGTTGAAGCGGTAGGAGCCCTTCAGGGTCCCGGACCACTCGCTCTCGGACATCTCCTGCCGCTGGGCGCGCCCGTTGTAGGCGGGGTTGGCCCAGTTGAGGCAAAGGGCGCCGAGCGCCTGGGCGCGCGCCGCCGCGCTGGGGATCACCAGGTTCCAGCGGCCGGTGGCGAAGTTGAACTGCGCCCGCTGGCAGGCCGCGGCCTGGTCCGGGTTGGTCTGCAGGCTGTCGAGGGTCTTGTCCTCGGTGGTCCAGCGCAGGCCGGCCGTGATCTCCAGCTGCTCCGTGATCCGGAATATCTCGTGTGTGAACAGCGCGATGCTGCTGGAGTCCTGGTTGTAGAAGTCGCGGGCCGCTACGCCCGGCTGGAAGCCCGGCCCGGGCGCGACCGGCACCCCGCCCGGCGTGAACGTGCCGGTCAGGGTGTTGGCGAGCGTCGGGCTGGCGCCGTTGGACAGCAGCAGCGAGACGTAGGCGTTGTAGTCCGACCCGTAGCGGTACTGGTCGTCCCGGGTCAGGTCTTCCATGGACACGAAGGCGCCGACCAGCCAGCTCATGCGGCCGGCCTCGCCCGCCAGGCGGAACTCCTGGCTGAACGTCTCGACCCCGAAGCCGAAGTTGTCAGGGTCGCGCCACAGGATATCCGCTCCTGAGAAGTCGATGTCCTGGCCGCTCTTCAGGTCCCAGTCCCGGATGCCGGTCACCGAGGTGAACGTCACGTTGGTGTCGGGGATGTCGATCTCCGCCTCGAGGGCGAAGCCCTGGTCGGTGATCTCCTGCGCGGTGTCGCGGTTGGAGAAGGCTGTCCGCGAGAACGGCAGCTGGGCGAAGCCGGGCGCCGGCGGACGGACGCCCTGGCCGCCGGTGGCGAGCGCGTTCACGATGTTGGCGGTGGGGCCGGAGCGGATCTGCACGGCGGCGCAGCAGTTCTCGTCGCGCTGCGTGTAGTCGATGATCGCCCGCACCCGCAGGACCTCGTCCGGGGCGAACAGCAGCTGGCCGCGGATAGTGTAGAAGTTCTGGTCCTGGTCGCGCGTGTTGGTGCGCGGACCGTCGCCGGTCCGAACCTCGTAGAAGCCCTCCCGCTCCCGGCGGGCGACGTAGAGGCGCCCGGCGAGGCTTTCGTTGATGGGTCCGGTCACAGAGGCGGCGAGGCCGATCGCGTCGTAGCTGCCGAGGGTGACTTCGCCCTCGCCGCCGAAGTTGAACTCCGGCTCCTTGGTGATGATGTTGATCACGCCCGCGGACGTGTTCTTCCCGAACAGGGTGCCCTGGGGCCCCTTCAGCACCTCGATCCGCTCGAGCTCGCCCAGGTCGCCGAAGCCGACGCCGTTCCGGGCGCGGTAGACGCCGTCGATCACGACGCCCACGGAGGACTCCAGGCCGGGGTTGTCGCCGACGGTGCCGACGCCGCGGATGCGGGCGGTGGTGACGGACTCGTTGCTGGTCGACGTCACGGTCATCCCGGGGGTCAGGATCTGCAGGTCCTTGATGTCGCGGACACCCGCGGCTTCGAGCTGCTCCTCGCTGACGGTGGTGACCACCACCGGCACGTCCTGAAGGCTCTGCTCGCGCTTCTGGGCGGTGACGATGATCTGGTCGACGGTCGCCGGCTCTTCGTCCTCGGGGGCGGGAGCGGGCGCCTGGGCCGCGGCGGCGCCGGCGAAGGCGATCATTGCGAGCACGGCCAGCGAACTGGTCGCGCGGATGGAATCCTTGAAGCGCATGCTCTCCCCTATTCTCCCCGGCTCCGGTTGCTCCGGAAGCGCGTGTTCTGACTTTGATTCAAACTGCCCCGCTTACCTAGGTACGTCCAAGCCGCGCCAGGGCGCAAGCGACGGGGGAGCTCCGACCACCGGAACCCGGCGGCCGTGACGCATCCGCCACGGCCGCTGCGCAGGAGATCACCCCCGCGTTAAGGCGCGTTTAACCATGCGGCGCGCATCCTCTCGTTGTCTTTCTTCTTGGGAGACACCCCATCACCGACCCTTCAAAGCCCGGCTCGCGCCGGGCTTTTTTTCGGGGGGACCGCCGTGCTTGCGACTCCAGGCCCGGCGGCGTATACGCCCGCCTCCAGCGTGAGCCCTGATCCGCGGTAGCTCAGTGGTAGAGCAGCCGGCTGTTAACCGGCTGGTCGTAGGTTCGAATCCTACCCGCGGAGCCACGCCTGCTGGAAACCCTTTAAATTTCAGCGCTTACGCAACTCGAGCTAGGGCCTACCCACCCTCGTACCCATCCACCAGGCGGCTGCTCAGGAGGCGTTTTCAGGCCTCTTCAGGCGGGTTCAGTGGAGTGCGCGAACCCGTCTTGCTAATCAGCGGGACAGCTCCGAACCGCGCTGGATCACGACCTGCGCAGCACCTCGCTCGCCACGAATCAGCGCGACTTGCTTCCCAGGCTCAGGCGGAGAACCACCGGCCGCGAGGCGGGCGTAGTGTTCCACGCCGGAAGGGTCCCTGATCAACGTGTACGGCTGCATCCCGAGCTCGTCGTGAAAGCCGCTCCGGACGACGCGTCCGCGCACCGGCTGCGTTCCCAGTTCGCGCACCTCCGCAGCTCCTTCCAGCCGCCGCTGGTTCATCGTGCGGATGACGTCGTGCCGGACCTGCAGACCGCGCAGCCGCAGCTCCAGCATGTCATCGAGGCGGAAGGCCGCCCCCATTCGCGCCGCGAGCCCGAGCCGCTCCAGATGGCGCAGGCGGCCTCGCGTGAGCGCCGCCCACGTCTCATTCCGGCCCACGCCGTCGGCCACGAGCCCCCGCTCGTCGATCGCGGCCAGCAATCGGCGGTCGAAGCCTGTGAAGCGATCCGCCTCAACCTCGCGCCAGATCCGCTTCTCGGCGTCCTGGCGTGACAGATCGCCGAGCAGTTCCTGCGCATGCTCCTGGGCCCGCGCCCGGAACCCGTAGCCGATATACTCCCGCGGGATCACGAGGTCCCGCCCATCCGCACGCCTGCCCCGCACCAGCACGTGCGCGTGCGGCTGGTCGGTGTCGAAGTGGCAGGTCCCGATCCATTCCAGTCGCGGCTCGCCGAGATCGGCGGCCACGCGGCTCATCACCTCCCGCACGTAGCCCGGCAAATCTCGAATCCGATCGCCGTGTTCGGGCGAGATGATGAAGCGGAAGTGGTGCCGGTCCTCGACCCATCCGCGGGTGCGGCCCGCGGCGTCCACGCCCTCGTCGCTGCGGTCGAAGAAGGTCGGCCGTGCTCCCTCCACGCCTGCGCCGCTTCGGCTCAGGTAGGCCACATGCTTGGCCAGCGCCGCGCCGCGCGGGGCGCCGGCGTGGCGCGACACCAGAGCCTTGACGATCACCCGCTGCCGCACGTCCAGGCGGAAGGGACGCCCTGAACGCGCCTGCGCGGCCCTGAGACTTCCCGCCTTGCCGCCGTGGGAGAACACCCGCGACGTCGCCAGCCGCCGGAACAGAGCCGTGCGCAGGCTGACCCGTTCGAGCTTCAGCGACCTCGGCAACCGGCCGACGCCGAAGCCTTCATCCCGGCCGTTCAGGCGCTCCTCGATCGCTTCGCGGACCAGCATCCCCGCCCCTTGCGGCCCGCAAATGGCCCGCTCGAGGCATTAACTCACGGCAAGTCGGCCCCCGCAAGAAGGATCGGAGCAACCCACGAGCACAGAAGGAGAAAAGACGAAGCCGACAACCCTACTTTTATCTTGCCCTCCGATCCTCTCAACCGTTTGGTCCCGCACCTCATCAACAGACCGCATACATCCGCATACATCCGCAACTGTAGACACCGGCACCGCCACTGACGGCACGGCGAGTCGCACGCGCGCCGGCGACGCCACCGCCTTCGCGTCGGGCCGGGTCGGAGGGATCCCCCCAGCGAGCTCACCGCCCCCACCGGCCGAACGAAGAAAACCCCGCCCGGGCGAACCCGAGCGGGGCGATGGACGAGCAGCGCTAGGCGCTTCTGCGAGCGCGGACGGAGACGTGCCGGACCCCCTCCTCCTGGGCCTTCTGGCCGAAGTTCAGGGCCGGTCCGAACGGCGTGGTCTGCTCGGCCCGCTCCGCGTTCAGCGTGTGCGCGAGGGTGAGGCAGCAGACCGGAGAAAGCTGGAGCATCTCGTCGTTGGCCCGGAAAGGGGCGGACTTCCCGTGCCGCTCGAAGTCGGCCTTGGCGAGCACCAGCTTCACCCCCTTCTGCCGCGACCACTTGATCGCCAGCTTCTCCGCGCCCGGCGCGCCGGTGGTGGCCAGCGCCATGTCCGGCCACTCCGCCAGGGCCCAGTTCAGGGCGTCGAAGATCCGCCCGGCGTCCTCTGCCGTGTCGGCCTTCGGGCTGCCGCGGAAGGCCACCACCGTCCGGCCCGGGTCCGCCAGCGCCTGCTTGCGCGCGTGCTGCGCCCGGATCGCCTGCCTCGCCTCGACCTGCGCGGCGGTCAGCTTGCTGCCCCGCAGTGATCCCCGCCAGGCCGTCCAGACCTCGCCCGTGATCGCCGTGTAGGCCGCAGAGGCCGCGTCCCGGACCAGCTCCGCCGCGGCCGTCGCGACATCGGCGGTGCGCGCCTTCGCAGTGGCTTCCTGCAGCTCGGTGTCGGCCATCTCCGACCCGTCGAAGTCCCGCTCCAGCCGGGCCATCGCGTCGCGGGCCTTGTCGGCTTCCCGCTCGATCCTTCCCGCCGCCGAATGGAAGGCGCCGATCAGGCTCTCGGCCAGGATTGTCTGCACGTCCTCGAGACCGGTGTCGCCGACCACGTCCAGCAGTTCGGTCATGATCGCCGTGCCCAGCTGGAGCAGCTGCGCCTCGTTCGGATACGCCCGGGTGTCGTCCAGCGCCGCGGCCTGGTCGTCGAACTCGCTGTCAGTCTTCAGGGAGGAGAAGAAGGTGGATGCTTGCATGTGAGACGTTCCTGTCCGGATCGCCGCAGCGCCCCATGCGCAACGACCCGATTTTCAGGCACGTCGGGCCCCGGGCGGTCACCGGAGCGCAGCGAAGCGGAGCGGAGGGAAACGGCGAAGCCGTTGACCGGCAGGGTGACGTGACAAAATCAGGAGTCGTTGTGTGGGGGCGTGTGTCGCCCGACGGCGCAGCCGGCGGTTAACAGCGACACGCCGTCGCCGTCGCGGAGCGGCGGCTCTCCACCGCCGCAACCCGCTCTGCGCCATGTCGGCCCGGCTGACCCAGCCGCGTGTGGGATCGTCACCCGGACGGGCGGAGACCCGAAGGGCTCCGGGAGGAGCGCAGCGACTAGAGCCCGACGCCCGCGCAGCGGGCGCACGCCCTGTTCTCGAGGGTCCGCTCGACGCTCGCGGCCCGGGCTCGCTAGACTCCGGGCGTGAAGGTCTTCGTCAGTTCCTTGATCGCCGGGTGGAGCCGATCCGGCGCGCCGCACGCGACGCCGTCGAGACGCTGCGCCACCAGCCCGTGATGGCGGAACACTTCGGCGCGGGCGGTGTGGATGGGCGGGCCGCGCGGCCTCCCCGGTATTGCTCAGGGTTCCACTGCGGGCGGCGGCTCCGCGCGAAAGATTCCGACATCGGGCGACGGCGACAGATGCTCCGTTCGGCCGCCGCGCGACGATGCGGCCGCCGCCCCGAGGGGCACGCTTGGCGCCCAGGCGATCGGACGGCCCCGCGGGCGGGCGCACCGGCTCGTCCGGGATCGGGCAGGACTTGATCGCCGGGGCCCTCTTCAAGGCCTGACCGGAGGGCTTCCGCGCATCCATGACCCAGCCGTTCGTGATCCGACCCGCCGAGACCGCCGAG
>DASVVG010000005.1:0-1942 GCA_036386655.1 Caulobacteraceae bacterium | reverse complement strand
CGCGGAACTTCACCGCGGACAGGCCGGACCAGGTCTGGCTGGCCGACATCTCCTACATCCCGACCGGCGAGGGCTTCCTGTATCTGGCCGCGGTCAAGGACATGGCCACGCGCGAGATCGTCGGCTGGTCGATGGCCGACCACCTCAGGGCCGAGCTGTGCATCGACGCCCTGGTCATGGCCATCCAGCGCATCACCCGCCGCGCGGGCTGGTCCACCACGGCGACCGCGGCGTGCAATACGCGTCCGAGCCCTACCGGGCGGTGCTGGAGCGGCACGGCATCACGCAATCCATGAGCCGCCGCGGCAACTGCTTGGACAACGCGCCGATGGAGAGCTTCTTCGCCTCGCTCAAGGCCGAGCACGTCCACCCCGTCCGCTTCCGCACCCGCGAGGAGGCGAAGACGGCCGTGTTCGAGTACATCGAGATCTTCTACAACCGGCAGCGCCTGCACTCGGCCGCCGGCTATCGCACCCCGGCCGAGGCGCGGACCAGCATGGAAGGGATCGCCATGCGCTCAGCCGCATGACGCTCTGATCTCACCCCTGTACCGCCCGCAGTTTCTGAGACACCCGAGTGAAGCCTATGCGGCGAGAGCCGCGGGTGAAAGCTGATCCTGGCGGACGGCGTCCGGCGTTCTGAAGCCGTGACGCTCGATGAGCCATGTCGAGTTGTAGGTCCGACGGAAGTCGAGCAGCGCCTGGCGCAGTTGCTCGACGGTGTCGAAGGTCCGCACCCACAGGAGGTTTTCTTTCAGGGTGCGGATGAAGCGTTCGGCGCAGCCATTCCCCTCGGGCGCTCGGACGAAGGCGGGCGAGCTCTCGATGCCGACGAAGGTCAGCTCGCCCTGGAAAGCGTCGGACATGTACTGGCTGCCGTGGTCATGGCGCAGCGACAGGCCCGTCGCGATGCCCTTGGCGAAGCCGCCGAAGTGCTGACGCACGCCCTGCCTGAGGGGCTCCAGCGCCTCGAAGCGGGTGCCGCGCCGGGCGGCATGGAGGCCGACGCACCCGGCGCTGTGGTGATCGACGGCCACGAACACCGCCGCCTGACCCTCAGCTGTCCAGGTGGTGGTCATGTCGGTGCCCCACATGGTGTCCAGCGTCTCCGGGATGATGGTGCCGTCGTGGTTGCGCGGGCCCCGAGGCGCTCCCACCCGGGAAGGGGCGAGCAGGTCGTGCTCTCGCATGAGCCGCAGTACCCGGCGCCTGGAGGTTCGGACGCCCTGCAGGCGCAGCCTTGCCCAGACCTTGCGGTGACCCTCGCCATGAAAGGGGCTGGCCGCGAGGACGGCCCGGATCGCCTCCGCCAACCTCGGGTCCGGCATCGGCCCGACCGGCCCCGGCCGCTTGGGTGGCTCCGTCCGGGGCGGCAGGTGATGGCGGTAGATCGTGGCGCGAGCCATGCCCCAGACCCGGCACACCCGGGCCAGACCGTAGGGCCTTCCGCTGCTGGGCGAGGAGGCCAGGCTCATGGCCGTGACCTCCTGCGAGCCAAAGGGCGGCCGCCCTCCAGGGCTGCGACCTTGGCCTCCAGCAACTCGCGTTCGAGCAGCATCTCGCCCAGCCGCGCCTTGAGCCGCTCGCTCTCCAGCGCCTCACCATCAGCAGGTCGCGTGGCCAGGCTCGCCTCGCCAGCCGCCAGGAAGGCGTCGCGCCAGCCGCTCAGGGTAGCCGCGGTCACACCCAGCGCCCGCGAGACCGTCTCCAGGTCCTCGCCCCGAAGCAGCCGTAGCACCGCATCGCGTTTGCGCTGCCGCGACATCCGGCCGCCACGCCCAGGACCGGCCGTGTCCATCATCTCTGTCGTCATCGTACACCCCATCTGCGGATACCGTCCGCTTGCGGGGCGTCTCGTTCAACCGTGGGGCGGAGGAAATGCATGCTGGAGCAGCAGCGCGTCGTGCGTCGCCCAGCCTTCCGCCGTGTTGTCGAAGATGCAC
>DASVVG010000004.1:0-2989 GCA_036386655.1 Caulobacteraceae bacterium | reverse complement strand
TCGGTCTCGGCGGCGAAGCCGACCACGAGGCGGGGGCGCTGCGCGGGGTGGGCCGCGACGGTGGCCAGGATGTCGGGGTTGAGCGCCATCTCCAGCACGGGGGCGGCGGCACCGGGTTGCTTTTTCAGCTTCTGGTCGGCTTCGTGCGCTGTTCGCCAGTCGGCGACGGCGGCGGCCATCACCGCGATGTCGGCGGGAAGCGCGGCCTCGCAGGCGGCGAGCATCTCGCGCGCGCTTTCGACGCGACGCACCGAAACGCCGGGCGGGTCCGGGAGCGCGACCGGGCCGGAGACGAGGGTGACGCGCGCGCTAAGGGCGGCCAGCGCCGCCGCGATGGCGTGGCCTTGCTTGCCGCTGCTGCGGTTGGCGATGTAGCGGACGGGGTCTATCGGCTCGTGCGTCGGGCCGGAGGTGACGAGGGCGTGGCGGCCGGCGAGCGGGCCGCTTCCCGGGGCCAGGATGGCGCGCGCGGCTTCCAGCAACTCGGCGGGTTCGAGCAGGCGGCCGGGGCCGCTCTCCGGCTCGGCCATGGCGCCGGCGGCGGGGCCAGCCACGCGCACGCCGCGCGCCGCGAGCGTCGCCACGTTGGCGCGGGTGGCTGGGTGCTCCCACATCGCCGGGTTCATGGCGGGCGCCACCAGCACGGGCGCGCGGGTGGCGAGCAGGACGGTGGTGGCGAGGTCGCTCGTCAGGCCCGCCGCCATGCGCGCCAGGATGTCGGCGGAGGCGGGCGCAACCACCACGAGGTCGGCCGCGCGGGCGAGGCGGATGTGGCCGATCTCGGCTTCCGCCGCCCAGAGGTCGTCATGGACGCGCTCGCCGGTGATGCCGGCCAGGGCTTCCCGGGTGACGAAGCGGGCGCCGCCGGCGGTGAGGATGGCGGAAACGGCGGCGCCCTCCTTGCGGAGCAGGCGCGTGAACTCCAGCGCCTTGAAGGCGGCGACGCTGCCGGAAACGACCAAGAGGATGCGTTTGCCCGTGAGCATGGGCGGGAGGCTAGCGGCCGGTGGAACTGCGCGCACGGGCTATCGGGGTGCGGTTCGGCACGGGACGGCCTCCTTGCCCAACTTGGACAGTGATGGCCTGATTCCGGCGCTGGCGGTGGCGTAAGCCCTTGATCTGCTTCGGCCTGCTCTGTGGCGGGCGAAATGTGTGGTGCTAAATTCTGCGGCTTTCTTGCCGATTTTCGTTGACGAACCCCAGCCACGCCAGCTGCTAATGACGCGTGTTCGTCCGCGAAAAGCACATCAACGGCTACACCTACCTCTACCTGGTCGAGACCGTGCGCGAGGACGGCCGCGCCAAGCAGCGCATCATCAAGAACCTCGGCCGCAAGGAGGTCGTGGTCGCCTCCGGCGGCCTTGAGCGCCTCGCCGCCTCGGTGGCCCGCTACGCCGAACGCGCCATGGTGCTGTCGCAGCTCGAGGCGGGCACTCCCGACCGGCTCGCCTGCCGGCGCATCGGTGCGCCGCTGCTGTTCGGGCGGCTGTGGGAGCAGACCGGTTGCCGGGCGGTGCTCGAGGAGCTGCTCGGCGGGCGCGGCTTCGAGTTCCCGGTCGAGCGGGCGGTCTTCGCCACCGTGCTGCACCGGATCATGGTTTCCGGCTCCGACCGCGCCTGCGAGAAGTGGCTGGCCGACTACGACCTCCCCGGCATCGGCGGCCTGGCGCTGCACCAGCCCTACCGCGCCATGGCCTGGCTCGGCGAGGAACTGCCGCCCGACCAGCAGGCCGGCGCCACGCCGTTTGCTCCGCGCACGGTCAAGGACCTGGTCGAGGAGCGGCTGTTCGCGCGGCGGCGCGACCTCTTCGCCGAACTCTCGGTGGTGTTCATGGACACCACCTCCCTCAGCTTCACCGGCGCGGGCGGGGAGTGCCTGGGCGAGCGGGGCTATTCGAAGGACCACCGGCCCGACCTGATGCAGATGGTCCTCGGCGTGGTGGTCGACGCCGAGGGCCAGCCCGTCTGCTCGGAGATGTGGCCCGGCAACACCGCCGACGTCTCCGTCCTCCTCCCCGTCATCGATCGCCTGCGCGGCCGCTTCGCCATCGGCCGGGTCTGCGTGGTGGCCGACCGCGGCATGCTCTCGGCCGCCACCATCGCCGCCCTCGAGGAGCGCGGCCTGGAGTACGTGCTCGGCGCCCGCGAGCGTAGCGACACCCTGGTCCGGCAGGTGGTGCTGGCGGACAGCCGGCCCTTCACCCCGCTCTGCATCCCACGGGCCGCGGGCAAGGAAACCCAGCTCCGGGTCAAGGAGGTCACCGCCGAGGGCCGGCGCTACGTGGCCTGCCGCAACGAGGCCGAGGCGGCGAAGGATGCCGCCGACCGCCGGGCGGTGGTCGAGGCCCTCGATCGCCAACTCCAGCGCGGCGACAAGGCGCTGATCGGCAACTCCGCCTTTCGCCGCTATCTCCGCCGCGCCGGCAAGGGCCAGGCCTTCGAGATCGATCCCGGCAAGCTGGCCGACGAGGCCAGGTACGACGGCGTCTTCGTGCTGCGCACCAACGCCCAGATCACGCCGCTGCAGGCCGTGCTGCGCTACAGGGACCTGCTGCAGGTGGAGGACCTGTTCCGCACCGCCAAGGCGCTGATGCGCACCCGGCCGATCCACCACTCCTCCGACGCC
The DNA here is from genome assembly GCA_036386655.1 of Caulobacteraceae bacterium. GTDB lineage: Bacteria > Pseudomonadota > Alphaproteobacteria > Caulobacterales > Caulobacteraceae > JAHWJX01. The sequence continues at coordinate 363 of DASVVG010000004.1, read as the reverse complement.
GCCATCCGCGGCCACGTCTTCTGCTCCTTTCTCGCCCTGGTGCTGCGCAAGGAGCTCGACGCGCGCTGCCGGAAGGCGGGCTTCCGGCCGGAGTGGGGCGATGTGCTGCTTGATCTCGATCGCCTGCAGGAGGTCGAGATCACCAAGGATGGGCGGCGGATGACGCTGCGCACGCCCGCCACCGGTGTGGCCGGTCCCCTGTTCAAGGCCACCGGCATCGCCCTGCCGCCCAACATCCGCGACGCCCCCGCGCGCTGACCGCCTGAGCCCGGCCCCGTCGCCTGTGATGCTAACGACCAGCCACGCCCGCGTAAGCTGCTGCCCTGAAACGACATTTACGAAACTGGTGTCCAAGTTGGGTCA
>DASVVG010000003.1:0-20277 GCA_036386655.1 Caulobacteraceae bacterium | reverse complement strand
ACCGGGTCCGGCTCATGGGCGCCGCGCGCGACCTCGGCCTGGGCCCGCTGGGCCACGAGTGCGGGGCCGCGGCGCTCTCGGCGCTGACGCTGCCGCAGGACGCGCCGCTGGTGGAGGACATGCTCCGCGTCCGGCCGCCGGGCACCGAGGTGTTCGCCCGCCTGCGCATGCGCGGCGGCCCGCCATGCATCTGGCGCGGGCAGTGGCTGGAGGAGGGGGTCCGGGCCGCCGGCGCCATCGCGCCGGAGATGCGGTTCGGGGCCAGCGACCAGGACCGGCTCACGGGCCTGCTCGACCGCTCCGGCTTCTTAACCCGCGCTCGTGAGGTGCTGCAGCGGCCGTTCGCGTTCGACCTCGTGGTGGCCGACCTCAACCGCCTGCGCCGCCTCAACGAGGCGCTGGGCCACGAGCGCGCCGACCTGGTGCTCTCCGCGCTGGCCGCGCGTCTGGCCGCCGTGTTCCCGGCCGATGCGCTTCCGGCGCGCATCGGGGAGGACGAATTCGCCGTCCTGCTCCAGCACGGGACCGTCGAGAACGCCTCGGACGCCCTCCGCCAGGCCCTCGAGCAGCCGCTGCGCATTGCGGGCTTCGACATCTTCCCGACGCTCTCCGTCGGCGCCGTGGAGGCCCGTGGCGGCCCCGAGGCTCCCGAAGCCACCGAGCTCCTCCGCCGCGCCGAACTCGCCGTCGAAGCCGCCAAGACCAGCGGCCCCGGCAACGTCGCCGCCTACGGTCGCGCGCTGGAAACCGACAGCCTCTCGCGCCTGGCGCTCGAGGCGGACCTCCGCGCCGCGGTCATGCGCGGCGAGATCGAGGCCCACTACCAGCCCGTCGTGCTGCTGGAGACCGGCGCCGTCGCCGGCTTCGAGGCGCTCGTCCGCTGGCGCCACCCGCGCAAGGGCCTCGTCTCGCCCGACGACTTCCTCCCGCTGGCGGAGGACATGGGCCTGATGATCGAGATCGGCCGCATCATGCTGCGCGCGGCCGCGACGCAGCTCGCCGAATGGCGCGAGCGGCACGCCGGCGCGCAGTCCATCTGGATCAGCGTCAACCTCTCGACCGCCGAGCTCGACCGCTCCGGCCTCGTCGAGGAGGTCGCCGCGCTGGTGCGCGACAACAACCTGCCGCCGCGCGCGCTCAAGGTGGAGATCACCGAGAGCCACATCATGCGCGATCCCGATAGCGCTGCGGCCATCCTGAACCGGCTGAAGGAGGCGGGCGTGGGCGTGGCCCTCGACGACTTCGGCACCGGCTTCTCGTCGCTGTCCTATCTCACGCGGCTGCCCTTCGACGTGCTGAAGATCGACCGCTACTTCGTGCGCACGATGGACGCCAACGAAGGCTCGGCGAAGATCGTCCGCTCCGTCACGACGCTGGGCCGCGACCTCAAGCTCGAGGTGGTCGCCGAGGGCGTGGAGAACGCGGTGATGGCCCAGACGCTGCTCGGCGTCGGCGTCCACTACGGGCAGGGCTTCGGCTACGCGCCGGCGCTGACCGCGGTCGACGCGGAGGTCTACCTGACCGAAAGCCTGCTCGACGGGGCCGCGCCGGTCCGCCTGCGCGGGACCGCCTTCGACTAGGCGCTGCCGGTCTGCGACGACAGCGTCCCGGCGCTGACGCCCAGCTTCGCCAAGGCGCGCTGCCATTTGTCGGCGAAGTCGTCGCCGAACACGAGGGACTCGTCGGCCTCGCAGGTCAGCCAGACGTTCTCGCGGATTTCCTGTTCGAGCTGGCCGGGGCCCCAGCCCGCGTAGCCCAGCGCTAGCGTGGAGCGCCGCGGCCGCAGCACCGGGTCGCCCATCGCCTGCAGTACGTCGCGCGTGGCGGTGAGCGAGATGCGCCCCTCCACCACCGGCACTGTGGAGTCCGGCGCCCGGAAGTCTTCGGTGTGCAGCACGAAGCCGCGCTCGCGCTCCACCGGCCCGCCCGCGAGCACCAGCTGCGGCGGCAGCTCGATCGACGTCTTCACGCCCAGCCGCGAGAGCAGATCCGGCACCGTCACGCCTTCGATCGGTCGGTTGAGCGCGATCCCCATCGCGTGCTCGGGCGTGTGCGCGCACACCAGCACCAGCGCCTGCTCGAACCGCGGGTCCTCGATGCCCGGCATGGCGATCAGCAGCCGGCCGCTGAGGAACTCGGCGTGCGGGTCGAACTCGTCGTCCTCCAGCTCCGGGCCGAAGTCGTCGTCCTCCTCGTCCCAGTCCTCGTCGAAGGCGCTCATCGCGTCCATGTTCGTGGCGGCGGCGTGCGGTTGCAAGCGTGACGCGGCTTGGCGCTCGCATTCGGCGACTTTATGTCAGGGCCCCTGCTGAGGACTCCCACATGACCATCCAAGTCGGCGACACGCTCCCGCAAGCCACCTTCATGACCATGGGCGCGGACGGCCCGCAGCCGATCAGCTCCGACGACCTGTTCAAGGGCAAGCGCGTGGCGCTGTTCGCGGTCCCCGGCGCCTACACGCCGACCTGCTCGGCCAAGCACCTGCCCGGCTTCAAGGAGAAGGCGTCCGACCTGCGCGCGAAGGGCGTCGACCAGATCGCCTGCCTGTCGGTCAACGACGTCTTCGTGATGGGCGCCTGGGGCAAGGATCAGGACGCCGGCGAGGACGTGATGATGATCGCCGACGGCAACGGCGACTTCACCAAGGCCGTCGGCCTCGAGATGGACGGCTCGAAGTACGGCATGGGCCTGCGCTCGCAGCGCTACTCGATGATCGTGAACGACGGGAAGGTGGAGCAGCTCAACGTCGAGCAGGGCGGCGAATTCCGCGTCTCCTCGGCCGAGTACCTGCTCGACCGGCTCTCGGCCTAGCCGACGAAGCCCGCGGCGCGGCGCAGGCGGTCGTTGATCGCCTCGCCCAGCCCGTGCTCCGGGATGGGCGCCACGGCGATGCCGCGCGGCCGCGTTCGGTCGGCGGCGCGCAGGTAGGCGAACAGGTTGCTCGCCGCTTCGCGCAGGTCGGCGCGCGGGCTGAGGTTCCAGACCAGCCCGCCCGCCGGTGCAGGCCCGAAGGCGAGGTAGGCCTCGCCCGGCTCCGGCTCCGACACGTCGAGCCGGATCGGCGCCTCGGGCGCATAGTGCGCGCTGAGCCGCCCGGGGGATCGCGCCGCGTCCTCCTCGGCCTCGAGCACCGGCCCCGCGACAGCGGTGATCGCGTCGCGCGTCACCGCGCCGGGCCGCAGCAGCCGCAGCGCGCCCCCGAACACCCCGACCACCGTGGATTCCAGCCCCACGCGGCAGGGCCCCCCGTCCAATGCGGCGGCGGCGGACGTCCCGGTCTCCTCCACGGCGTCGTCGAAGGTCGTCGGGCTCGGCCGGCCCGAGCGGTTGGCCGAGGGCGCCACCACCGGCCCGCCGAAGTCACGCAGCACCGCCTGCGCCAGCTCGTGCCCGGGCGCCCGGACGGCGACCGTGTCCAGTCCGGCCCGGGCGAGGTCGCTCACCCGCGCCCCCGGCCGGACGGGCGCGACGATGGTGAGCGGACCGGGCCAGAACGCCTCCGCCAGCTGCCGGGCGACCGTGTCGAACAGGGCGAGCCGCTCCGCCGCGGCCAGATCGGGCACGTGCGAGATCAGCGGGTTGAAACGCGGCCGCCCCTTGGCCTCGAAGATGCGCGCCACCGCCTCGGCGTTCCCGGCGTCGGCGGCCAGCCCGTACACCGTCTCCGTCGGCAGGATCACGAGTTCGCCGCGGCGCAGCGCCTCGACGGCGGCCTCCACGGTGCTCAGGGCGCGTTCCTCGGTCGTCCGACGATCGGCAGCATCCGCCACAGCACCTCGTCCCGCTGGAAGAACTGGTGCTTCAGCGCGCCCGCGACGTGCAGCGCCAGGATGAACCAGAAGCTCTTCAGCAGCACGCCCGTGTGCGCGTCCTCGAAGAAGTCGTGCGCGTCCTCGGGAACGCCTGGAATGCGGAACCAGGGGATCGCGCCCCAAAGCTCCAGCGGCCGCCCGGACCCGCCGCCCGCGGAGATCGTCAGCCAGCCGGTGATCGGCATTCCGATCATGAAGACGTAGAACAGCACGTGCGTGGCGCGCGCGAGCAGCTTCTCCCAGCGGGCCATGTGGTCGGGCAAGGGAGGGGCCGGGTGCGTCACCCTCCAGAGCAGCCGCACGACGCTCAACGCCAGGATCGTGACGCCGAGCGACAGGTGCAGCGCGAACGCCTCCCGCTTCTCCGACCCGCCGTCGAGGTCCTCGAACCAGCCGCCGACGAAGATCTGCGTCACGATCAGCGCCGCCAGCGTCCAGTGCAGGACAATCGACACCGCCGAATAGCGGCCGCCCTCGCGTCGGGCCACGTGCGTCGCCGTCATCTCGCCTCCGAACCGTCGCCGCCGGACCTTGCCGCATGGGGCCCGGGAGTTGAAGCCGGTTCCGCCACGGCCTGCGCGCCGCTAGAAGCGGAGCCATGAGCTACCGAGCCCCCGTCCGCGACCTCTCCTTCACCCTGCAGCACGTAGCGGGGATCGGCCGCCTGTCCGCCGGTTTCCCCGACCTGGACGCCGACCTGATCGAAGCCGTGCTGGCCGGAGCGGCCGACCTCTCCGAGAACGTGCTGGCGCCGCTGAACCGGCGCGGCGACCAGGAAGGCGCCCGTTACGAGAACGGTCGCGTCACCACGCCGACGGGCTTCCCCGAAGCCTACCGCGCGTATGCTGAAGGCGGGTGGAACGGCCTCGGCGCGCCGCCGGAAGCGGGCGGGCAGGGCCTGCCCAAGGCGCTCGAACTCGCCGTGGCCGAGACCGTCCATGCCGCCAACATGGGCTTCGGCCTCTGTCCGATGCTGACCCAGGCCGCCATCGAGGCGCTGCTGGCGCACGGCACCGAGCGCCAGAACCGGCTCTACCTGCCCAAGCTCGTCTCCGGCGAGTGGACCGGGACCATGAACCTGACGGAGCCGCAGGCCGGCACCGACCTCGCCGCGATCCGCACCCGTGCCGAGCCGCTGGGCGACGGCGCCTACGCGCTGCACGGCCAGAAGATCTTCATCACCTACGGCGACCACGACTGGGCCGACAACATCGTCCACTTCGTGCTCGCGCGGCTGCCCGGCGCCCCGGAGGGGGTGAAGGGAATCTCGCTCTTCCTCACCTCCAAGCGCGAGGTGGCGGAGGACGGCTCGCTCGGCGGCCTGAACCAGCTCCGCCCCGCCTCGATCGAGCACAAGCTCGGCATCAACGCCTCCCCCACCTGCGTGATGCTGTTCGAAGGCGCCCGCGCCGAACTCGTCGGCGACGAGAACCGGGGCCTCGCGCACATGTTCACCATGATGAACACCGCGCGGCTGGGCGTCGGCGTGCAGGGCGTCGCCATCGCCGAGCGCGCCTACCAGCAGGCGCTCGCCTATGCGCTGGAGCGCCGCCAGGGCCGCTCCGCCTGGACCGGCGAGGCGGGGGCCCGGATCTTCGACCATCCGGAGATCCGCCGCTCGCTGTCGCTGATGAAGGCGAAGATCGACGCCGCACGTGCGATCTGCCTCACCGCCGCCGTCGCGGCCGACCTGGGCGCGTTCGGCGACGAGCGCGAGCAGCGCCGCTACGAGCTGCTGGTCCCGATCGCCAAGGCCTGGTCGACGGACATCGGCGTCGAGACGGCCTCGCAGAACATCCAGGTCCACGGCGGCATGGGCTTCATCGAGGAGACCGGCGCCGCGCAGCATTACCGTGACGCCCGCATCGCGCCGATCTACGAGGGCACCAATGCTGTCCAGGCTTTCGACCTGATCGGCCGCAAGCTCTCCATGGGCGACGGACTCGCCGTCCGCGAGCTGGTGCAGGACATCCTCGCGCTCGAGCCCGAGCTCTCCACCCGCGACGAGTTGGCCGAGGTCGCCGCCTGGCTGCGCGCCGGCGCCGTCGCCGTCGAGCAGAGCGCCGAGTGGCTCCTGCAGCGCCGCGGCTCGCCCGACGCCCAGGCTGCGGCGGTGCCCTTCCTCAAGCTGGTCGGCGACGTCACCGGCGGCTGGCTGCTCGCAAAGGCCGCCCTCGCCGCGGAGAGCGCAGGGGGCGACCACCTGCGCGGCAAGGCGCCGCTCGCCCGCATCTACGCGGAGCAGGTGCTGGCGTCCGCGCCGGGCGCGCTGGCGGCGATCACCGGCGGTGCCGAACGGCTGCGCGGCCTCACGCCCGAGCTGCTGGGAGCGGCGTGACCACGGACGCCCTCACGCGTCTCAAGGAGGCCCTCGGCCCCGACGGCTGGACGCAGGATCCCGACCGCGTCGCGCCCAAGCTCACCGAGTGGCGGGGCCGCTGGACGGGAGAGACGCCGCTTCTCCTGCTGCCGCGCACCACCGCGGACGTGTCGATCGCTGTGACCATCTGCGCCGAGACCGGCACGCCGGTGACGCCCCAGGGCGGCGGCACGGGCCTCGTCGGCGGGCAGATCCCGCAGGGCGAGGTGCTGATCTCGACGGAGCGCCTGCGGGCGATCCGCGAGGTCGCGCCGCTCGATGACGCCATCGTGGTGGGGGCCGGGGCCACCCTCGCATCTGTGCAGCAAGCGGCGGCCGCCGCCGACCGGTTCTTCCCTCTGAGCCTCGCCTCCGAAGGCAGCGCCACCATCGGTGGGCTCATCTCGACCAATGCGGGGGGCACGGCGGTGCTGCGCTACGGCACGATGCGTGACCTGGTGCTCGGCCTCGAAGCCGTGCTGCCGAACGGCGCGGTGTTCAACGGCCTCAAGCGCCTGCGCAAGGACGTCTCCGGCTACGACCTGAAGCAGCTGTTGATCGGCGCCGAGGGCACGCTCGGCATCGTCAGCGCGGCCAGCCTGAAGCTATTCCCGGTGCTGCGCTCGCGCGCTGTGGCGGTCGCGGGGCTCCGCTCGGCGCAGGACGCCATCGAACTCCTCGCCCGCGCCAAGGCGGAGAGCGGCGGCGCCCTCGAAGCGTTCGAGCTGATGGGGCGCTTCGGCCTCGAACTGGTTTTCAAGCACATCCCGGGCGCCCGCGACCCGTTAGCAGAACGGCATCCCTGGTACGTGCTGATGGAGGTCGCCGCCGCCGCCGAGGCCGAAGCCGCCTTGGAGCGCGTTCTCGCCGCCGCCTTCGAGGCCGATCTGATCCAGGACGCCGCCCTCGCGCGCAGCGAGGCTGATGCGCAGGCCTTCTGGCGGCTGCGCGAGGAGCATTCAGCGGCCGAGAAGCCCGAAGGCGCCTGCTGGAAGCACGACATCTCCGTGCCGGTCTCCCGCATGGCCGACTTCATCGAGCGCGGTACGGCCATGATCAAGCGGACCGCGCCGGGCGCCCGCGTCGTCGCCTTCGGCCACGTCGGGGACGGAAACGTCCACTTCAACGTGATCCAGCCGGTGGGGGCCGATCCCGCCGCTCACATGGCCGCGGGCGAGGCGGGCTCGCGTGCCGTCCACGACCTGGCCCACGATCTCGGCGGCTCGCTTTCCGCCGAGCACGGGCTGGGCGTGCTGAAGTCCGCCGAGGCGCTCCGCTACAAGTCGGAGGCCGAAGTCGTGGCCTTGCGCGCCGTCCGCGCCGCTCTCGACCCCAAGCTCATCATGAATCCGCGCGTGCTGTTCTAGCGCGGGGGAGGGGCGTAAGAGCCCGCGGGATGCTTCTCGTCCTCTCGCCCGCGAAGACCCTCGACCTGGAGCCGGTGCCGAACGCGCCGGCCACGCGGCCGCAGTTCACCAAGGAGACCGCGGAGCTCGCTCGGGTGGCGCGCAAGCTGACCCGCGGCGACCTGATGGAGCTGATGTCGATCTCGCCCAAGCTCGCGGACCTCAACTGGCAGCGGTTCCGGGAGTTCGACGCCAAGTGCGCCGAGGGCGGCGTGCAGGCGGCCTTCGCCTTCGCCGGCGACGTCTACGAGGGCCTGCGCGCCCGCGAACTCGACCTGTCCGCGCTCGAGTTCGCGCAGAAGCACGTGCGCATTCTCTCGGGACTCTACGGCCTGCTGCGTCCGCTGGACTGCATCCAGCCGTACCGGCTCGAGATGGGCGTCTCGCTGCCCAACAAGCGGGGCGCCAACCTGTACGACTTCTGGGGCGACCGCATCTCCAAGACGCTGAACGCCGAGGCCGAGGGCCACGTGGACCGTACGCTCGTGAACCTCGCCAGCCACGAGTACTTCGGCGCGGTCGACCGCCGCGCGCTGAAGCTGCCGCTGCTCACCTGCGCCTTCAAGGACACCAAGGACGGCGAGACGCGCGTGCTCGCCTTCTTCGCCAAGAAGGCCCGCGGCGCCATGGCCCGTTTCGTCGTGGACGAGCGGGTGGACGCGGCCGAGGGCCTCAAGGACTTCCGCGGCATGGGCTACCGCTACAGCAAGAGCCTGTCGTCGCCGGGCGAGTGGGTGTTCACCCGCAAGCAGCCCTAGTGCGTGCCGGAGGGGACGGTGTTCCCCTCCGCCGGGATGGGCCGCTCGATCAGCATCCGCGCGAAGTGGATCAGGTTCCACGTCATGATCCGCAGCGTCTGCTTGGTGAAGTCGTTGTCCCGCCCGGCCTCCATGTACGACGGCCCCGGGCCGGCCTCGCCGACCCAGTAGCTGTCCGCGCCCGGCGGCACCGTGAAGCCGATGTGCTGCAGGCTGTAGAGGATCCGCGAGGAGACGAACTTCCCGCCGTCCTCATTGCCGGTCACCACCGCCCCGCCGACCTTGTTGTAGAAGACGTACTGGTCCTTCTCGTTGGTCTCCGAGGAGTGGGCGTAGAGCCGCTCCAGCAGCTGGATGCAGGCGCTCGACGGATTGCCCAGCCAGATCGGCGAGCCGATCACCACCGCGTCCGCCTCCATCACCTTGGCGAAGATCGCCGGCCACGCGTCGTCGCGTCCCCACACGGAGCCGGCGCCCTCGTCCGCCTGGACGCTGAACGCGATCGGGTGGTCCACGAACCGCACCAGCTCCGTCTCGAAGCCCGCCTGCTCGAAGATGCCCATCGACTCCCGCATCAGCCCCTCGGTGTGCGAGGGCTCCGGGGACTTCTTGAGGGTGCAGCTCAGGAACAGTGCCTTCGGCATCGTGTCTCCTCGGGGGTGGCGGCGAAGCTCGGCGGTTGATAGACGCCGCCTGCTCCAGGAGGTTCCCCGCTTGCCCGCGTCGCCCCACGACCTAACCGGCCAGGTCGCCGTCGTCACCGGCTCCACCAGCGGCATCGGCCGCGCGCTGGCCGAGGCCCTCGTGCAGGCCGGCGCCAAGGTGGTGCTGAACGGCCTCGGTGACCCGGCGCAGATCGAGCAGGCCCGGGCGGAGATGGGGTCAGGCGGCGGCGACGTCCGATACCACGGCGCCGACATGACCCGGCCCGACCAGATCGCCGACCTGGTCGCCTACGCCGAGCGCGAGTTCGGCCGGCTCGACATCCTCGTCAACAACGCCGGCGTGCAGCACGTCGCCGCCGTCGAGGACTTCCCGCTGGAGAAGTGGGACTTCATCCTCGCCGTGAACCTGTCGGCCGTCTTCCACGCCACCCGCGCCGCCCTGCCGATCATGAAGCGGCAGGGCAGGGGGCGCGTCGTCAACGTCGCCTCCGCCCACAGCCTGGTCGCCTCGCCGTTCAAGTCGGCCTACGTCGCCGCCAAGCACGGCGTCGCGGGCTTCACCAAGTCGGTCGCGCTGGAGGTCGCCACCACCGGCGTCACCATCAACTGCATCTCGCCGGGTTACGTCCGCACGCCGCTCGTGGACGGCCAGATCCGCGATCAGGCGGTCGCCCGCGGCATCAGCGAGGAGGCCGTCATGCGCGACGTCATCCTCGCCGCCCAGCCGACCAAGAAGTTCGTCGAGTACGACCAGCTTTCCGGCCTGCTGCTCTACCTGGTGTCCGACGCCGGCGCCTCCGCCAACGGAGCCAACTTCTCCGTCGACGGCGGGTGGACGGCTCAGTAGCCCAGCCGCTCCCGGCCCAGCCGGATCACGCGCACCGTCTCGTCCCAAGGGACTATCGCGACCGCCTGCTCCACCGGCCAGAACCGCGCCTCGGCTGCGTCGTCGCCCGCCCGCGGCTCGCCCGCGGTCCAGGTGGCGAGGTAGTCGATCAGCACGTAGTGGCGCCCGATCTCCGGGAAGAGCCCGTCCACCACCTCCAGAACCCCGTGCAACTCGGCCGTGACGCCCGTCTCCTCCTGCAGCTCGCGCAGCGCCGCCTCCGCCGCGCGCTCGCCGTACTCGATGCGGCCGCCCGGCAGGCTCCACTCCCCCAGTCGCGGCGGCGTCCCTCGGCGCACCAGCAGCACCTCGTCGCCGCGCAGGCAGACCACCCCCACGGCCGCGGCGGGCGCGGGTTTTGCATCTCCGCTCATGGCAGCTCTTATAGGGGCCCATGCGCCGCCTGACCCTCGCCTTTCTCGCCCTGTGCGCCGCCGCCGGCCCCGCCATGGCGCAGGACCGCAGCCCCGCGGCCCGTCGCTCGCTCGTGGACCTCGCCTACACGCTGGGGCAGGCGCACGGCCTGGCACTCGTCTGCGACGGGGAGACCCAGACCTGGCGCGCCCGCATGACCCGCCTGCGCGAGCTGGAAGCGGCGGAGGAGGCCTTCGACCGCCAGCTGGTGAACGGCTTCAACGCCGGCTTCGTCGACGCGCAGGGCCGCTTCCCCGCCTGTAGCCGCGCCGCGCGGGCCGAAAGCGCCGCCGTCGCATCCCGCGGCCGGAGCCTCTCACGCGTCATCGCGAGCGCCCGCTAGCAGCAGCTACTCCCGATTTCGCTTGAGCGTGCTCAGGTTCCCGCCATCATGAGGCCGTCGGGAGGCTGAAATCGCTATGGAACTCATCGTACCGCTTGTTCTGGTCGTCGTGGCCGGGTTGATCCTGTTCAACTCGGTCAAGTTCGTCCCGCAGGGCCGCGAGTTCACCGTCGAGCGCTTCGGCCGCTACACCCGCACCCTGAAGCCCGGGCTGTCGTTCCTCACGCCGTTCGTCGAGGGCGTGGGCCGGCGCATCAACATGATGGAGCAGGTCCTCGACGTCCCTCGCCAGGAGGTGATCACCAAGGACAACGTCGGCGTACACGTCGACGCCATCGTGTTCATCCAGGTGATGGACGCCGCCGCCGCCGCCTACCGCGTCGACAACCTGAACTTCGCCATCACCCAGCTGTCGCAGACCAATCTGCGCACCGTGGTGGGCTCGATGGACCTCGACGAGGTCCTGTCCCAGCGCGAGCAGATCAACACCCGCCTGCTGGCCGCCATCGACCACGCCACGGGCCCTTGGGGCGTGAAGGTCACGCGCATCGAGATCAAGGACCTGATCCCGCCGCCCGACATCACCCAGGCCATGGCCCGCCAGATGAAGGCCGAGCGCGAGCGCCGCGCCGTCATCATCGAGGCCGACGGCGAGAAGCAGTCCGCCATGACGCGCGCCGAGGGCGCCAAGGCCGCCGCCATCCTGCAGGCCGAGGGCCGCCGTGAAGCCGCCTTCCGTGACGCCGAAGCCCGCGAGCGCGAGGCGCAGGCCGAAGCATCCGCGACCACCATGGTCTCGGACGCCATTGCCGCGGGCAGCGTGAACGCGGTGAATTACTTCATCGCCCAGCGCTACGTGGAGGCGTTCGAGAAGCTGGCGTCCTCGCCGCAGCAGCGCACCGTCATCGTTCCCGCCGACATGGGCTCGCTCGTGGGCGCGCTCGCCGGCGTGAAGGAGCTGATCATGGGCGGGGCCTCCGATGAGGCGCCGCGCGGCCCCGCCCCGCGCCGGGCCCAGCCCAGCCTCACGCCGCCGCTGGCCGTGCCGCAGACGGAGCGCAGCTGATGGACTGGCTGACCGAGCTCTACGCCAACCAGCCCTTCTGGGTGTGGCTGACGGTCGGGCTCGTCATCCTGGCCGCCGAGCTCGCCACCGGCTCCGGCTGGCTGCTCTGGCCGGCGGTGTCGGCGGGGATCGTCGCCTACCTCACCCTGCTCGGGGTCGACGTTGGCCTGCCCGGCGAGATCGGCCTCTTCGCCGTGCTCACCATCGCCGCCACCTTCGCCAGCCGCCGCTTCCTGAAGCGCCGGGCCGACGTGCTGATCGACGTCAACGAGCCCGGCCGCCTCGTGGGCCGTACGGGCCTCGCCACCAGCGACTTCGTCGGCGGCTACGGCCGCGTGGCCGTGGAGGGCTGCGAGTGGGCCGCCGAGCTCGAGGGCGAACAGGCGCTCCCGGAAGGCGCGAAGGTGGAGGTCGCCGCGCTCGCGGACGGCGCCCGGCTGGTCGTCCGCAAGGTCTGAGGCCTCAGAGGTAGCTCAGCCACCACTCCCGCCGGCGCCGCTTCACTCCGGCGAACCAGCGGCACGGCAGGTAGAGCGCGGCCACCAACAGGATCCAGATCAGGTAGACCACGGGCAGGCTGTAGCCCCAGCCCTGAAGCGTCTCCGGGCTGCCGAAGGCCGTGGCCAGGCCCGTCGACTCGTAGCCGTTCGCCGTCGCCAGCACGCGCGCCGAGCCGTGGATCAGGTAGATGTGCAGCACGTAGAAGAAGAACGGCACGGAGCCGAAGGTGACCCACGGCTCCGCCGCCGCCCCGCGCATCCGCTCCAGCAGCGGCAGGAGCAGCAGGGCCGGCCCGATCGTCATGCACACGAACACGAGCGAGGGCGGGTATTTCGTGGTGTCGAGCACGTCCATGAGCGTCCGCGCCCAGTTGCGCTGCGCCTCCCACGCGTTCGGATCCCCGTACGCGTCGGTCAGGCGCAGGAGCAGGAACAACGCCACCAGGCCGGCCCCCGCCCTCAGCAGGACGCGCCGCCGCGCCCGGTCCTGCAGCGTGAAGGCCCGTCCGGCCCCGTACCCCGCCGCGATCACGCCGATCCACGGCAGCACGGGGTAGGCGAGGAGCCCCTCCGGCGGCCGTCCGCCGAGCAGCCCGCCCTCGTGCAAAGCCGTCCATAGCAATGCGAGGCCGCCGAACTGCTGGGGCGTCATCGGGTCCAGGAGGTTGTGCCCCGCGACGATGGCGACGCCGACCGCCAGCACCGCCTGCCAGGGCAGCCAAACCAGCGCGGCGAGCGCGATCATCGAGACACCGATGGCCCAGATCACCTGCAGGAACAGGAAGCCGGTTTCGAAGCTCCAGCCGAAGCTCAGGAGCGTGAACTCCAGCAGGATCAGCCACAGCCCCCGCAGCAGCAGGAAGCGCGACAGCTCCGCCTTGGTCTTCCTCTGTCCCTGCAGGAACGCCGAGACGCCCGCCAGGAAGACGAACACCGGCGCGCAAAAGTGGGTGACCCAACGGGTGGCGTACAGCGCAGGGTACGTGCGCTCCAGATCGAGCGCGTCGAACAGCTGCATCTCGTAGCTGAAGTAATCGCGCACGTGGTCGAGGGCCATCAGCACGATCACCATCCCGCGTAGGATGTCGATCGACCGAATTCGGGCCTTGTCCTCGATCCGCTCGGTGAACCCGCCGGCCGCCGCAGGGCTCGCCACAGCCGCTTCCGCCATCCGTCCTGCTCCCGCCCAACCCCTGGAGCTTGGCGTCTCCGCGCCTGCGGAGGAAGCGAGTTTTGCTCGCCGCGTCGGTGAGTTCTGCTACCGCGCCGCGTCCATCATCCCGGCGAAGCGCTCAAACAGGTAGAGGCTGTCCGTCGGCCCCGGCGACGCCTCCGGGTGATGCTGGACGCTGAACACCGGCCGCCCCTCCAGCGCGATGCCGCAGTTCGACCCGTCGAAGAGCGAGACGTGCGTCTCCTTCACCGGCGCTGGCAGGCTGTCGCGGTCCACCGCGAACCCGTGGTTCATCGACACGATCTCCACCTTGCCGGTGGTCAGGTCCTTCACCGGGTGGTTCGCGCCGTGGTGGCCCTGGTCCATCTTCACCGTGCGCGCGCCGAGCGCCCGCGCCAGCATCTGGTGCCCCAGGCAGATCCCGAACACGGGCACGCCGCTGTCCACCAGCCGCGCGATCTCCGGTACGGCGTACTCGCCCGTGGCCGCCGGGTCGCCCGGTCCGTTCGACAGCACGATCCCGTCGGGCCGCCGCGCCAGCACCTCCTCCGCCGTGGTGCTCGCCGGCACCACGGTGGCCCGTGCGCCGATCGAGGTGATCGCGCGCAGGATGTTGCGCTTCACGCCGTAGTCCAGGACCACGACCTCGTACTTCGGCTCGCCCGCCTTCGGGTACCCGTCCGGCCAGCGCCACAGCCCCTCGTCGTAGGCGAACGGCTGCAGCGTCGACGCCTCCTTCGCGAGGTCCAGCCCCACGAGGCCGGTCCACGCCCGCGCCTGCGCCACCAGCCCGTCGAGGTCGAAACGACCGTCCGCCGCGTGCGCGATGACGGCGTGCGGCATGCCTTTGTCGCGGATGCGTTTGGTCAGGGCGCGCGTGTCGACGCCCGCCAGCCCGACGACGCCGCGCCGCTTCATCCAGGCGCCGAGGTCGCTCGTCGCGCGCCAGTTCGCCGCCTGGGTCGGCACGTCCCGGAACACCGCGCCGCGGGCGCTGGTGTTCGCGCCGCCGCCCATCTGCTCCACGTCCTCGAAGTTCACGCCGACGTTGCCGACGTGCGGGAAGGTGAAGGCGATGATCTGGCTCATGTACGAGGGGTCCGTCAGGATCTCCTGGTACCCCGTCATCGCGGTGTTGAAGCACACCTCGCCGACCGCGGAGCCCTCCGCGCCGACGCCGATCCCCTGCAGGATCGTGCCGTCGGCGAGCGCCAGCACGCCGGTCGCGCCGGGGAGGAGCTCAGCAGTCATCGGTCCTCCTCAGCGCGCGAACGGCCGGTAGCTAGGGCCGGGCGGGGGAGGGGTCAACGGCGCGGGATCGTCGCGCCGCCGGTCTCAGCAGGCGCCCAGGTACTTCATGTCCAGGAACGTCCGGATCTCGGCCGGCCCGCCCTGCGGCGCAGGCGTCTGGCGCATCGCTGTCTCGATCCGGTAGGCGCTCTGGAAGTCGCCGGTGATCCGTGACTCGATCTGCATGGAGCCGGCTCCGGTGTCGCTCGGGCAGTTCGCGGTCATGACGATCGCGCCGCCGTCGCGACGTGCGCGGAAGTCGGGGCAGCCGGCGCCCGCCTGCTTCGGGTCCCAGGTCTGCTCTTGCTGGTTCTGCTCCTCGGTGATGCAGATTTCCTGCGGCGCGCCCTGGGGCATCCCGGCCATGCCCATGGACATCTGCCATTTGCCCGCCTTGCGGGCCTCCATCATCGACGTGACCGCCTCGATGGTCGTGCCTCCACCCGCCGCCGCGCCCGCGCCTGCGTTCGCCGACGCCGCCGTCGAGCTGTCGCCGGCGGCCGTCGCGCCCTCGCCGCCTTCGTTGCCCTGTCCGCACGCCGCCAGCGCCAGCACCGCCGCGCCGACGCACATCTTTCCGATCGCACGCATGATGATCCCCCTCTCTGTAGTTTCCCCGACGCAACCTCCGCACGCGCCGTGCGGCGCGTCAACCGCCCCGCTTCGGCCGAATCTGTCCACAGTCCCCGACAAAGCTGTGTGCGGGGCCGGCGTGCGCTCTTGGTCGCGGCCCCATTCCCCTCCCGTCGAGGTATGACCGGGCGTGCGCTTCGACGAACGCTTCCTGGAAGAGATCAAGACGCGCGTCCGCCTCTCGGACGTGATCGGCCGCTCCGTGCGGCTGAAGCGCCAGGGCCGCGAGTTCGTCGGCCTCTCCCCGTTCAACAACGAGAAGTCGCCCTCGTTCTTCGTCAACGACGACAAGGGCTTCTGGCACGACTTCTCGTCGGGCAAGCACGGCGACCTGATCAGCTTCCTGCAGGAGACCGAGCGCCTCAGCTTCCCTGAAGCCGTCGAGAAGCTGGCCGCCGAGGCCGGCGTGCCCATGCCCGTGCAGGACGCCCGCTCCGCCGAGATGGAGCAGAAGCGGCAGGGCCTCGGCGACTGGCTGGAGCTCGCCGCAAAGTGGTTCAAGGCCCAGCTCCGCCGCCCCGCCGGGGCCGAGGCGCGCGCCTACCTCGCCAAGCGCGGCCTGCCCGAAGAGGACTGGGACCGTTTCGGCCTCGGTTTCGCGCCCGAGAGCCGCTCCGCGCTGAAGGACGCGCTGGTCCAGCGCGGCGCCAAGCCGGGCGACCTCGTCGAGGCCGGCCTCCTGATCGCCCCGGAAGGCGGCGGCAGCCCCTACGACCGCTTCCGCAACCGCCTGATCTTCCCCATCGCCGACGCGCGGGGGCGGGTGATCTCCTTCGGCGGGCGCGCCCTCAATCCCGAGGACCGCGCCAAGTACCTGAACGGCCCCGAGAGCCCGCTCTTCCACAAAGGCCGCACGCTCTACGGCCTGCCCGAGGCGCGCAAGCTCGTCGCGTCCGGAGGGGAGGGGGCCGCCCTAGTGGTGGGCGAGGGCTACATGGACGCGATCGCCGTCCAGCGCGCCGGCGTCGCCGCCGTGGCCCCGCTCGGCACCGCGCTGACCGAAGAGCAGATGGAGGTGCTCTGGCGCCTGCACCCGGAGCCCACGCTCTGCTTCGACGGCGACGCGGCCGGCCGCCGAGCCGCCTCGTCCGCCATCGACCGCGCGCTGCCGCTGCTGAAGCCCGGCCGCTCGTTCAAGTTCGTCGCCCTCGAAGGCGCCAAGGACCCCGACGACCTGCTGCGCGAGCAGGGCGCCCCCGCGCTCCGGGCCGCCCTGTCCGTCACGCGCCCCTTCGTGGAGGTCCTGTTCGAGCGGGAGCGGGAGCGGGAGCCGCTGGACACGCCCGAGCGCCGGGCCGGCTTCAAACGCCGCCTCCGCGACGCTGCGTCGCTGATCGCGGATAGGGACCTCGCCGAGGCGTATCGCCGCGACCTGCTGGACCGGTACGACGCCGTCGCCGCCCCGGCGGGGGACCGCGGGTCCCGAGGCGGTGGAGGGGCCCCCTTCCAGCCCCGCCCGTGGCGAAAGGGCGCGCCGCCGCCCCTTCAACCCCCCACCGAGGAGGGCCGCAGCGCTGCCCGCCGCCTCGCCCGCGCGCTCGAAGCAGTGCCCGCCGCCCTCGCCCAGGCGGCCCTCGACGACCCCGCCCGCGTCGACCCCCACCTGGAGACGCTGGAGCGCGACGGCTTCGGGGACCCCGCCCTCGACCCCCTCGCCAGCGAGATCGTGCGCCTGAGGCTTTCGGCCGAAACTCTTGACTCGGATAGTCTCCGACGCCATCTCGCGGCCCGTGGGTACGCCGCCCTTCTGGGCGAGACGGCCAGGGCTGCGCGCAAATCCGGCGCGCCTTTCCTGGATCCCGAGCTGCCGCTCCAGACGGCGCGGGCCCAGTGGTCGCAGGCCTATGAGGTCATGGCGCGCATGGCGGCGTTGGAGAGCGCGCTCTCTTCGGCGAAATCGGAGCTCGGGGCCGGGGCCGGCGACGCCTCCGGCTTCATGCGTCTGAAAGCCGAGCGCGACGCTCTGAGACGGGCGATCAGGACGGGAACAGTTTGGGCTGATGGCGCGTCCTTAACAATCGACGCGTCGGGCGCGGCCTGACCCACAGGATTTCAAGCCGGGCCCCCGCACGGGAGCGGTCCTCCCGGCCGGAGAAGCGAGTGATGGCGAACACGGCCGAATCCGAGGCCCCCGAGACCCAGTCCGACGGTCCGCTGCTGGACCTGACGGACGCGGGCGTCAAGAAGTTCATCAAGCAGGCGAAGACCCGCGGCTACGTCACGATGGACGAGCTGAACAAGGTCCTGCCCAGCGAAGAGTTCACCTCCGAGCAGATCGAGGACACCCTCGCCATGCTCAGCGAGATGGGCGTCAACGTCGTCGAGTCCGAGGAGCAGGGCGAGGAGACCGCCCAGGCCGAGGGCGGCGAGGTCGCAGTCCGCGAAGACACCGCCGTCGCCGAGACCACCGAATCCAAGCCCGCCTTCGACCGCACCGACGATCCCGTGCGCATGTACCTGCGCGAAATGGGCTCGGTGGAGCTGCTCTCCCGCGAGGGCGAGATCGCCATCGCCAAGCGCATCGAGGCCGGCCGCAACGCGATGATCCGCGGCCTGTGCGAGTCCGCGCTGACCTTCGAAGCCATCATGGCCTGGCGCGACGAGCTCAAGCAGGGCCGCATCCTGCTGCGCGAAGTCATTGACCTGGAACAGACCTACGGCGGCATCCACGGCGCTCCGGGCATCGCCCCCGCCGCCCCTCCGGGCGCCGACCCCAACGCCATCCCCGAGCCCGCGCCGGCGCCCGCCGCCAAGCCGGAGGCCGAGAGCGACGACGAGGTCGCCGCCGCCCGCGCCGCCGCCGAGGCCGGCGAAGCCGAGAGCGAGGACGACTTCGACGACGGCGCCGGCCCGTCGGTCTCCGCCATGGAGGCCGAGCTGCGCGAAGGCGTGATGACCGTCCTCGACGCCATCGCCGACGACTTCGAGGCCTTCAACACCCTGCAGACCAAGCTGGTCGAGGCGCGCCTGGCGGGCGAGGACCTCTCCACCAAGGACCGCAACAAGCACACCAAGCTGCACGCCGCGATCACCGGCCACCTGCAGACGCTGAAGCTCAACAACCACCGCATCGAGGCGCTGGTCGAGCAGCTCTACGCCATCAACAAGAAGCTGATGGGCTACGAGGGCCGCCTGCTGCGCCTGGCCGACAGCTACGGCATCTCCCGCTCCGAGTTCCTCAAGTCCTACCTCGGCGTCGAGCTCGACCCGAACTGGATGGAGCGCGTGCGCGAGCTCGGCGTGCGCTGGAAGAAGTTCGCCGACAACGACGCGGGCCAGATCACCGACATCCGCCAGGACGTCGCCGTCCTCGCCGCCGAGGCGGGCCTGCCCGTCGACGACTTCCGCCGCATCGTCCAGACCGTCCAGTCGGGCGAGCGCCAGGCCCGCCAGGCCAAGAAGGAAATGGTCGAGGCCAACCTCCGCCTCGTCATCTCCATCGCCAAGAAGTACACGAACCGCGGCCTGCAGTTCCTTGATCTCATTCAGGAAGGCAACATCGGCCTGATGAAGGCGGTCGACAAGTTCGAGTACCGCCGCGGCTACAAGTTCTCCACCTACGCCACCTGGTGGATCCGTCAGGCGATCACCCGCTCCATCGCCGACCAGGCGCGCACCATCCGCATCCCGGTGCACATGATCGAGACGATCAACAAGATCGTCCGCACCTCGCGCCAGATGCTGCACGAGATCGGCCGCGAGCCCACGCCCGAGGAGCTGGCCGAGAAGCTCGCCATGCCGCTCGAGAAGGTGCGCAAGGTGCTGAAGATCGCCAAGGAGCCGATCAGCCTCGAGACGCCCATCGGCGACGAGGAGGACAGCCACCTCGGCGACTTCATCGAGGACAAGAACGCGGTCCTGCCGATCGACGCCGCGATCCAGTCGAACCTGCGCGAGACCACCACCCGCGTGCTGGCCTCGCTGACGCCGCGCGAGGAGCGCGTGCTGCGCATGCGCTTCGGCATCGGCATGAACACCGACCACACCCTCGAGGAAGTCGGCCAGCAGTTCAGCGTCACCCGCGAACGCATCCGCCAGATCGAAGCCAAGGCGCTGCGGAAGCTGAAGCATCCGAGCCGGAGCCGGAAGCTCAGGAGCTTCCTGGACAGCTAGACTCCGCTAGAGTGCCCCCCGGTTGGGTGGGGGAGCGTGCGTGGCGCGAGGGAAGACGAACGGCCGTAGCGGAAGCCGCAACGGCGGCGGCAGCCATTTCGAGCAGGCCTTCAGAGGGATCGACGACGTCCTCCGCCAGGAAGCGGCGCAGACGACGGAGCTCGACTACACCGAGCAGACCTCGTGGCTGCTGTTCCTCAAGTACCTCGACGACCTGGAGGAAGGCCGCCGCATGGAGGCCGAGCTGCGCGGCGAGGCCTACGCCCCCATCCTCGACGAGGCCCACCGTTGGGGCGCGTGGGCGACCGACCTAGACCTGACCGGCCCGGACCTGATTGCCTTCGTCAACGAAGACCTGTGGCCGTACCTGCGCGGGTTCAAGGATCGCGCCTCCGGGCCGCGCACCCTGGAGTACAAGATCGGGGAATCTTCGGCGAGCTCCGGCCCAAGTTTCAGTCGGGCTACTCGCTGCGCGACGCGCTTGAGCGTGTCGACCAGCTTCGCTTCCGCAGCCAGGCGGAGCGGCACGAGCTCAGCGCGCTGTACGAAGACAAGATCAAGCGCATGGGCAACGCCGGACGCAACGGCGGCGAGTACTACACGCCCCGGCCGCTGATCCGCGCCATGATCCAGGTGGTCGACCCGAAGATCGGCGAGCGCGTGTACGACGGCGCCTGCGGCTCGGCCGGCTTCCTGTGCGAGGCCTACGAGCACATGCGCCCTCAGGCCAAGGGCACCGCCGACCTCGAGACGCTGCAGACCCGCACCTTGGTCGGCCGGGAGAAGAAGAGCCGGGGCCGGTGGAGAGCTGGCCCACCCCCGACGAACTCTGGGACGCCGTCTTCGCCGCCCCGAATG
>DASVVG010000002.1:0-31704 GCA_036386655.1 Caulobacteraceae bacterium | reverse complement strand
CCCTGCGCTGGATGCGCACGACGGCCTCGACGACACCGGCCGTCCCACCGCCGACCGCCCCATCGACATGAAGGCGCTCGGTGAGATCGTTCTGGCCCGTCTGGACGACGACAAGGCCCAGGACGTCGTCTTCATCGACCTGAAGGACAAGAGCTCGGTCGCCGACGCGATGATCGTGGCGTCCGGCCGCTCGCAGCGCCACGTCGGCGCTATGGCGGACCACCTGCTCCGCACGCTCAAGGACGCCGGCCTGGGCAAGGCCCGGGTCGAGGGCCTGCCGCACGCCGACTGGGTGCTGATCGACGCCGGCGACCTGATCATCCACCTGTTCCGGCCCGAGGTCCGCGGCTTCTACAATCTCGAGAAGATCTGGTCGGTCGAGCCGCCCGCCCGCGCGGTCGTCTAACCGTTGAAGATCAGCATCGTCGCCGTCGGCCGGCTCGGCCGCGCGACGGAAGCCGCGCTCGCCCGCGACTACGCCGACCGGGCGACCGCCGCGGGCCGCAGCCTCGCGCTCGGGCCCGTCCAGATCGTCGAAGTCGAACCCCGCAAACCCGGCCGCGAGGCCGAAGCCCAGGCCCTGCTGGCCGCCATCCCCGCGGGCTCCCACGTCATTGCCTGCGACGAGCGCGGCAAGCCGCTCGCCTCCCGCGCCTTGGCCGCGCAGCTGCGCGCCCTGCGTGACCGAGGTGTGCGCCAGCTCGTCTTTCTGATCGGCGGCGCCGACGGGCTGGCTGACGAGGCCCGCTCGACCGCCGCCGAGCTACTCGCCTTCGGCCCGCAGACCTGGCCGCACGCGCTCGTCCGCGCCATGCTCGCCGAACAGGTCTATCGCGCCGTCGGCATTCTCGCGGGCTCCCCCTATCACCGCGACTGATCGCCGGCTTGAGCCGGAGCCCGGTTTGCGGCGCAATGCGCGGGTGCGAGTCCTTCCCCCCTTCCTGGCTGTCGTCATCGCCCTCACGGCCGTGCCCGCCGCGGGGCAGGGGCTGCGCGGGGAGGCCGCCGCGACACGTCGCGACCTGCACCAGGCGCAAGCCCAGGCGCTCGCGCGCGAGGTCGACGACCTCCGTCGCCAGTTGATCAGCCTGGGCGGCGCGCAATCCGTCGACGAGCAGCAGGCGCTGCGCCAGCGCGCCCGGCTCGAGCGCCTGCATCGGCAGGAGACGGCCCTGAAGCAGGATATCGGCGAGAACCGAACGCGGCTCTCCCGCCTGCTCGGCGCGCTGCAGCTCTACCAGCGCGACCCGCCGCCGCCGCTGTTCGTCCACGCCCGATCAGCGCGAAACGCGGCGCGCGCCGCCGTGCTGATGAAAGCGGTCACGCCCGAGCTGAACCGCCGCGGCCGCGCCCTCTCGGCCCGGGCCGACGCCATCCGCAAGGTGCGCCGCCAAGTGGCCGCCGCCAGCGAGCTGCTGTTCCTGACCGAGAGTGAGCTGGCCGACCGCCGCGCCGAGATCGAGCGGTTGATCGCGGAGAAGAGCAGCCTGGAGCGCCGCCTGCTCGGCGACCCTGCTCAGGCGGACGCCGCGGCTCGCGAGCTCGCCGCGCGCGCCAGCTCCCTCGGCGACCTCGTCGACGACCTCGCCGCGCTCGATCGCGGGCCCCGGACGCCGGCGAACCTCAGCCTGCTGCCGCCGGTGCAGGGACGGCTCGTCCGTAGGTTCGGCCAAGCACTCGGCGCCGGCCGCGCCGAGGGCGTGACCTGGCGCACGGGACGCGCGGCACAGGTGCTGGCGCCGGCCGACGCGCGGGTCGAATACGTCGGCCCCTTGAAAGGTTATGGACTTGTGGTGATCTTGAGAGCGGGCGAGCCGTACCACGTGGTGCTGGCGGGCCTCGACGAGGCGGCGTCCGGGGCCGGACGCAGCGTCGCCGCCGGCGAACCGATCGGCCGCATGGCTAACGGCGCTCCGGAGTTGTACCTTGAGGTCCGCCGGGGCGGCGAGCCCGTCGATCCGGCCCGTTGGTTGCAAGGGGTGTCGCAACCCGCGCGCAGTGGTCGGAGTTGAGATTTTGCGGCCCCCTCGGGGCCACCGGAGAGCACATGCGTAAGACGATCCTGGTCGGCGCCTCCTTCTTCGCCCTCGGGGCTGGTTCCATGGCCCTGGTGAACCAGGCCGCCGTGGCCAAGGCCTCTCCCACCGCTGAAACCTACCGGATGCTCGAGTTGTTCGGGGACGTGCTCGCCACGGTCCAGGACCACTACGTCATCGAGGTGGACGACAAGAAGCTGATCGAGAGCGCCATCGACGGCATGCTCAGCTCGCTCGATCCGCACTCCGGCTACCTGAACCTCGAGAACTTCGACGAGCTGCGCGACCAGTCCCGCGGCGAGTACGGCGGCCTCGGACTCGAAGTCACGTCGGAAGAGGGCGCGGTGAAGGTCATCGCTCCGATGGACGGCACGCCCGCGTCCCGCGCCGGCGTCCAGTCGGGCGACTTCATCACCGCCATCAACGACGAGAGCATCCTCGGGCTGAACCTGACGGAGGCCGTGAAGCAGATGCGCGGCGCCGTCGGCACGACCGTGAAGCTGACGCTCGCCCGCGAAGGCGAGGAGGAGCCGATCGACGTCGCGCTCACCCGCGAGATCATCAACGTGAAGTCGGTCCGCGCGAAGGTGCAGGGCGACTACGGCGTGCTGCGCATTTCCGCCTTCAACGAGAAGACGGGCGACGAGACCGAAGCGGCGGTGCGCGACCTGATGCGCCAGAAGCCCGACATGAAGGGCCTGGTGATCGACCTGCGCAACAACCCGGGCGGCCTGCTAGACCAGTCGGTCGAGGTCGCGGACGTCTTCCTCGACGGGGGCGAAGTGGTCTCCCAGCGCGGCCGCGATGCGCGCGACATCGTCCGCTACAACGCCAAGCCGGGCGACCTGCTGAACGGCAAGCCGATCGTGGTCCTGATCAACAACGGCTCGGCTTCCGCGGCCGAAATCGTCGCCGGCGCCCTGCAGGACAGGAAGCGCGCCTCGGTCGTCGGCCTCACCAGCTTCGGCAAGGGCTCGGTGCAGACGGTGATCCCGATGCGCGGCGGTCTCGACGGCGCGCTGAAGCTCACCACCGACCGCTACTTCACGCCCTCGGGCCGCTCCATCCAGAAGACGGGCATCGAGCCGGACCTGGAGGTGGCGCTGAACGAGAAGGAAGCCAAGCGCGCCGCGCGCTCCGGCTTCAGCGAAGCCAGCTTCCGCAACGCCCTGGACTCCGACGCCGGCAAGGTGCGCCGCAAGCCGCACGATCCCGCGGAGGTGCCGCCCGCGACCTTCGACACCAAGGCGAAGGACGCCGACTTCCAGCTGGTCCGCGCGATGGACGTGCTCCGGTTCGGATCGGTCAACGCGGTGCCGAAGCTGCAGGTGGCCACCGCCGCGGCCTCCAAGGCGCCGATCATGCCGGCCGACAAGTCGGCCGCGGTCCGCCGTTAAGCGGGGGTGACCTGAGCGGGGAGGCGTTTCCCCGTTCTTAACCGTGTTGCGGGAAGGTCCCGGAGCGGGCGCGTGAGCGCTCCGCGCCGGATCCACGCCCGCCCATGTTCGCCAAGCCGCGCAAACCGCTCCCGTCCGTCCAGGAGACCCCCTCCGCGGGTCCTGCGCGTGCGTTGCGCAATCGCTACGTGCGGATCGGTGGCGCGAGCGGCCTCTTCGTCTCCGCGGTTCTGGGGCTGATCGCGATCGGAGGCGACCCGGCGGCGGGCGCCCCGGTGGTCCGCATCGCCCTCCTGGGGCCCGGCGCTCCGACGGCGCCGGCGGGCTGGCGTGCCGCGTTGTCGCCCGAGCCGGTCGACCCCACCGTCACCATGGACACGCTCCACCTGCACGAAGACGTCGACATGGTCGGCGTCGAGCCCATGGAGGCCGGCGCTGCAGGCGGCGGCGAGGCCGTGCTCACTCTGCCGGGCGGAGGGCAACTGCTCGAGGACGGGGGCGGGGACGCCCTGCGCGTCTACGCCGGCGAGCCGCTGGTGAAAGCGCCGATCGCGGGCCTCACCGCGGCCGGCTCCACCGGATTGCTCCCCGTCGTCGGCCCCGACGGGCGCACCCCTGCGCAGGCTTACGCCAGGCCCTTCAAGGACAACGGCAAGCCGAAGATCGCCCTGGTGATCGGCGGGCTCGGGCTGAACGCCGCCTCCACGCGCAAGGCGATCGAGAACCTGCCGCCGGAAGTGACGCTGTCGTTCGTTCCCTACGCCGAAGGGCTGCAGGCCTGGATCGACCTCGCCCGCGCCAACGGCCACGAGGTGCTCCTCGAGATTCCGATGGAGCCGATGGACTATCCGGAGAACGATCCGGGACCCTACACCCTGCTGGCGCAGGGACAGCCCGAGGACGTGAACAAGCGCCTGGAATGGCTGCTGTCCCGCGCTCAGGGCTACTTCGGCGTGACCAACTACCTCGGCGGCCGCTTCCTGGCCTCGGATGTGGCCGTGGGCGTGTTCACCGGCGCCGTGAAGCGGCGCGGACTGGCGTTCCTCGACGACGGCCAGGCGGCCAAGGTGCAGAGCGCCGGGCTGCCGCGCGCGTCCGCCGACCGGGTCGTCGACGACCAGCTGTCCGGCGATGCGATCGGGCACCAGCTGCTCGCCCTCGAAGCCGAGGCCAAGGAGCGCGGTCACGCGATGGGCTCGGGCTTCGCCTACCCGGTCACCGTTCAGCAGGTGTCCCGCTGGGCCGAAAGCCTGTCGCAGCGCGGCTACCAGCTCGCCCCGGCCTCCGCTATGACGCGACGGTGAGCGTCGACCTCGAGCAGTACCGTCCGAACGTCGGCGTCGTGCTCTTCAACCGGAAGGGCCAGGTCTGGCTCGGCCGGCGCATCCGCACGCCCGGGCCGTACAACTGGCAGTTCCCGCAGGGCGGGGTGGACGACGGCGAGGACCTCGAAACGGCCGCTCGCCGCGAGCTGCGCGAGGAGACCGGCGTCGTCTCCGCTGCGGTGCTGGACCGCACCACCGACTGGATCACCTACGACTTCCCGCCCGAGGTGCTGGCGCGGCCGAACACCCGGGGCTTCCGCGGCCAGCGGCAGGTCTGGTTCGCCATGCGCTTCGAGGGCGAGGACCGCGAAGTGGACCTCGGCGCCGTACCGCTGGTGGAGTTCGACGCCTGGCGCTGGACCGACATGGACCGGGCCCTGGACCTCGTCGTGCCCTTCAAGCGTTCGACTTACCGGCAGGTGATCGGCGCGTTCCGCCGCTTCGCCGAACCCGTCGAGCCCGAGGCGCAGTGACCGCATCGATGATCATGGTGCACGGCGCCTTCTGCGGCGGCTGGTGCTTCGACCGTTTCAGGCGGCCCTTCGAGACGGCGGGATATGCCGTCTCCGCGCCTGACCTGCCGGGTCACGGCGAGCGCCGCAGCGAGGGCGTCGCCGGCCTGTCGGTGCGCCGGTACGCGCAGGATATCGTCGAGCAGGTCCGAGCCTGTCCCGAGCCGCCGATCCTCCTTGGCCACTCGATGGGCGGGCTGGTCGCCTCGATGGCCGCCGCACAGACGCGCGTGCGGGCGCTGATCATGCTCGCCCCGTCGCCGCCCTGGGGCGTGGTGGGCTCCGCGATGGAGGTGGCGGCCGCGGTGGGGCTCTCGTCCGAGGGCGCCTACTGGAGCCGCGAGATCCCGCCGGACGGGCAGATCATGTCGAGCGTCAGCCTCGACCGGACGCCCCGGCGCGAGCATCCGCGCATCATCGCGCAGATGGGGCCGGAGTCGGGCCGCGCCCTCTACGAGATCATCAACTGGTGGGCCGACCCGACGATGGCGTCGATGGTGCCGCCGGGCGGGTCCCGGGCGCCCTCGCTGGTGATCGGAGGCGGGAACGACCGCATCCACCCGACCAGCACGATCGCGCAGATCGCGCTGCGCACCGGCGCGGAGATGCGCACGATGGACGGCATGAGCCATTGGCTGATCGGCGAGCCCGGCTGGCGCGACGTGGCCCGCGCCTGCCTCGACTGGCTCGCCGTGCAGGCGCGCGCAGCCGCCTAGGCCAAGCGGATCATCATCCGGATCGGCGCGGCCTCGCCACGGGCCCGGCTGAAGCGGCTCGCGGTGACGCCGGTGTAGAGGAATCCGGTCTTCACCAGCACGCGAGCAGAGGTCGGGTTATCGGCGAAGTGGCCGGCCACCACCAGGCGCCTGCGCCAGGACTGGTCCGACCAGCGCAACGCCTCCGCCACCGCCTCGCTGGCGTAGCCGCGCCCCCAGAAGGGTCGACCGATCCAGTAGCCGAGCTCCGTCCCGAGCTTCGGGTCCTGCTCGTCGTCCTCGAAGAAGCCGAGAACGCCGACGGCGCCCTCGCCCGGCTCCTCGATCAGCAGCGTGATCTCGCGGCGGGGGTCCTCGTCGGCGCACCGGCGCACGAACGCCTCGGCGTCTTCAGGCGCGTAGGGGTGCGGCATCCGCAGCGTCATGCGCGCGATCTCGTAGTCCGCGGCCAGATCGGCGATCCGGGGCGCATCCTCCGGGACGAGCGGACGCAACCGCAGACGGGCGGTGGTCAGGACGGGCGCTGTGCAGGTCCCGCTCATAGGGCCCTCCTCGGCGCGGGTACGAAAAAGGGGAGCCCGTGATCCGGACTCCCCGCGTCTTTCGGTCCGGATCGCTCTGTCTGTCGAGCGCGATCCGGGATGTGGCCGGATCCCCTATTCGGCGGGCGTAGCCTGCATCGCCGGGACGACCGACACGTAGGTGCGGTCGTCGCGCTTGGTGGAAAACTTCACGAAGCCGTCGACCAGGGAGAAGATCGTGTGGTCGCGGCCCAGGCCGACGTTGTCGCCCGGAATCCACTTCGTGCCGCGCTGGCGGATGAGGATGTTGCCGGCCAGCACGCGCTCGCCACCGAACTTCTTGACGCCGAGGCGCTTGGACTGGGAGTCGCGACCGTTGCGCGACGAACCGCCTGATTTCTTGTGAGCCATCGGGTGCTCCTACTCGCTTACGCGTCGCCGTCGGGCGACGTGGTTTTCTTTGCCGCCGTCTTCTTGGCGGGGGTCTTCTTCGGGGCGGTCTCGGAGCCCGCCTGGGCGCCGGTCTTCGCCGTCTTGGCCTTAACCGTCTGCGGCTGATCCTCGGCCACTTCGCTGGTCGGCGGCTCGACGAGCGCGCCTTCCTCGGAAGCGGTCTTCTTCGCGGCCGTCTTCTTGGCGGCGGCTTTCTTGGCCGGAGCCGCGCCTTCGGCTTCAGCCGTCTTCTTGGCCGCGCGCTTCGGGGCGGGCGTGTCGCCGGTCACGGTGTCGGAGTGCTCCACCACCGAGGCGTGGATCACCGGGCCCGTCGCATCCTGCGCCACCACGAGGTCGGCTTCGGCGCCGGAGGTCGGCGAGACGAACCGGCCGCTGTCGTTGGTCCGCGAGGCGAGGCCGCGGGCGCGCAGGCGCAGCTCCGAGCGAGGCGTCAGGTCGATCTGGCCGTCCCACTTGTCGCTCTGGTCGCCCACCGACACGCCAGTGACGCGCAGCACGGACTCGATCTGGCGGTGGCCGCCGGTGCGGCGGTAGCCCTGGCGGCGGATCTTCTTGAAGACTTTGATCTTCTCGCCCTTGCGGGTCTCGATCAGGACAGCGCTAACCGCGGCGTTGGCCACCGTAGGAGCCCCGACCGTCACGGAGTCACCTTCGCCGGTCATCAGGATCTGGTCGAAGCGGATCTCGGAGCCCGGATCGCCGTCCAGCTTTTCAACGACCAGCAGGTCGCCGGGCTTCACCCGGTATTGCTTGCCGCCGGTCTTGATCACCGCGAACATCGGAACGCCTCAGGAGGGTGTGGTGCAAAAACGAACGCGCCCGCGAGAGAGCCCGCGGGCGAGAGGCGCGCAATATACGGACGAAGCCTCTCAAGTCAACGCGCGGCCGACCCCCTGCACGCCTTGATCGAGCGGGGCTCCGGCCGAGCTTCCGAGGCGGGCGGCTCGAACACGGCGAGGTACCCGATCTCGCCGGAGAGGGGGCTGACGCTGACCTGGCGGTACCCCACGGCCGCCATCTCGCACCGGAGCAGCGCCCGAGGCGTGCCGTGCCGCGAGGTCTCGCGGTCGAGGTCCACCACCGCCACCCGGCCGCCGGGCTTCAGGGCGGGAGCCAGATTGTACAGGAAGGCGTAGGGCTGCTCGACCTCGTGGTACATGTGCACCAGCAGCGCTAGGTCGACCGAGGCTGCTGGCAGCCGCGGGTCGTGCGGGTCGCCCAGAGCCAGCGTGACGTTGCCGAGCTGCTTGGCGCGCACCGCCTTGGCCAGGTTGGTCAGGTAGCGGGCCTCGACGTCCTGCGCGATCACCCGTCCCGAAGGACCGACCACCGGAGCCAGCCGCAGCGTGTGGTAACCCGCGCCGGCGCCGATGTCGGCGATGGTCATGCCCGGCCGGATTTCGAGGGCGCGCACCAGCTGCCCCGCCTCGTCCACCTCGTCGCGCCGCTCCGGGCTGTTCCAGACTGAGCTCACGATCTCCGCCACCGGCCGCGCCGGGGCGGGGAAGAAGCTGGCCGGCGCTCCCGGCTCGGCGAGCGGCTTGGCCCGGAGCGGATCGACAGCCTCGACCCTAGGTTGGGCGGCCGCGGCGCCGGCCTGCTCCGCTGAAGGTTGCGAGCAGCCGAAGGCGGCGGCGACCGCGGCGGTCAGGGCGAGCGCGCGAAACATGCCGCTCTGTCGAGCCCGGCCGCGCGGCTGTCAACGCGAACCCCCTCGCGTGTTATAATATAACATGCTATGCGCCGGCCGATGAGCCGTCCGTCATCCCTTCAGCCTCGAGGCGAAGCATGAGCGGGACGTTGCTCGGCTCGATCCTCGCCACCGGGTTCGCGGTCGCCTTCCTCCATGCGGCCATTCCGACCCACTGGCTGCCGTTCGTCCTCGTCGGGCGGGCGCAGGGCTGGGGGGCGCGGAAGATCCTGACGGTGGCGATGCTCGCCGGCGGCGGGCATGTGGCCTCGACCGCTCTGCTCGGGCTGGTGCTCACGGGCGCGGGAATGGCGCTCGACCAGGTGCTGGGGCCGTGGCTCGCCCGAGCCGCCGGCCTGCTTCTGATCGGCTTCGGCCTCTACTACCTCTTGCTGCGGCGCCCGCACGTGCACCGGATGGCCCTCCCCGGCGGCGGTTCCGTCGCGCTGGCCTCGGAAGCCGAGGGGGTGCAGCGCCGCTACGCGTCGGACCGGGCGGCGATCCTGGGGCTCGTGGGCCTGCTCACGTTCTCGCCCTGCGAGTCCTTCCTACCTGTCTACCTTTCGGGCGCGTCCTACGGCTGGACGGGCTTCCTGCTCCTGAGCGCGGTGCTGGGCGTCGCCACGGTCGTGGCCATGACGCTGTTTACGGGCGTGCTCCTCCTCGGCGTCTCGCGGCTTCGCCTGCAGGCGGTAGAGCGCTACGAGAGCGTGCTGCTGGGGACGACGCTTTGCGTCCTGGGCGTCCTCGTCATGGTGCTCGAAGGATGAGCCACGCGCACGCCCACGCTCACGGGCACCATCACCATCACCACCACGCGCCGCCGCAGGGCGCGCGGCCGGACCGCCGCTACGCGATCGCCATCGTCCTCAACCTCGCCTTCGTGGTGCTGGAGGCCGGGGCGGGGTTCTGGGCCAACTCGACATCGCTGCTGGCCGACGCCGGCCACAACCTCTCCGACGTGCTCGCCCTCGCCCTCGCGGGCGGCGCCGCCTGGCTGGCGCAGAAGACCAGCCGCGGGCGTCGAACCTACGGCTTCGGAAAGGCGACGATCCTGGCGGCGCTGCTCAACGCGTTGCTGCTCGTGCTGGCCTGCGGCGCGATCGGCTGGGAGGCGCTCCGCCGCTTCGGGGAGCCGCAGGAGATCCGCACCGACGCCATGATGGCCGTGGCCGCCGCGGGCGTGGTGATCAACCTGGGGACGGCCTTCCTTTTCTGGCGGGGGCGGCTGGACGACGTGAACGTGCGCGGCGCCTTCCTGCACATGGCGGGCGACGCGGCCGTCTCGCTGGGCGTCGTGGTGGCCGGCCTGCTGATCGCGGTGACAGGCCTGGTCTGGATCGACACGGCGGCCAGCCTGCTGGTCGTGGTGCTGATCCTGATCGGCACATGGGGGCTGCTTCGGGAGTCGCTCGACCTCGCCATGGACGCGGCGCCGGAGAGCATCGAGCTCGACGAAGTGCACGCGTTCCTGAAGGCGCTGCCCGGCGTCTCCGGGATCCACGACGTCCACGTCTGGAACCTGAGCGCCAGGGAGACGGCGCTCACGGCTCACCTGGTGCGCGCAGAGCCGGCGGGCCGAGGCTTCTACGACGCGGCGATCCGCGGGCTGCACGAGGCGTTCGACATCAACCACGTGACGCTGCAGGTGGAGACGGAAGCCGTCGAAGGCTGTCCCGAGTGCTGACGCGGGCGCTCCGCGGCCCTATCTGAGCGGCATGGCCCAGACTCCCGTGACCGTGCTGACCGGCTACCTCGGCGCCGGCAAGACGACCCTGCTCAACCGCATCCTCACCGAGGACCACGGCAAGCGCTACGCCGTGATCGTCAACGAGTTCGGCGAGATCGGCATCGACAACGACCTCGTCGTCGGCGCGGACGAGGAGGTGTTCGAGATGAACAACGGCTGCGTCTGCTGCACCGTGCGCGGCGACCTGATCCGCGTCGTTTCGGGCCTGATGAAGCGCAAAGGCGGGTTCGACGCCATCGTGGTGGAGACGACGGGTCTCGCCGACCCCGGACCCGTGGCGCAGACCTTCTTCGTGGACGAGGACGTCAAGGCGAAGACCAAGCTCGACAGCGTCACCACGGTCGTCGACGCCAAGCATGTGCTCCAGCGGCTGGAGGACTCCGATGAGGCGGTCCAGCAGATCGCGTTCGCCGACCAGATCGTGCTCAACAAGATCGACCTCGTCACGCCGGAAGAGCTCGAAGGCGTCGAGCGCGCCCTCCGCCGGATCAACCCGCTGGCGCCGATCCACCGCGTGGTCCGCTCGGAGGTTCCGCTCGACGCGGTGCTGGGCCGCGGCGGGTTCGACCTCGACCGCATCACCGAGCTGGATCCCGAGTTCCTGAACCCGCCTCACGGCGAGGAAGGTCACGTGCACGACGAGCACTGCGGCCACGAGCACGGGCACCACCACGCCCGCGACCACGTCGCCGAGGCGGGCATCCGCGGCGTCTCCCTGTCGCTGGACCGCCCGCTCGACGGACGCAAGGTGACCGAGTGGCTGAACAAGCTGCTGGCGGAGCGCGGGCCGGACATCCTGCGCGCCAAGGGCATCCTGGACGTCGCCGGCGAGGACAAGCGGCTCGTCTTCCAGGCCGTTCACATGATCCTCGAGGGCGAGCTGCAACGGCCATGGCGGCCGGACGAGCGGCGCTACAGCCGCATGGTGTTCATCGGCCGCAACCTCGACGAGGCGGAGCTGAAGGCGGGCTTCGGGGCGTGCGCCGCGTGAGCGGGGCGAGGACGGCTCTCATCGTCGGCGCCTCGCGCGGCATCGGCCTGGGTCTCGCCGAGGAATACAAGCGACGCGGCTGGCGCGTCATCGGCACGGTCCGCGACGACGCCGGCGAGACGGCGCTCCGCGACCTGGGCGACGTGCGCGTGGAGCGGCTCGACGTGGCGGACGAAGCCCAGATCGAGGCGCTCGCTGAGTTGATGGCCTCTGAAACGCTCGACCTGCTGTTCCTGAACGCGGGCGTGATGGGGCCGCGCGACCTGCTCTCCGCTTCGCCGGAGGAGGTGAACGCCGTGATGCAGGCGAACGCGTTCGCACCCGCACGGCTCGCCTGGCGGCTGCTCGACCGGGTTCCGGCCAAGTCTGGCGTGGTCGCCTTCATGTCCACCGGCATGGCGTCGATCGCCGACAACAGTTCGGGCGGCAACGACGTCTATCGCGCCAGCAAGGCGGCGCAGAACATGCTGGCCCGCAGCCTGTCGGTGAGCGCCGGCGCGCGCGGCGTCACGGTGCTCTCGATCAACCCGGGCTGGGTGAAGACCGACATGGGCGGGGCCGGCGCGACCATCACGGTGGAGACCAGCGCGCGCGGCATAGCCGACCAGATCGAGCGGCGCACCGGCACCGGCAGGCACGTCTTCATCGGCTGGAACGGCCGGGACTGGCCCTGGTAGCCCATGGACTTCGGCGCCTACGTCACGGCCGCCTTCTTCGACCGCTCCGGCGCGGGCTTCGCGCTGGGCGACGGCTCCGTCCGCTGGGAGTCCGGCGAGACGGTGCAGGCGCATGACGGCGCCGTACTGTCCGCGACTGTTCATCCCAGTGGGCAAGGCGTGCTCACCGGCGGGGACGACGGGCGGCTGGTGTGGTCGCGTCGCTCGGGGGCGGAGGAGATCGCCTCGATCCCCGGCCGCTGGATCGACACGGTCGCGGCGGCTCCGGCCTCGGGCCTGATAGCGTTCGGCGCGGGCCGCGAACTCCACGTGCGCGACGCGGCGGATCCGAAGTTCTCGCGGACCTTCGCCCACGAGCGCTCGGTCGCAGACGTGGCGTTCGACGCCAAGGGTCGCCGGATCGCCGTCGCCACCTACGGCCGCGCGGCGCTCTGGTATGCGCGCATCGCCGACCAGAAGCCCGTCTTCCTGAAGTGGGCGGGCAGTCACGTCGGCGTGGGCTTCAGCCCGGATGGGCGGTTCCTGTTCTCGGCGATGCAGGAGAACGCGCTGCACGGCTGGCGGCTGTCCGACGCGAAGGACATGCGCATGGGCGGGTATCCGGCGAAGCCCCGCAGCCTCGCCTTCCTCGGGAAGGGCGCGCTGATGGCCACGGCCGGCTCGCACGGAGCGGTGGTCTGGCCCCTGGCGGGGCCGAACGGCCCGATGGGCAAGGAAGCCGCCGAGGTCGGCTACGACGAGAGCGCGCTGGTCACTCGCGTGGCGGGCGCGCCGGACAAGACGCTGCTCGCCGCGGGGCTGGACGACGGCCGCGTCTGGCTCTCCGAAACCCGCGCCACCGGGATCGTGCCGGTCAAGGCGGAGAAGGGGCCGCCGATCACCGCGTTGGCGATGTCGGCGAAGGGCGATCGCGTGGCGTGGGGCGACGAGGAGGGCGGCGCCGGCGCCGCTTCAGTCGAGCTTTCCTAATCCCTCGGAGCGGATTAGCACCGCTCCATGGCGAGAGGCAGCACGACGGCAGGAGCGCCGCGCGCCCGCGGCGGGGCGCTGCGCCGCTGGCTCGTACGCCTGCTGATCATCGCGATCGTCGGCCCGCCGCTGCTGGTGCTGGTCTACCGCTTCGTGCCGCCCCCGGTCACCATCCTGCAGATGCAGCGCGCCGGCGAGGACGGCCTGCGCAAGGACTGGCGCTCGCTCGATGACATCGACTCAGACCTGGTCCACGCGGTGGTCGCCGCCGAGGACTCACGCTTCTGCTCGCACAACGGCTTCGACATGGAGGCCATCCGCAAGGCGATGCGCAACAACGAGCGCGGCGGGAAGGTCCGCGGCGGCTCGACCATCAGCCAGCAGACGGCGAAGAACGTCTTCCTCTGGCCGCAGCGGTCCTGGGTGCGCAAAGGGGCCGAGGCCTACTTCACCGTCCTCACGGAGTTCATCTGGGGCAAGCGCCGGATGATGGAGGTCTACCTCAACGTCATCGAGATGGGGCCGGGCGTGTACGGAGCCGAGGCCGCCGCGCAGAAGTGGTTCGGAAAGAGCGCCGCGAACCTCACCCGCGCCGAGGCGGCCAAGCTGGCGGCGATCCTGCCCAGCCCGCGCCGGTACAAGGCCGCGGGCTCCGGTCCCTACGTCAATCGGCGAGCGAGGCGCATCCAGGCGGCTATCCGCGTGGTGGCCAGTGGGGGACTGTCGTCGTGCGCGTTCGATGGTCGCCGCCGCCGCGACGATCCGGAGATCCCCGACCGGCCGACGAAAGCCCCGCCGCCCGCCGACCTGCGGGTCCTCGAGGAGGCTGAGAACCCGGAGCCCGAGATCGCCGAAACGGCCCCCGCTCCCGCTTCCGATCCGATCGGCGACCTGACGGTGGAGCCGGCGCCCGGGGATGCTCAGCCGCCGGGCGGGCCCGCGCCGGAGACACCGCCGGCGGACGATCCTGCGCCCGCCCCGCCGCCCGAGGAGCCCGCGGCGCCGCCGCCTTCCGGCTGAGCTTGACGCGGCGGGGACGGCCGCGCTCCCATGCCGCCGCCTGCTGCACGAAATCGAACACAGGAACGCTCATGAAACGTCTGTTGCTCAGCGCCGTGGCCGGACTGGCCCTAGGCGTCCCGCTGGCCGCATGCGTGGCCGACGGGCAGGAGGGCGGCGCGGCCGCCGGCTCCGTGCAGTCGGGCCCCGCGGGACTGGCCGAGCCCACAACCGACTCCGTTGAGGACGCCCGCCGCACCGACGCGAACGACGCGCAGGTGCAGGAGGGCGCCGTCGAACCGGCCGTAGCCGGCGCGGCCGCGCCGACCGGGGCCGCCGCCCGCGTCTTCCCGGCGACGGTCGCGGGCGCCGGGGCCTTCGTCGCCGATGCGGAGGAGCGCCTCTCCCGCGCCGGTCAGTTCGCAAACCGCGCCGCCTGGGTACGGGCGAACTTCATCACCGAAGACACCCAGTGGCTCGAGACCAAGGCGGGCGGGGAGTTCAATGAACTCGCATCGCGGCTCGCGCGCGAGTCCGCCCGCTTCAACGCGGTGCAGGGCATCGACCCGGTCACCCGCCGCAAGCTGCTGCTGCTGCAACGGGCCCTGGTGCTGCCGGCCCCTTCTCGTGCCGGCGCGGCGGAAGAGCTGGCCGCGCTCGGGACCAAGCTCGACTCCACGTACTCGACGGGCAAGTTCATTCACAACGGCAAGCAGATCACGCTCAACGACGCCGAGGACATCCTCGCGACGTCGCGCAACCCGGCGGAGCTGCGGGCGGTCTACGAGGGCTGGCGGACGATCTCGCCGCCGATGCGCGACGACTACGCGCGGCTGGTCACGCTGGCCAACGAGGGATCGCGCGAGCTCGGCTACAAGGACACGGGCGCGCTCTGGCGCTCCTGGTACGACATGGAGCCGGACGCCTTCGCGGCGGACACCGACCGGCTCTGGGGGCAGGTCGAGCCCTTCTACCGGAACCTGCACTGCTACGTCCGTGCCCGCCTGAACGCCAAATACGGCGACGCCGTCCAGCCGAAGACGGGTCCGATCCGCGCCGACCTGCTCGGCAACATGTGGTCCCAGTCCTGGGGCAACATCTACGACGTCGTGGAGCCGAAGAACGCGGGCACGCTGGGCTACGACCTCGACAAAGTGCTCGTCGCCAAGAAGTACACGCCGGAGAAGATCGTCCGCACGGCCGAGGGCTTCTACACCTCGATCGGGCTGGATCCGCTGCCGCAGACCTTCTGGGAGCGCTCGCTGATCACCCGTCCGAGGGACCGGGAGGTCGTCTGCCACGCCTCCGCATGGGACATCGATGACCGCGACGACATCCGCATCAAGATGTGCACCAAGGTGAACTCGGAGGACTTCCAGACCGTCCACCACGAGCTCGGGCACAACTACTACCAGCGCGCCTACAAGGATCAGCCGTACCTGTTCAAAGGCGGCGCGAACGATGGCTTCCACGAGGCCATCGGCGACTTCGCCTCGCTGTCGGCGGTCACGCCCAACTACCTGAAGCAGATCGGGCTGATCGAGACGGTGCCGGGCACGCAGGCCGACACGTCCTTCCTGCTGCGGCAGGCCCTGGACGGGATGGCTTTCCTACCGTTCGGCCTGCTGGTCGACCGCTGGCGGTGGGAGGTGTTCTCCGGGCAGGTGACGCCCGACCGCTACAACCAGCGTTGGTGGGAGCTGGTGCGCCAGTACCAGGGACTGGTCCCGCCGGGGCCGCGTCCGGCGAACGCCTTCGACCCGGGCGCCAAGTACCACGTACCGGGGAACACGCCCTACACGCGGTACTTCCTGGCGCGCATCTACCAGTTCCAGTTCCACCGGGCGGCCTGCAAGCAGGCCGGCTACACAGGGCCGCTGCACCGTTGCTCCGTCTACGGGAACAAGGAGATGGGCCAGCGCTTCAACGCCATGCTCGAGATGGGCCAGTCCCGCCCCTGGCAGGAAGCGATGGCGGCCTTCACAGGGGAGAACCAGGGGGACGCCAGCGCCATCTCCGAGTACTTCGCGCCGCTGAACACCTGGCTGACGCAGCAGAACCGCGGGCAGGCGTGCGGCTGGTGAGCTGACCGCCGGAACGGAAGAGGAAAGGGCCCGGGAGACCGGGCCCTTTCGCATCGCGGTAAAGGCGGCGTTCACCCTAAACCTAAGCCGTTCCTTCACCGGCCTGAGCGAGGATGCCGCAAGCGGAAGGACTCCGCGGCGAACTCGAAGCGGTCGGCAATGACTGAGAAGGCGCGGAAAGCTCCTCGCTTCAACCGGCGGATTCGCGCGAGCGGACTCGCCGCGGATACGCGCGGCTCGATCATGCCCATGGGCGCTGCGGCGATGCTCGTGCTCTCCGTCGCCGGGATCGGCGCCCTGGATTTCCAGAACGCGACCATGCTGCGAGGGAACCTCCAGGATGCGCTGGACACGGCCACCCTCGCGGTGGCGCGCTCCGAGGCCGACACCAACGCCGAGATGCGGACGCTCGGCCTGACGCTGATCCGCCAGGGTCTGCACAAGTCGGCCAAGGACGCCCGACTCGAAAACGTGCGGTTCACCGAAGACGAGGGCGTGATCTACGCGCAGGCGACGCTGAGCTTCAAACCAATGCTCGGGGGGTTCTTCACCGGCGATCGCGCCCTGTTGACGGTGAAGTCGCAGGTGGCGCCGGGCGACTCGCTCGAAGTCGCGCTGGTGTTGGACAACACCTACTCGATGCAGGGAACGCGGATCGCGACCCTGAAGACGTCCGCGACCAACTTCGTGAACATCCTCGAGCGGGCGGCGGGGATGAGCCGCGACGACGACGCGCTGAAGATCAGCCTTGTCCCCTTCTCGACCACGGTGAACGTCGGTTCCACGTACCGAACCGCCAGCTGGATGGACACGGCGGGCCTGTCGCCGATCCACCATGAGCCCTTCGACGCTCCGACCGCAGGCGGCGCCCGGCCGACGCGCTTTACGCTGTTCTCGCGCCTGAACACGACCTGGGCCGGCTGCGTGGAGAGCCGCCCCGCGCCCTATGACGTGCAGGACACCGAGCCCACCACAGGCACGCCCGGCACGCTGTTCGTCCCCTACTTCGCTCCCGACGAGTACGACGTCTGGGATCCCAACTATTCGGACAACCGCTACTGGGTGAACAACTACGTCCCGGACGACCTCTACGGCACCAGCACGTGGAAGACGCGCCAGCGGCGGGTGGAGAAATACGATCAGTCGCCGGCGAGCACCGCCTCCATCGGCAGCGGCTACTCCCGCGGCCCGAACTACGAGTGCATCCTCCATCCGCTCGTCCGCCTCACCACCGACGGCGAGAAGGTGAAGAAGGCGATCTCCGAGCTGACGATCGCGGGAGACACCAACATCCCCGTCGGGCTGGCGTGGGGCTGGCACACGCTGTCGCCCAAGGGTCCGTTCAA
Source organism: Caulobacteraceae bacterium (assembly GCA_036386655.1). Lineage (GTDB taxonomy): Bacteria > Pseudomonadota > Alphaproteobacteria > Caulobacterales > Caulobacteraceae > JAHWJX01. Next base: position 14,235 of record DASVVG010000002.1, on the reverse strand, counting down.
GGACGGCGTCGCCTACGGCACGCACAAGACGAAGAAGATCGCGGTCCTGATGACCGACGGTCAGAACATGATCTTCGACAACAACCGCGAGAACAATTCCATCTACTCGGCGATCGGCTACATCGGCCAGAACCGGGTCGGCATCACCGACGGCACGCCGGCGCAGCGACGGGCGGCTCTGGACGCGCGGCTGTCGCTGCTGTGCCGGAACATGAAGGCCCAGGGCATCCTGATCTACACGATCCGGCTCGAGGTGGAGGACAGCGACTACCAGGTGCTGCGCAACTGCGCCTCTGCCCCTGAGATGTTCCACGACGTGAAGCAGGCGAGCCAGCTCAACGCCGCGTTCACCAAAATCGCCGACGACATCCAGAAGCTCCGGATCGCCCGGTAGCGGGACCGCGATGACCCAGCAGCCGTCAAACCGCCGGCGGCCGCACACCGTGCGCCGGCCCTTCGCCCGGGACGAGAAGGGCGGGGTGGCCATGACCGCCGCCCTGCTCCTGCTTCCTCTGACAGTGCTCGGGTTCGGGGCCTACGACTTCGGCCGGGCCAGCCTCGTCAGAGCCAATCTGCAGGACGCGCTGGACGCCTCCGCACTGGCGGTGGCTCGGTCCAGCGAGACCAAGCCGGAGGCGCTGAACGCGTTCGGCGTCGCGGTGCTGACGAACACGCTGAAGCAGCACGGCCTCGACAAGTCCCTCACGCAGGTGTCGTTCAAAGTGGCCAACGGCGCCGTCAAGGCCGACGCGCAGCTCGCGCTGAAGCCGGTGATTCTGAAGCTGTTCACCCAGCGCGACATGGCGGTCGGCGCGCACTCCGAAGTGCTGGTCACCAAGCACCCGATCGAAATCGCGCTCGTGCTCGACAACACCTGGTCGATGACGGAGCCGGCCTCCAGCGGCGGGGACAAGATCACGGCGCTGGAAAAGGCTGCTGTCGGCTTCGTCACGCGAATGCAGGGGCTCGCAGCGAAGGCGGGCGGCGGCGACGCCGTGAAGATGGGCGTCGTGCCCTTCTCCGCGACGGTGAACGTCAGCTCGGGAAGCGCCGGCAGCAGCTGGATCGACTCCCAGGGGCTGTCGCCGGTGAACGAGGGACTATTCTGGGACGGCGGCAAGGGCTCGCCGCACTCCTGGAAGGAGGTGGAGACGCCCAAGCGCCTGGCGCTGTTCCAGCAGCTCGGCATCGCGTGGAAGGGCTGCGTTGAGAGCCGCCCGTACCCGCACGACGTGCGGGACACCGCCGCCTCCAGCAGCGATCCCGCCACCCTGTTCGCCCCCTACTTCGCGCCGGACGAACCGGACGAGGAGGCCGAGGACGGCAAGGACTGGAACGACTACCTCGACGACGGCATCCATCCGTCCTGGGACAACAGCGGGAACCTGTTCGACAAGTACTGGCGGCACATCCAGGGCAACGCGCCCAAATACGTCGCCGCCGGGCTGAAGCCGGCACGGGGGGCGAAGGGGCCGAACAACGGCTGCGACACGGAGCCGGTGACAAGGCTCACGACAGACCTCGCCAAGGTGAAGGCGGCGGTGACCGACATGCCGGTGGGCGGGGCGACCAACATCCCGATGGGCATGGTGTGGGGCTGGCACGTGCTGTCGCCGAACGCGCCGTTCGCCGACGGCAGCCCTTACTCCAAAAAGGAAGTGAAGCGGGTCGCCATCCTGATCACGGACGGCGAGAACGCGCTCGAGGTGCTGAACAACAAGAACCAGTCGAAGTACACCGGCGTCGGCTACGTCTGGCAGAACCGGCTCGGGACCACGGCGGCGGACTTCAACGCCCGCAAGCAGGCGATGGACGGGCGCCTTGCCGAGCTCTGCACCAATATGAAGGCGAAGGGGATCACCGTCTTCACCGTCAACGTGCAGGTGAAGGGGAACTCCACGGCCCTGATGCGCAACTGCGCCAGCCGGCCGACCTACTTCCAGGACGTCACCGACGCCGGGAAGCTCGAGAAGGCGCTGGACAAGATCGCCGAGGAGATCACGCGGCTGCGCATCTCCAAGTGAGGGCGCGGCCGGTCAGGCCAGCTTGATCTCGCGCAGCCGCTCCTCGAGGAACTCCTGCGACATGATCGGGGGCTCGGGCTCAGGGCCGCCTTCGCGGGCGCAGCCCGGCAGGGTCTCGATCACGAAGTCCGGGTTGAAGTGCAGGAAGAAGGGCGTGGAGTAGCGGCTGACGCCCCGCCGCTCCGGAGCCGGGTTGACCACGCGGTGCGTGGTCGAGGGCAGCACCCGGTTGGTGTAGCGCTGCAGCATGTCGCCGATATTACAGACCACCGCGCCCGGCGGCGCTTCGATCGGGATCCAGCGGCCGTCGCGGTCGAGCACCTCCAGCCCCGCCTCCTCCGCGCCCAGCAGGAGAGTGATGACGTTGATGTCTTCGTGGGCGCCGGCGCGGACGTGCGGGCCGTCCTGCGGCACCGGCGGGTAGTGGAGCAGGCGCAGCACGCTGTTGCCGAGCTGGACCTTGTCCTCGAACCACTCGTCGGGCAGCGCCAGCCAGCGCGCGATCGCGCGCAGGATGCGGCGGCCGAGCATGTCCAGGGCCTCGTAGATGCCGCCGATCACCGGCTGGAAGTCGGGGATCTCGTCCGGCCAGACGTTCGGCTTCATCCAGCGCTCGTAGGGGTGGCCCTCGGGCAGGTCGCGGCCGGTGTGCCAGAACTCCTTGAGGTCGTAGTGGGCCGCGCCCTTGGCGGTCTCGACGCCGAACGGCGTCAGCCCTCGCGCCCCGTGCCAGCCGGCGATGTGGTACCTGCGCTTGGTCTCCTCGGGCAGCGCGAAGAAGGCCTTGGTCACCCGGCGCATCTCGTCGACCAGCTTCGGGTCGATGTCGTGATCGGCCACCACGGCGAAGCCGTAGCGCTCGAACGAGCCGCCCAGCGCGTCGGCGAAGGCGTCGAGGTCGGTCCCGTACAGGTTGAAAGAGACGGGCTGAATGATCGGACTGGTCATTCGTGCGTTATGCCGACCGGGACGCAGTCAGACAACATGAACGAAACCTGTTGATCGACTTCACGCTGGGTGAACGGCCGAGGGCGGAACTTCCCCCCGTCGGCTTCGTTCGTTCGGCCTTCTCTCAAAGGAGAACACAGATGCTCAAGCAAACCTCCCTTCTGCTCGCGGCCGGCTTCGCCGTCACCGCCTGCGCCACCGCTCCTTACGGCCCGGGTCCGGGCCCGGCCGGCGATCCGTACGCCCAGGGCGGCGCGCCGATGGCCGGCCCGGGCGGCGCCTGCCCGGCTCCGCGCTTTGGTCCCCGCGCCCGCACGGGCATCCTGGCCGGCGCCGCCGGCGGGGCCGTGCTCGGCTACCTGACCAACACCAACAAGAGCCGCGAAGGGCGTGAGAACGCGCTGATCGGAGCCGGCATCGGCGCCCTCGGCGGCTATGCGGTCGGCAACTACATGGACCGCCAGCAGGCCTGCCTGCAGCAGTCGCTGGCCGGCACCAACGTGCAGGTCGTCCGCCAGGGCGACAACCTCATCCTGCAGATGCCGAGCGACGTGACGTTCGCCTACGACCGGGCCGACATCCAGCCGCAGTTCTTCGACGTGCTGGACCGGGTGGCGGCGACGCTGAACGAGTTCCCGGCGACCTACGTGGACGTGGTCGGCCACGCCAGCAGCGAAGGCGCGGACGAGTACAACCTCGGCCTGTCGCAGCGCCGCGCCAGCTCGGTCGCCCAGTACCTGGTGGCCCGCCAGGTGGTCCCCGATCGCCTGTTCGTGGCGGGCGAGGGCGAGCGGCGACCCGTCGCCTCGAACGAGACGGAGGTCGGCCGGCGGCAGAACCGCCGGGTGGAGATCATCCTGCGGCCGCACACCGCCCAGGGCTGATCGTTTCCAGTCGAGTTCCAGGAGAGGGGCGGCGCGCGAGCGTCGCCCCTCTTCGTTTGTGCCGATCAGCGGCGCAGGCGCACGCCGACGTAGGCGGAGCGGCCGGGCTCCCGGTAGCCCAGCACCTGCTGGTGCTCGCTGTCGAACAGGTTCTCGACCCGGAGGGTGGCCCGCACCGTGCGGGTGAGCGCGCGGGAGGCGGCGAGGTCGGCGGTCAGGAAGCCCTCGCGCTCGGTCTGCTCCAAGGTGCTCGGGTCGGTGTCGACCTGGTCGCTCTCGCCGCGGATCGTGAGCGCCGCGTCCGCCGTAGCGCCGATCCACGAGAGCACCAGCGATCCCTGGTGCTCGGGCACGCGGAGAAGGCGGGCGCCGTCGGACCGGTCCTCGGCGTCGGTCCAGGCGTAGGCGGCTCGGGCGGCGAGACCCCGGCCGAAGTCGGCGGAGGCTTCCGCTTCGACGCCGCGCGTACGGGTGCGGGCCAGGTTCTCGTAGCGCAGGGTGAAGTCGGGGCCGGAGACGAACTCGATCTGGTCGCGCACGTCGAGCCGGTAGGCGGTGACGGCGGCGGCGAGGCGCCCGTCGCCGGAGCGCCATGCGCCGCCGAGGTCGACCCCCTGGGCTCGCTCGGGGCGGAGGTCCGCGGGCCCTGCGGGGAAGCAGAAGTCGCAGGCGGCCTGGCTGATGCTGGGGGTGCGGAAGCCCTGCCCGTAGGCCGCTCGCAGACTGAAGCCGCGGGCGACGTCATAGGCGGCGGAGGCGCGGCCGGTGGCCTGACCGTCGAAGCGGTCGGGGTCGTCCCAGCGGGCGCCGAGGTGGGCGGTGAGGCGTCCGACGCTCAGGCGGAGCACGCCGAACGCGGCGGAAGCGCCGAGGTCCGCCTCGGATCCGTCGCTGAGGGCGGCGGCGGTGTCCTCGCGCTCCGCGCCGACGACGAAGCCGTAGGGGGCGGCGGGCCGGTCGTGCTCGGCGGTGTACCGCCAGACGCGGCGCTCGGCGTCGTAGGCATAGGGGAAGCCGCCGCCGCTGCCGACGCGCTCGGTCTCGAGGGCGCTGAGGCTGAACGCGTGGTCGAGGCCGCCGAGGTCGGCGACGCGTGCGCGGACGAAGCCGGAGAGCGTCTCGGTGTCGTAGACCTCGGGCGTGTCGCCGAAGGCGAAGTTCGCATCGTACCCGTCGATCTCGACGCGCGCCGCGTTGTAGCGCACGCGACCATCGACGGTGATCCGGCCGCCCGCGGCGTAGCGGCCACTGACGCCGAGCGTGCGGGTGTCGAATCCGTCGTCCTCCGTCCCGTCGGCGGCCTTGGAGAAGCCGTCGCTGCTCAGCCCGGAAGCGCTAACGCCGAACGCCCAGGCGTCGGTGGAGCGGCCGGCAGAGGCCGCGGCGCGGGCCGTGCTGTAGGACCCGGCCTCCGCATCGATGCGGACGCCCTCCGGCTCTCGGGTGGTGAAGCCGATCACGCCGCCGATCGCCTCGGAGCCCCAGAGCGCGCCCTGAGGGCCGGACAGCACCTCCAGGCGGGCGACGTCGGCGAGTTCGAAGCTGGAGAGGTCGAAGCCGCCTTCCGGCAGCGAAGGATCGTTCACCGGCACGCCGTCGACGAGGACGAGCGTCCTGCCGCCCGCCTGACCGCGCTGGCGGATGTAGGTGACGCCGCCGAGCCCCCCGTTGCGGATGATGTTGATCCCCGGGATGGTCTCCAGCACGTCGCCCGCGACGACGGCGCCCCGGCGCTCGATCTCGGCTTCCGTAACGACGCGGGCGCCGGGGGTGTGCTCGACGGGGACGGCGAGGCGGGCGGCGGTGACGACCACCTCTTCCACCTCGGGGAGCGGCTCCACCTGCTGAGCCGCGGCCGGCGCCCCGACCAATGCCGTCGACAGGAACAACCAACGCTTCATCTTCGCCTCCGCGCACGACTGCGGTCGCTCGCGGGATTGCGGGCGCCGGGTAGCCGTCACGCGGGACGAACCCCGAACGCACGGCGCACCCCGGCCGGGCGTTGGACGACGGCGGCGGGCAGGTCTCCTGGCTCGCGGCTCAGCGCCGGTGCGCCGCCTTCCCGGGGGAGTCTTCCTCCCCCAGTGGCATGTGGCGCGCGGCTCGCCGCTTACAGTTGCGGGGGCAGCCCGGGCTTCACACCCGAGTTCCCTTTTGATCCCCTCTCGAGGAACCCGTCGCGAGGGGCGGTTTGCGCCGGGCGGGCGTCAGGCGTCAAGCAGGGCGCGGAGGCGGTCGGCGTAGCGGTTTCGGGCAGTGGAGAGGCGCGCGGCCTCTTCGGGCCAGCCGGCGTGGGCGTCGGCGGCCATGGACCAGTAGCCGAGCTGGAAGGCGCAGTAGGCGACGGTCATGAAGGCCACTTGGTCGGGCGGCGTGTCGAGGTGCGCGCGCAGGCGCTCGGCGTCCTCGGAGTCGAGGCCGAGTTCGACGACCGCTCCGGCGACGTCCCAGGCGATGTCCTGGGCACCGACGAGGTCGTGGGCGGCGTGGTGGTCCAAGGCGTCGGTCTTGAGCAGGAGGCCGTCGGGCGCGGCGAGCCACTCCCAGGGATGCAGGCGGGCGTCGACCTCGACAGGGCGGGTGGCGACGGCGAACTCGTGGAGGCGGCGGCGGAAGCGGTCGAGCGCGGCCGCCGCGCCCTCGCCCAGGGCCTCCGTGGTGTTCACGCGAGCCATCTCGAACAGTTCGGCGGCGGACGCCCCCGGCTCGGCGGGGAAGCGGTCGCGGCGGAAGCGGAGGTAGCGCGCGAGGTGGTCGACGGGGATGGGCGGCGCGCGCGTGGCGGGCTCGATCCAGCGTTCGACGAGGAAGCCGTGGACGAGGCCGGCGGGCTCGGGCGTGAAGCCGGCGGCGTGGAGGGCGCGGGCGCGCTCCAGCTTGCGCTCGCCGATGCGGCCGAGGCCGGCGAACTTCAGCAGCCAGGCGCCGTCGGCGGTGCGGAGCAGGAACTTGCGCCGCTCCTGCGCGGCGTTGGAGGGCGGGAGGTCCGTGGCGCCGGGGAAGGCGAGGGCGCGCCAGCCGCCGCCGGAGAGGTCCTCGAGCGGCGCGATCACGGGGCCGACCAGGTCCTTCGCCCAGAACTGGAGGCGGCCGCTTTCGAGCAGGAGGGCGTCGAAGGAGACGACGTGGCGGGAGACGGCGGACCAACGGGCGCGGTGGGCGTCGCTCGCCTGCGGGCCCAGATCGCCGCCGTGGCCGGGGAAGACGTGGAGCCGGTCGCGAGGGGCGCCCTGCGCCTCGAGCAGGTCGAGCGCGACCCCGAAGGAGCTGCCGGAGAGGCCGGGGCCTTCGTCGACCACGGCGAAGCGCTGTCCGAAGCCGACGGAGGCGGCGAGTTCCGGGGCGAGTTCGAGGGTGCGGGCGAAGGGGTGGCCGCTCGGGCGGGCGGTGAGCGGCGGCGGGGCTTCGAGCGCGGCGGCAACGGCGGCGGCGAGGCTGGTCCCGATGCTGCGCAGGCCGAGCACGCGCCAGTCGGAGCCGGGCGGGAGCGCGGCGGCGGCCTCGACGTAGGCCTCGGGATAGAGCGCGTAGAAGGCGTAGCCCTCGGGCTGCTTCACCTGGAGGCGCTCCGGGAGCGGGAGGGTCGCGAGAAGCTCCAGTTTTCCGCTCACCCCCGCGAAAGCCGGGGCCCAGCCTTTTTCGGCGGCCTGATCGTCGGGATCAAAAACACCTGGGTCCCCGCCTGCGCGGGGATGAGCGGAGGAGAGGGACAGCCAGGAAGCTCGGACGAGATGGGCGAGGTCGCTGGCGAGGGCGGTTATCGCGTCCTGGGCGGGCGAGGGGGCGTCGCGGCCGCTCTCCACGAACTCGGCGTCGGCAACCGCTTGCAGGAGTTCTCCGGCGGCGATCAGGGCGGAGACCAAGGCGGCGTGGCGGTTCAGGCCGGCGGCGGCTTCGGCGCGGACGATTGCGACGTGCATTTCGGCGACGAGGTCGACCGGGGCGCAGGGGCGGACGATGTCGCCGTAGACCAGCATCAGGCGAGGTGGCGGTAGGCGACCGCGGCGAAGGCGTTGAAGGGCGGGGGCGAGAGCCCGCGGCCACGGAGCCAGGCGGCCCAGGCCTCGTACTGGGCCGGGCTGGGGGAGATGAGCTCGCGGCGGTCCTTGGCGAGGCGGAGCGCTTCGAGGGGGTCGGCGCCGCGGTCGACGAGCACGCACAGCGCCAGCAGGGCGGAGCGGCCGATGCCGTGTTCGCAATGGACGAGGACCTTCTCGCCGGCGTCGAGGCGCGCGCGGACGAACGCGGCGCCGTCGGCGAGCATCTCGGGGCTGACGGCGCAGTGGTCTTCGGTGGGCAGGTGGAGGAGGGTCAGACCGTGGCGCCGGAGCACCGCCTCGTCGTCGCAGGCCTCGGCGCGGAGGTCGACCACGGCGGAGACCCCGAGGGTGCGGGCGAGGTGCTCGGCGTGCGCCGCGGGGAAGCTGCCACCGACCGCCAGCTCCGGGGTGATCCAGCTGAGGTTGAGGGCGTCCGCGCTCATTTCAGGGGCAGGAACCGGCGGTTTCCGCGCGGCGTTCGGCAGGGGAGCTGAACAGGACGGGGAAGACCATGGCCGGACAGACGGTGAGCGGGCGCGGCAAGATCGTCGTGGCGGCGCTGGTGGTCGTGCTGGTCGCGCTCGCGGTGGTCTTCGGCATGTGGCGCACGACTGGGGAGACGACCGGCCGGCAGGGCAAGCTGGCGCCCGACAGCCAGGAGGACGTGTATGGGCAGGGCGCGCCGGAAACCAAGCGGTCGACGCCGGAGCTGAACGTCGGCCGCGGCGGCGAACTGGCCAACACGGTGACGACGGACACCGGCCGCAACGCGCCCCCGGCTCCTGGCGCGGTGCGTCAGGACGCGCCGACGGGCAGCCTCACCGACGGGCCCAACGCCGACCCGGAGAAGGCCGCCGAGCCCGCGCGCCAGTAGCGGTCGAGCATCGCGGCGCAGAAGTCGGCGAACTCGTTCGGGTCCTGCGGAGCGCTGGTGTGGTGGGGGGCGATCCCCCGGTGCTCGGGCGTGAAGCAGAAGGTGACGGTGACGTCGAAGTCGGCGAGCGCCTCCATCTGGCGGTCGAACCAGCCGATGGCGTCGGGGCGGAAGCTGTCGGCCCAGGAGAGGCCGGTGCGCAGGTACTTCACGCCGAGGCGCTTCATCCAGGCGACGGCGTCGTCGAGGCGGTGGTCCTGGTAGTGGAACCACTGGCAAAGGCCCATCTCGCCGGCGACCTTCTCGTACTCGGCCACCGACGGCTTGGGCGAGCCGTCCTCGCGCAGGATGCCCATGTAGAAATGGCGGTAGTAGGAGGAGCCCTCGGCCTCCTTATGCCGGGTGGTGGCCTCCCACGCGCGCGGCAGGTCGTAGAGGCTGTACCAGTGGATGCGGGGGGCCTTGCCGACGAGCAGTTCGGCGCTCTTCTGCAGGCCCCAGAGCTGGACCTCCTCGGCGCCGAACGAGGAGATGCCCACCTCCGACACCCAGATCGGCTTGTCGGTGACCGCCCGGATCTCGTCGAGCTTGGCCGGCCAGTCGTGGATCGACCACAGGTTCCAGTCGAGCGGGAAGCCGTGCACGGCCACCACGTCGAGGTGATCCATCAGGCCGTGGCCGGCCAGTCGGTTCAGGAAGTGCGGGTCGATCGGGCTCATGCCGCCCAGCACCCGCGGCAGGCCCGGAGCGACGTCGGCGATCGCCTTGGCCGCGGCGATCCCCATCTCGCTGAACTTCGACCAGTCGGGGTCGATCTCGGGGTCCCAGTGGCTCTTGTTGTTGGGCTCGTTCCAGATCATCGCCGCTTCGATCATCGGCCGTTCCCCTTCTGGGTGGGCTTGGCGGGATAGACGGCGCCGTACCAGTCGGCGGGGCGCTCTTTCTTTCGGCAGAGGTAGACCTCGGGCTCCGGGTGCTTGAGCACCTCGAAGCCGCTGCTCCTCAGCATGGCCATCGAGCAGGCGGCGTTGGGGGCCCACCAGTTGGTGGGGTCCTTGGCGTAGTGGTGTTCGATGAAGTGCATCTTCGGGTAGCCGGGCGCGTCGAAGTGGTCCTGCTCGAAGAAGTCGTAGTCGGCGCGGACGGGCGCGACCTCGTCGCTGCCGCGCTGCATGGTCTGGAACAGCAGCAGGTCGGAGGCGACGTGCTCCCAGATGAGGTCGAGCGCCAGCAGCGGATGGCGCAGGTGGTAGAAGACGCCCATGAACACGACGAGATCGAAGCGCTCCCCGAGCGTCGCCACGTCGTAGACTGAGAGTTTCCGGAACTCGATGTCGGCGCCGGTGACCTCCGCGGCGAAGCGGGCTTGGTCGAGGTAGACGTCGTCATAGTCGACGCCGAGCACTCGAGCGGCCCCGCGGCGCTTCATCTCCATGGAGTAGAAGCCCGCGTTGCAGCCGATATCCAGCACGCTCTTGCCGGTGAGGTCCTCCGGGATGACGCCGGCGAAGTTGGCGAACTTCACCGCCGGGTAGTCGCCCAGGAAGTGCTCCGGCGCGGTCTGCACGCCCTGCAGGTCGAGGTTGTGGAACCACGGGCCGAGCTGCTCGGCGCGCTGGCGGATCTGGTCGGGCGTCATGCGGCCTCGTTCAGGCGGATGACCCGGGCGCCCCAGTCGCCCACCACGGTGGTGGTGATGGAGCCCGGGTCCACGTCGATGCGGTCGTAGAAGTCGAGCGGCATGCCCAGCAGGTACAGGATCGCGCACTTGATCGGGTCGCCATGGCTGAACACCGCGACCGTCTGGTCCGGGTGCTCGCGGCGTATGGCCTCCACGCCGTGCATCATGCGCGCCTGGACCTCGAGCATGGTCTCGCCGCCGCCGGGCGGGCGGGCGAGGCTGCGGACGTTGTTCCAGACCTTGTGGCGCGGGTCGCGGTCGACCGCGTCGGTTTTCTGGCCGGTCCACTCGCCGAACTCGATCTCGGTGAAGTCCTCGCGGACGCCGATGGCGGAGACGGGCCGCTGGGTGGCCGCGGAGGCGGTCTCGATCGCACGGGAGACCGGGCTCGCATAGACGGCGGCGAGGTCCTCGCGCAGGAAGCGGGCGGCCAAGCGCGCGAGGCGCTCGGGGGCATCCGCGGCCAGCCGCACGCCGTCGGTGCGCGAGACGTGCACCTTGTCCTGGTGCTCGTGCGGCACGTGGCGGACGAAGAGGATGGTGGTGGTCACGCGCGGCCGGCGATGAACTGCAGCGTCCGCTCGTGGGCTTCTTCGTCGGTGAACTGCTGCGGCGGCGACTTCATGAACCAGCTGGAGGGGCCGACCAGCGGGCCGCCCTCCCCGCGGTCGAGCCCGAGCTTGGCGCAGCGGACCGCGTCGATGACGATGCCGGCGGAGTTGGGGCTGTCCCAGACCTCGAGCTTCACCTCGAGGTTCAGCGGCACGCCGCCGAAGGCCGTGCCCTCCATGCGGATGTAGGCCCACTTCCGGTCGGTCAGCCACGGCACGAAGTCGGACGGGCCGATGTGGATGTTGCCGGGGTCTAGGGGGATGTCGAGCTGACTGGCCACCGACTGCGTCTTGGAGATCTTCTTCGATTCCAGGCGCTCGCGTTCGAGCATGTTCTGGAAGTCGGAGTTGCCCCCGAAGTTGAGCTGGTAGGTGCGGTCGAGCCGTACGCCGCGCTCCTTCATGAGGTGCGTCAGCATGCGGTGGACGATGGTGGCGCCCACCTGGCTCTTGATGTCGTCGCCGACGATCGGCACCCGCGCGTCGGCGAAGCGCTTCGCCCAGACGGGGTCAGAGGCGATGAAGACCGGCACGCAGTTCACGAAGGCGCAGCCGGCCTTCAGCGCCGCTTCGGCGTAGTGCTCGGTGGCCGCCTGTGAGCCCACCGGTAGGTAGGAGACCAGCACGTCGGTCTTCGTGTCCGCCAGCACCTCGGCCACGTCGACCGCAGATTTGTCCGACTCCGGAACTTCGTCGCGCAGGTACTTGCCGAGGCCGTCGTAGGTGGGGCCGCGCTCGACGTTCACCTTCGTGGGCGCGACGGGCGAGAAGCGCTGGGTGTTGTTCGGAGGGGCGAGTATGGCGTCGGCCACGTCGCGGCCCACCTTGTGCGCGCTGACGTCGAAGGCGGACGCGATCTCGACATCACCGACGTGGTAGCCGCCCAGTTCGACGTTCATCAACCCGGGGACCGGCTCGTTGGTCTGGGCGTCGCGGTAATAGGTCAGGCCCTGCACGAACGAGGAGGCGCAGTTCCCGACGCCGACCACGCCGACCCGCAGATTCTTGGACCTCAACAGCGGCTCCCCCTGGCCCGTCCCGGGCGCACAGCTTGAGCGTGAACGCCCTCCGGCGAGGTAAGTTGCTTAGCACGTCCCGTGCCGCCCCCGGTCCGTCGGATGAACGACATAGGAACCAGGAAGAACCTTGGCCGTTTTTTTGCAGCTGTTCAGTTCAGGGGGACGGATGATTCCGCAGACGAAACTCAGCCGGAACGGAGCGAAGATCGTCCGCCGGGTCGCAGAGTAGACCCTTGGCCGAAACCGTTCTGATCACCGGCGGCGCCGGATTCCTCGGGCGCTATGTCGCCGCCGCGCTGATCGAGCGCGGCGACAAGGTCCGCATCCTCGACAGCCTCATCGAGCAGGTCCACGGCGACGGCGGTCGCCCCGCCGAGCTGCATCGCGACGCCGAACTGCAGGTCGGCGACGTCCGCGACATCGCCGCGGTTCGCCGCGCCTTGGAGGGCGTGGACAGCGTCGTCCACCTCGCCGCCGAAGTGGGCGTCGGCCAGTCGATGTACGAGATCGACCGGTACACCTCGGTCAACGACCTCGGCACCGCGGTGCTGTTCCAGGCGATGATCGAGCGCCCGGTGCGCCGGGTCGTGGTGGCGTCGTCCATGAGCATCTACGGCGAGGGCCTGTACCGGACGGCCGACGGCGAGATCGACGAGACGGTCACGCGCGACATGGACCGGGTGGCGCAGGGCCTCTGGGACCCGGTGGACGCGCAGGGCCGGCCGCTGACGCCGGTGCGCACGCCCGAAAGCAAGAAGGGCGCGCTCGCCTCCGTCTACGCGATAAACAAGTTCGTACAGGAGCGCCTGACGCTCACCCTAACCCAGACCTACGGGATGGAGGGCTCGGCGCTGCGGCTCTGGAACGCCTACGGGCCGGGCCAGGCGCTGTCGAACCCGTACACGGGGGTGCTGGCCATCTTCGCCTCGCGCATCGCGAACGGGCAACCGCCGATGATCTTCGAGGACGGCGAGCAGACCCGCGACTTCGTGCACGCCGCCGACGTGGCCCGCGCCTTCCTGCTGGCGCTGGACAAGCCGGAGGCGGTCGGCCAGACCTTCAACATCGGCAGCGGCGACATCCGCACGGTGACCGAGGTCGCGGCGAGCCTCGCGAAGGCGATGGGTCGCGAGGACATCGAGCCGCTGATCAAGGGCGGGATGCGCAAGGGCGACATCCGCCATTGCGTGCCCGACCTGACCAAGGCGGAGACGGAGCTCGGGTACCGGGCGCAGACCGTCTACGAGGAGGGGCTGGCGGAGCTCGCCGAGTGGGTCGCGCGGCAGGAGGCCAGCGACAAGGCCGCCGAGGCCCGCAAGGAGCTGGAAGCGCGGGGGCTGGTCGCTTGAGCCGGAGCCCGATCCTGGTGACGGGCGGGGCCGGGTTCATCGGCTCCAACCTGGCTGACCGGCTGGCCGGCGAGGGGCATGACGTCCTGGTGTTCGACGCGCTCGCGCGGGCGGGGGTGGAGCGGAACCTCGAGTGGCTGAAGAGCCGGCATCCGCAGCGGATATCCTCGGTGATCGCCGACGTGCGGGACGAGGACGCGCTGGCGCGCGCGGCGCGGGACGCTTCGGCCGTGTTCCATCTGGCGGCGCAGGTCGCGGTCACCACCAGCATGGTGGACCCGGTCGGCGACTTCGACGTGAACGTGCGTGGCACGGTGAGCCTGCTCGAGGCGCTACGCGCGCGGCGCGAGCCCGTGCCCCTGCTCTTCGCCAGCACCAACAAGGTCTACGGTGACCTCGGGGACCTGGAGTTCGACCTCGACGGCGAAGCCTACGTGCCCCGGGACGCGGAGGTGCGGCGACGCGGCATCGGCGAGGCTCGGAACCTCGACTTCCACACGCCCTACGGCTGCTCGAAGGGGGCGGCCGACCAGTACGTGCTCGACTATGCGCGAAGCTTCGGGATTCCGACCGCGGTGCTGCGGATGAGCTGCATATACGGGCAGCGGCAGATGGGCACCGAGGACCAAGGCTGGGTCGCCCACTTCCTGATCCGGGCGCTCGATGGCGAGCCGATCTCGATCTTCGGCGACGGGCGTCAGGTGCGCGACATCCTGGACGTGTCGGACGCCGTGGACGCCTACGTGGCCGCCTGGCGGCGGATCGCGCAGGTGTCGGGGCGCGCCTTCAACCTGGGCGGCGGGCC
>DASVVG010000001.1:0-1555 GCA_036386655.1 Caulobacteraceae bacterium | reverse complement strand
CACCTGATCGAGAACTTCTTCGCCAAGCTCAAGCAGTTCCGCGGCATCGCCACACGATACGACAAGACCGCGCGCAACTTCCTCGCTGCCATCCACCTCGCCGCCGCCTACGTCTGGCTCATCTGAGGACAGGCCCTAGGGCCACTGGCGACCGATACCGGCGGCCCGTAACCCAAGCGAGCTGTGCGGCAAGACCGTATTGTACAACTCGACGGCTGAACGCCCACAGGACCACGGAACGGACGCTCTTGTACCCGTGGCATCCGTGGAGCGGTCTCTCCGTCCACGTCCATGAGGTGAGCGAAAGAGGGAACGCGACTGCGTTGCGGTGCCGCCTCGCCGGGGACGCCGGCCGGTGCCTCGAGGTGCCGGCTTGGATGTTCGAGCGGGAGGCCTGCGTGCCCCTGGCCGTGGCGTCCCGACCGCGGGTCGGCGTTGGCGCGCTTTCCGCCTTGCGGCGGCTGTTGGCGGAGGCGACAGGCTCCGGGCCGACGGATGCTTCGGCCTCGGCAGCGGAGGGAGACTCCCCCAACCAGAATCGGGGAGAGGCCCATGCGACGCCGCCGAGACCGCCGCCGGGAGACGCCGGGGCGCCGAGTTCCGCAATCCGACCTGTTCGTCCCGTCTCCTGCGGCGAGCGGCCCGGGCGCCGCGGTCTGGTGGGCGCTGCCCGAGGAGACGCGGCGGACCCTGGCCGGCCTGGTGGCGCGGCTGCTGCTCCAGCACGGCGCGGGCGAGGCACCGCGCGCAGGAGGTCGCCGCCATGACCCCTGACAAGATCAAGCCGCATCACTTGGCGCGCAGGGCGATCGTGTACGTGCGGCAGTCCTCCGCGCACCAGGTCCTGCACAACCCGGAAGGCCGCGCGCTGCAGTACGCCATGCGCGACCGGCTCGCGGCGCTCGGCTGGTCGGACATCGAGGTCGTGGACGACGATCTCGGCCGCTCCGCCGCGGGCGGCGTGGCCCGCGCCGGCTTCCAGCGGATGGTCGCCGAGGTCTGCCTGGGCAAGGTGGGCGCGGTGGCGGCGCGGGAAGTGTCGCGCTTCGCCCGCAACAGCCGCGACTGGCAGCAGCTCATCGAGATGTGCCGGGTGGTCGACACGGTGCTGGTGGACGGGGAGGCGATCTATGCTCCGCGGGACGGCAACGACCGGCTGCTGCTCGGGCTCAAGGGCAGCCTGAACGAGTACGAGCTCGACCTGCTGCGGCAGCGCTCGCTTTCGGCGCGCCATGAGAAGGCGCGCCGGGGCGAGCTGGTGGTCGCCGCCCCGGTCGGCTTCATCAAGGCCGGCGACCGGCTGGAGAAGGATCCGGACCGGCGCGTGCAGGAGGCGATTGGCCTGGTGTTCGACAAGGTGGCCGAGCTGGGTAGCGCCCGCCAGGCGCTGCTATGGTTCCATGAGCACGACCTCGATCTCCGACCAGCCGAGCGCCGCGAGCCGGTCGCGCATGGCGTACTGCAGCGCGCGGCCTTCCGGGTTGTGCAGGACCTGGTGCGCGGAGGACTGCCGCACGTACACGACCGCCCTGCGCGCCAAGTGATGCGGCTTGAT